>CAYSWT010000071.1:0-9357 GCA_964434845.1 uncultured Atribacterota bacterium | reverse complement strand
ACAATAAAGTTATCGCCCTGAGGAGCGTTCCGTGCTATGTGAGGGTCATATCTTTTCATCTGCTACAATTCAACACCTCAACATTCTTTAAAGATGAGATCCCCAGATCACTCAGCCAAAAATGTCTAAGTTCCTCAGAATCATGGGAGAGTGCTTATTTTCCAATCAAGAATATGTTTTCTTTTTCAGATGGTGTTTTTTCCCCTCTCAAATTCTTGAGTGTTTTTCTCAAGGATTTCTTTCTTCAATCATTATGCTCCTTATCTTATGCCGCAGGCTTCAGGCGCTTTTCCTAATTGTTATTTTAATCATTTCTAAATCCAGCATCAAATCCCTACCTGTTAAGGTGGAAGTATCAATTTTTTAAATGACATATTTCATATAAAAGTTGACAACTCCATTTTATAGTGATACTATTGGTCAATATGTTATATAACAAATGTTATGGTAAAATGAATGGGAAAAATGAATTAGAAGCATCCCTGGCAGCACGTGTAGCCAGGCTGTATTACGAAAAGGAACTTTCTATTGCCGAGATCGGTGACCTTTTAGGTATCTCTCGGCAAAGATGTTCGCGTATTCTTAAAAAGGCTAAAGATACCGGAATAGTTCAAATCAAAATATTTGAACCAGAACAAACTCGGGTTAGCGAACTTGAAGAATACTTTCTGAAAACCTTCCCATTAAAGAAAGTTATAGTGGTAGAGGTTTTTAGCGAGAACTCAGATCTCATTCGAAAGAGCGTCGGTGAGGCTGGAGCTAATCTGTTCTATAACCTCCTTAAACCGAGATATAAAATTGGTATGGCGTATGGTCGAACGCTCCTCTATTTGGTTCGCTACGTAAGGCCTAAGAATAACGAGTTTACAAATCTTGGTATTGTACAAATAATGGGTGGTCTGAGCCGAATATCGGCTGATATCGTTGCTACCGAAATACACAAACGTCTTGCTGAGATTCTATCTGCCCAAGTTTATTATCTTCCTGCACCTGCTTTTACAAGGGATAAAGCCACACGAGATGCCATGCTCACTGATGATACTATCAAAGCGACCCTTTCAGAACGAATTGATATTGCCTTGGTTGGTATAGGAGGTGTATCCTCCGATTCGACACTAATCAGTACTGGAGCAATAACTCCAAATGAGTACATTGAGCTTCAAGAAAAGAAAGCCGTGGGGGATATCTGTGGAAATTACTACGATATAAATGGATTGACTATCAATTTTAGCGGAAACGAGCGGCGTATTGCTTTTTCATTGGAACAGCTGAAACAATGCCCTTATGTGATCGGTGTGGCAGGAGGATTTGAAAAGAAAGATGCTATTCTGGGAGCGTTAAATGGAAATTTTATCAATGTATTGGTAGTCGATAATCTCACTGCTATGTTAATCAAGAAGCAGATAGAAATTGATGGAACAGGGAATAAAAAAATTAACGATTAAAGAAATTGAATCATAATAAATACCTTTCGTGAAGAACGAATTACTCAAACGTTCTCTCAATACCACTATCCTGGAAACCCATTTGTAGGGGCTTGATTTATCAAGCCCCTACAAAAAACATTTTTTTACGTAGGGGCGCAAATTTATTGCGCCCGTTCCATCTGCATTTATTGTTGCGACACACCATGGTATGTCGAATTTTGGGTTTTTATATTCATATGGTGTTGCAAGTAGTATGGCGGTTCTATTATGAAAATGCAGTGACGAGTAACGAGTATACAGTTCAAAGATATTCAATCATCACCCTATCTGAGCCTCTCCCTTTGGATAAAGGGAGATCGAGAGGGATTCGATTCTTTATTTTGATTGTAGGGGCGCAAATTTATTGCGCCCGTTCCATCTGCATTTATTGTTGCGACACGCCGTGGCGTGTCGAAATTGTTGGTTGGAAAAACGATTCATTTTCATCCTCTATAGGTGCCAGGGTATTGACCTGGCACAATTTGAATTATGAATACTCATCCTACTTTAAAGCACCATGATACAGCGGTATGAATGTCTATTTACTTACATTCACTGTGTGTTGTGATACGTCATTTTCCGAAAAGGAGGTGAAAAGGATTCATTAAAAATTATCAGTATTTTTGGGTCGGAAGGCAGTCGTTTTACAATGGAAAAGGAAAGAGTTATTTTATGATGAAAGGGAGGGTTTATTTGTGAAAAAAATATTACTTTTAACTATTATTGTGCTGGTTGTTTTGGTTGGTTCAATCGCATTCGCTCAGGATGATCCCTTAACCTATTATCAAAAGGCAAAAATTAATTGGAAGGCTTACGAAGGAACTCAAATTACCATCGGTTTAAACAAACACCCGTTTACCGAATCCTTGCGGCCCCTGATCCCTCAATTTGAACAACTAACTGGTATCAAGGTGGCCTATGTGATTTTACCGGAAGAAGAATTTTTTGAGAAACTTCTGATCGACCTTTCCAGCGGTGGTGGTATTTTCGATGTGTATATGACATCTCCCATGTTTGAATGGAGATACCAGTATGCCGGTTGGATCGAAGATCTGAACCCATTCTGGAATAACCCCAATTTAACCGACCAAGCCTGGTATGATCGGCAGGACTTTTATGACAAACCGCTCCGAGCCAATATGTGGGATGGAACTATTGGTGGCGGGCTCGGACAGGGAAGATGGAACGCTATTCCCGTTATGGCAGAATTTTTCTGCCAGGTGTATCGCGAAGATCTTCGGGAAAAGTGGGGTTTGACGGTTCCCACCACCTATCCTGATCTTCTCACCACTTTGACCAAAGCTGCGGAAATGGGAAAACAAGAAAAACCCCAGGTATACGGAGTAGCCAACCGGGGAATCAAAAGCTGGTCGACTGTCCATTCCGGGTATTTCACTGCTTTCAGTACCTATGGTCAAAAGGATATCAATCCCGATTTAACTGCCGCTATCAACACTCCGGAAGCCAAAAAAATCACTCAAATCTGGGTGGACATTTTGCAGAAAGCGGGACCACCGGGCTGGCCGAACTATACCTGGTATGATGCCAAACAAAATTACGCTGCCGGCCGGTTTTATGAAATTACCGATTGTGATTTCTTCGCCGCGACTTATGAAAATCCGGCCCAATCGGTGGTTGCCGGAAAAAATGGTTATGCTCTTCCGGCGGCTGCTGAAGATGGAAATATTACCTCCAACATGTGGACCTGGGCGCTGGGGATGAGCTCGCTTTCCAAGCATAAAGAAGCCGCCTGGCTATTCCTGCTTTGGGCTACCGCCCCACAAACCATGCTTGATGGTACTTTGCGATATGATAACTTCAACCCGACCCGAAAGTCGGTCTGGGAGAATCCCGCTGTCATTGAAAAGACTATGAAATGGGGAACCGAGCCCGGACAGTATCGGAAAATCGTTGATGATATGTATGCCAAGTATGGTGATATTCGCTGGACACCGAATCCTGATGTTACCACTGTAGGTGATTTCTGGGCTGAAGCGCTTCATGAAGCCTATGAAGGGAAAAAACCGGTTGATCAGGCTTTGGATGATGCGGCAGCGAAGATTAATGAATTTATGAAGAAGTGGAAAAAGTAGCTGGCACCAGACAGGGTGGGGCATGTCCCACCCTGTCTAAAAGCGAATTTTTACCTATAGGTTAGATTATATCTTCAAATTCTATCATTCCGAGAAGAGCAGTCTACGACGTAAGATAGCAAATATACTAATATAAAAAATGAAAAACGTGGTTGAGAAAAGTACTCAACTGCACGAAGGGGGAATATAGTCTTTTAAATGTGGTGAGTCGTAAATTATGGATTACCAGGAGGAAAATTAAAAAATGAGATCCCAATGAAGCAAAATATGCTGCTCAGGGTGACAGGATTACTCCTCAGATAAATAAAAAAATATGGGTAATGATGAAATCTGAAGGGAGGGTAAAACGATTTGACCAATACATTAGAAATTCGAGAGAGTTTTTGGAGCAGGAAAAAATCTTTTTTACTCTTTTTACCAGCTTTTATTGTAACCGTTGGTATTCTGGTCCCATTTGGCTATTCAGTGGTCATGTCCTTTACTAATTTTAATTTAACCTCTGGTACCAGTAATTTTATTGGAATCGGAAACTACCTCGAGCTCACCCGTGATTCTGCATTTTGGAATTCTTTAAAAGTTACCCTCTTGTTTACCTTGGGAGCGGTTCTGGTTGAGGTCGGGATCGGATTTATTGCAGCCTATCTCCTGAATTTGGGTTTACTGGGTCAAAAATTGTGGCGGACGTTATTTTTATTGCCAGTTATGTTACCCCCCACCGTCGCCGCCATTATGTGGAAATTGATGATGGCTCCTATTCAGGGAGTCTTTAATTATCTTCTCCAATTAGTCGGGCTCCCGGCTTTGGAATGGTTAGGTTCATCCAGCACCGCTTTATTCTCAGTGATTCTTATCGACGCCTATGTTTTTATTCCGTTTGTAGGTATGATTTTCCTCGCCGGAGTTCAAAACCTCCCCAAGGAACCCTATGAGGCTGCTGCCGTCGATGGAGTGTCGAGCTGGTTTACTTTTTGGAAGCTGACCATTCCATTGCTGAAACCGGTTATTCTGATTGTATTGCTATTTAGAATTATGGATTGTTTGAAACATTTTGACATTATTTACGCCGCCACCAAGGGAGGACCAGCCAGCGCAACCATGACATTATCAGTTCAGGCCTACTATCAAAGCTTCAGGTGGACCAATATGGGATATTCGTTTGCCCATCTGGTAGTGTTATGGGCAATTGTTTATTTTTTGAGCTATTTATTGGTGAATAGATGGAAAAAGGCGGTTAGCGAAGTTCACGGATATTAGGTTAATAAATATTTGGAGGTCTTATAAATGGGAAGCGAAAGATTAACCCTTTGGAAAGTCTTATCCGCCATTGGACTGGTTCTCATTATGTTTTGGACCATCTTCCCTTTGTATTGGGTGTTTAATATGTCAATTCAAACACCCATCGACGTCATATCGTATCCACCCAAGTTTTATTATGACGCGACGCTTGAAAATTATTCGGTCATTTTATTTGGTAAAGCCTGGTTAGGAAAGTATGAAACGGTGCAAACTGATTTTCCGAGGTATTACTTGAACAGTTTGATTGTCTGTTCGGGTGCGGTGGCAATCAGCATGTTGCTGGGTATACCCGCCGCCTATTCACTTGCCAGATTCAGTTTTAGAGGCAAGGAGAATTTTGCTTTCACCTTATTAAGTTTCCGTTTTGCTCCTGGTTTGATTGTAATTATCCCTCTTTTTGTCATTTTCAGAAGATTAGGGCTATACGGAACCTATTATGGCATGATGCTCGCTTATCAGCTTATTACTTTACCCTTTTCAGTTTGGTTGATGAGGGGCTTTTTTGAAGATATACCAATAGAACTTGAGCACGCTGCCAGAATCGATGGGTACACCTGGTGGGGCGTATTCCGTAAAGTGAATCTTCCCTTGGTCGCTCCCGGAATAGCGGCAACCGCTATTCTTTCTTTCATATTTGCCTGGAATGAGTTTTTATTCGGGTATGTTTTGTCCTCGGATATTACTCGACCAGTGACCCCATCTTTAATGGGGTTTATATCCTATGAACAGGTATTGTGGGGTCAAATGGCTGGTGCCGCAATTGTTACCCTATTGCCGTCGGTAATCCTGGCTATTTTCATTCAGCGCTATTTAGTACGGGGATTGACCTTTGGTGCAGTCAAAGGATGAACCGAAAGAGGGGAGGCACACAATGGCCGATATAGAATTAAGAAAAGTAGTTAAAAAATATGTAGATCTGGTTGCGGTTAAAGATCTTTCCTTCAAAGTGGAGGACAAAGAATTATTAGTCTTACTTGGGAGCCCGGGAGCGGGAAAAAGTTCAACCTTAAAAATGATTGCCGGTGTTGAAGAGGTTACATCCGGAGAAATTGTAATGAATGGACAGGTTATTAACCGTTTTGATCCTTCCGAAAGAGATATAGCGATGGCGTTCGAAACCTATGCGCTCTATCCTCACCTCTCGGTTTTTGAAAATATTGCTTTTCCTTTGCGATCACCGAAAAGAGTCCGTCAATTCTCGGAAGAGGAGGTCAGGAAAAAGGTTAGGGAAACCGCTGAGTTTTTAGAAATTGATATGCTGCTGGAAAGAAAACCCAAAGAGTTGAGCGGCGGTCAGCGGCAAAGAGTGAGCCTGGCCCGCTGTTTAATACGAACCCCCCAACTTTACTTGTTAGACGAACCAATTGCCCACCTCGATGCCAAATTACGACACCGGTTGCGGAGGGAGATTAAAAAATGGCAGCAATCAAAAGGAATCACCACAATTTATACGACCACCGATTATTTAGAAGCATTTTCGGTAGGAGATCGAATTTTGATTTTGCATCGAGGCATTTTACTCCAAATAGGGAAATGGGAAGAGATCTATAATAAACCTGCGAACTCGATCATCGGAACCATCATCAGCGATCCACATATGAATTCCTTTGATGGAGAAGTAGTCGCCGTGGGAGATCGAATGACGGTAAGGGTAAAGGATGTTTCATTCGAGGTATCGCCAGAAATCAAAAGCCGACTTGAGAAAACCAAGATAAAAGACGTCATTTTGGGGATCTTTCCCAGTAAAATTCAATTAGTGAATGATCATGAGCACCCTGATTCTCTTGCTGGAACGATTTTTGAAGGGACAGTTGAATTTGTTGAATTAAGAGGGTCAAGGAAGATTGTGTTTTTGAAAACAGCTCACAGTTTGGCATTTACTTTTCAGCTCCCGTTAGAAAAATCCATCCGAGTGGGAGAAAAAATATCCTGTTTTTTTGGGAAAGAAGACATTCAGCTATTTGATAAACCATCGAAAAGAAATATTTTACTGATGTAAGGTTAGGGGGTGCAAAATGGCGGAAGTACGAGTCGATAATGTATGGAAGTATTATCGTGAGGAAGCTGGTCCTGAAAAATGGGTGGAAGCAGTCAGAAATGCTACTTTTACCTGCAACGACAAAGAATTTTTGTGCCTGCTTGGACCTTCGGGATGCGGAAAAACCAGTACATTGCGCATGATAGCCGGCCTCGAAAAAATTTCGAAAGGAGATATATATATTGACGATCAGCAAGTGAACGACCTTCATCCCAAGGAGAGAAAGATATCCATGTCTTTTGAATCCTATGCTCTCTATCCTCCGTTGACTGTGTATGATAATATCGCTTTCCCCCTCCGGGCAAGAAAGTACCCAGAAAACAAAATTAAAGAAAAAATTGAAATTGTTACTGATTTATTGGAAATCGGCGATATTCTCAGCTTTAGACCGGCAAAACTGAGCGGTGGCGAACAACAGCGGGTCTCTCTCGCGCGAGCTTTGGTGAGAGAAGATGCTCAAGTGACCCTTATGGATGAACCCATCTCTCATCTTGATGCACAGTTAAAAGCAAAGCTCAGGATAGACCTGAAGCGGTTTCAAAGGGAAATGAGGCTCACCGTTGTTTATGTGACTCATGATCAGCTTGAGGCGCTCAGCATGGCTGATAAAGTGGTGGTTATGAATTTTGGGGAGATTCAACAGGTAGGGACTCCGGATGAACTCTATCAACAACCTGCCAATCTTTTTGTAGCAGGATTTATTGGAGAACCACCGATGAATTTTCTTCAGGGTACTTTGGTAGAGGATAACGGCATATTTTACTTACAATCCCCCCAATTTAAATATGATATTGATCCCAAAATCGCTTCCCTTATGCAGAAAGAAAACGGTAAAGAAAAAAAGTGGTTGATCGGTGTTCGTCCTGGAGATATGGTTATGGAGAAGGAAATGGAAGAGAGTTATTGGTTAGAAGCCCGAATTTATAGTATTGAACCATTAGGGGAAGCATCGGTCGTTATGGTGGATGTAGATAATCAAAAAGTATTTATTGAAGTGCCCGGGTTGCCCCCTGAAAAAGAAGGTGATTTTGTACGGGTTTATTTCAGAAAAGAGAAAATTCACATTTTTAATGTATCGAACGGAAAAGCGATAAGATAATAGAGGAGGTGCGAACCATGACTTACTATAAAGCCATTGATAATCTTCCCAGCAAAATGAAAGCAGTAGTTGCCTATAAACCAGGAGATTACCGTTTGGAAGAGATCCCTCTTCCGGAAATTGGGGATGAAGAAGTTCTTTTAAAAGTTGGCGGCTGCGGAATCTGTGCAGGGGACGTGAAGGGTTATCATGGAGCCCCCTCTTTTTGGGGTGGGGATGGTCAGCCATCCTGGATTGTCGCTCCGTTTATTCCCGGTCATGAGTATTATGGTCAGGTGGTTGCTTTAGGAAGGGGAGCGAGTGAAAAATACGATTTGTCTTTGGGAGATTGGGCAGTTTCTGAGCAAATTGTCCCTTGTGGTAAGTGTAAGTTTTGTTTGGAAGGGAAATACTGGATGTGCGAAGTTCACAATATTTATGGTTTCCAGGGGAAAGTCGCCGATGGAGCATATGCTGAATATGTTCGACTTCCTCAAACGGCCCGAAATTATAAACTTCCGAAGAGTTTCCCACTGAAATCAGCTCCCTATATAGAACCGCTGGGTTGCGCCATACACGCGGTCGAAAGAGGCGATATCCAGTTTAATGATGTGGTGGTTATTGCTGGTTTAGGTGCACTTGGTTTAGGGATGATCCAGGCTGCCCGGCTGAAAAATCCCAAGATGCTGATTGCGGTCGATGTAAAAGAGAACCGTAACCAACTTGCCCTCGAATATGGCGCCGATCTGGCATTCAACCCGTTGAAGGATGATGTGGTTTCACGGGTAAAAGCATTAACTAAAGGGTATGGTTGTGATGTGTATATCCAAGCCAGCGGTCATCCATCAGGGGTTATCCAGGGTCTCCAAATGATTAGAAAATTGGGCAGATATGTTGAGTTTAGCGTTTACAACGATGCCACTACTGTTGACTGGAGTATTATCGGAGATCGAAAAGAATTGGATGTCAGAGGAGCACATTTGAGTCCCTACACCTATGAGCCAACCATCCGATTTTTAAACGATGGTAAAATTAAAGCTGATAAAATTATCACCCATGAAATCCCCCTTGAAGATTTTAAAAAGGGATTTGAGTTGGTGGAAAAAGGTGAAGATTCAATTAAAGTTGTTCTGATTCCATAGAGCAATGAGCGATGAATAGGCAGCCATTGAACCAATTCCACCCTCCCCTCAATGTAGGGGAAATTGTTATAAATATACGATCCTCACGTCGTTGCGCTCATCAGCATAACAGCTTTCGTTTTACCCTACTTACGACTCACTGCATTTTCAGGATAGACCCTCATGCCACGTTGTGGCACCATATGAAAATGGAAACACCAAAATGTTGAGTTGTTGAGAGGTTGAGTTGTTGAGTTGAAAAAAA
>CAYSWT010000070.1:6746-9462 GCA_964434845.1 uncultured Atribacterota bacterium | reverse complement strand
CCGTCAGGGAGCATCCGTTGTTCGATAACGGCGGATCGGATCGAATAGAGGGAGTTGAAATACCATTTGAAGTATGGGTTTTCCCCGATGGTCTGAAAGAGGATAAACAGCAAAATGAGAATAATAACTCCCACGATCCGCTTGATGATTTTCTTCGCTCGCAACACCTTCACCTCGCTTGCACTGGATTGGGTTCTCTCTTCTTTGATTTTTGTTTTAATATATTACGCCGTAGATTGATCCTGGTATTTTCAGGATAGACCGCCATGCTGCTTCGTAGCACCATGTGAAGATGGAAATACTGGCGGTCTATCCTTTCAGTTTCTTTCTTTTCTATTTTTTAAATTTTACACCGTAGGTTGTTATCCTGGTGTATTTCCAGGATAGACCCTCATGCTGCGTTGCGGCACCATCTGAGAAATGAAAACACATATTTGTTTCACCCATCAATTACCCCCCTTTTAGCAAGGGGGGAAAGATCCAGTGCTACAGAGAGTATTTTCATCCTCTACTGGTGCCAGAGTTTTTGTCCGGCATGAACATCTATAATGAAGAGAGACCTCACCAATCTCTTAACAATATGACACCGCTTGAGGTCTATCTCGGTGGGAGGCGGATGTGTGCTAATGTTTTTAAAACAAATAATTCAAGCTGAAAAATAAGGGAATTATCACGATAAAGATATTAATAATCAACCGGAGTTTATCACTTTAAATTTCATTCAATTTTGTCTTGACAAAGGGTACACTTTACACTTCAATCTTAATCCGGTGGAACGAAGATATAAATATACTGACGTTTTGGATCCCGATTATATTTCTTACACTTTTCAATGGCATCCTTCTGGGCTTTGGTGTAGGCATCAACCGCTTTGTCGAAAGGAACTGATTTGGGGTCGATTTTCACCAGAGTGTAGGTGAGGAATTGACCAGGAGAACTGGTAACTTTTTTGATATATGGTGAGACTTCAACATCAAAAAGCTTAAGTGTTAAGTGGACAATTTCCGAACCGATCACCCAGAAACCCATCACCAACCCACCTAAGGGTTCGATGACTGAAATGCCGGCGTCGATAGCAGTGGCACAAGTATTCCGTGCTGCTTCTTTCTTGGTTAATACATCATCGGCCTTGGTGTAGAGGTACACATTGTATCCGGTCTCGATGGTTCCGGCAATAATCCCGACCACGTTGAGTGACCCGCCAATGCTTTTCACCGGAATTCCCTTCACCCAGAAGCTCTTTTCCGGCATGACCAGGTAGGATGGAAGGTAAGACCCCAACCGGGTTTGAGCAGCAATCCCGGCTAACTTAAACACCTCGCTTGATAATTCAACTCCACCCTTGAGAGTATAAACGGTCACCCCAACCCAATCATCCTTGGAAGAACAGGTATATATCTGGCTTCCATTACTGATGATGATGGTTCCAATTTTAGCCCCCACCAAAAAAGTCTTAAACTGGATAGAGTTTTGCATCTGATTGAGCAGAGAGGATTGGTTCACCTCGGCTTCATCCACTACCTCGGATTTTTCCTTAACTCGGTTCAGCGTCCCCTCAGGAGAGGATCGAACATCGGTGGTTTTCTGGTTGATTATTATTCTTCCTGATTCACCTTTTTGCATGGTTAGGGTCTGCAATTGGTCGATTTCAGAAAGGGTTTCATCTCCCAATTCAAACCAGGAGGTCAGAATGGTATCTTCTTCCGGCTGAGCCTTGGCAATTGTTTTATAGGAACTGTAGATTTTCATCCCGGATGAAACCAGGTTTTTGACTTTTTTAAGCTGTTCAAGAAGAGGATCGGCTGATGAACCATTTGAAGAGACCTGCTCCATAGATGTTTCTTCAGAAAGGTTGAAAGAACTGGAAGAAAGGGTGGTTCCTTCCCCAGTAAGACTCTCCCCTTCTAACAACCATTCCCCGTTTGAACCCCAGGGAAGGCTTTGATAGAGGAGGCTACGCTCATGTTGGTTGGGTGCAATGAAGCATACCACATCCACACTATCCAGGGAATTTCTTTGGATCGAGTCCTTGAGGGTGGGTTCCAAACCGCCTCGTTTCCATTGATTCCGCATCCCAATAGTATTGATACAACGGATGGTATAGTTGACTCCATTCACTGTACGGGAATAGTCGTAGCTCCCAAGGTTTGGAGGCCAGGGATGAGATGAAGTGGTCACTGCCTTAACTAATTGATCGAGGATGGTATCATTCAATGGATGGTTGGGTCGGGGAGTGAGGCGATGAATCCACTCCTGAACCGGACTCATGGTTTCGATAATAATCCCTGATACCGTGATCGGGAGATAGGGTGGTTCTTGGATAAAAGCCAGGACTGATCTTCCTTCTCCAAGAGTGATGATTTGAGAGCTCATCGGTGGAAGCTTGAGGGGTTCAAATGCGATTTTCGTTCCGGATTTTTTTACCCAGAAGGGAGTTAGTTTTATAAAAAATGCGTTTCCTGGAGTTAAGTATTCACCTGGCAAAATGACTGATGCGTAATAGAGATGGTCACCTTGAGATTGAGCAAGAACCTGATCGCTATAAAGAACTTTATTCCAGGGAAGAATTGGTCCAGATTTTTGGGCTGAACCCGATGTACTCGATGGATTAGTTAAGATTAATACATTCCCGGGGCGGAGAATCACATCACTGGGATGATAAACCTCAACCAACCAGACCATTTTAGTGAATCCATCTCCTGGGTAAGAAGGAAGC
>CAYSWT010000070.1:4178-6646 GCA_964434845.1 uncultured Atribacterota bacterium | reverse complement strand
TTCCCGGAAGAAGGAGGTTTGAGGTGAGACTGGGTCTGGTTTTCCGAGGGGAGGGTAGGGATTTCGATATCCACCAAGTTATTGAAGTCTTCTTTAAGCTGGTTTTTGATTGAATTCCAGGAAGGAGTATCGAATTGATTTCCATTTTTCGGAATCACCAGCAAGTTCTGGTTTGGAAGGGTGGAAGTGTATGGTGAATGAAAATCCCCGGTTTGCCCTGGGAATAACATAGAGTTGGCGAGTTCTTTATTTTTTTGGATAGATGAGACATCGCTTTCTATGATTCCCTCTCTCCCCAAATCATGAGTAACTTGGCGTTTTTGATGGTGTTCATCTTCTACAAAGTAATATCGTACAGTATGGCTTCCTACCCCTCCAATTCCATAAAAACAGAGCGGGATGGTTTTACCTAACATCCCCGGATAATAGACTTTTTGCCAGCACTCTTGGTAGGTAGTCCGGGGAGCAAGGTCTTTTCCGTCGATCACACCATCTCCATCGGAGTCGGGATTATTCAAAAACGTGGAGTTCAAATTATCATTGTCAGCCGATATTTCGCGAAGGTCGGGCATCCAGTCCCGATCTTCATCCCGCATGACTAAAAGTTGAAAATCGGCGGTGAGCAGATTTCCGGTTTCGCCTTCTGATAGGGTGGTCTGGTCAATTCGGGAAAGAACGCAGCTCACCGTGACAGTTTGGGAATCAACATTTGGACTTTGCCATAAGATTTTATCTTGAGATTGAGAATAAACACCGGTATCGAAGGATACCTCCAAATGGGCGTTGGGAAGTGGGCGGGGTCGATCGGGATTGCTGACATCGACTACATAAAAATGGAGCTCATGTTCGGCATTGGCAAAAAAGTATGGAGTAACCAGGGTTTTGAGATCGGTCTGGATTTCAATTTGAGAAAATTGACGGGGGTCGGTTCCCAGCGCCAATTCTTCCCGGTTGCTCAAACCGTCACCATCGTCGTCGAAAGCTACCTGAGCCGTCGATTCACTGGAATTTCCAGCGGTATCCCAAGCCACCACTTTCACCTCGATTCCAGTATCCCGGTATTCCCGACCGACAAACCAGCTGGATAAGATTCCCTGCTGTGGACGGAGTTTTACGTTTGAGTCGACTGGATTCCAACCCCGCTCGCTCCCGGCTTTTCGGTAAAAGACTCCGTAGTGATCAAAGTTTTTCTCCTCGATATCCCCTCCAAGGGTATATTTCTCCTCGGTGACAGTCACCATTCCTCCCGAGGCAATTGTAATTCTGGGAGGAATGTTATCGATTTCAACCTGACCTTGAGCCAGCAAAACATCTTGATTGACGCTCCAATTTTCGATCCGGATTGGCCCGGGCTGGGAGTGGGTGGTTTCAAATTCCATAATTTCCAGGTAATCCTGGTTGGCTAAAAGCCATGGAATTGAAAAAGACCACCCGGGTTCTTGCCCTAATGACCATTGGAAATTTCCCAGCCGATCATAAGCAACCACCGAATGGAAATAAACTTTATAAAAATAATCTTTTCCCACTGCAAAAGGGGTAACCAGGTCATCTTCGATGGAATAATCCATCCTGGGGATCACCAGGTTCATTTCGTCATCCAAGTTTCGGGAAATAAAGGTTCGGACTTTATCGGTTTTAAGATCCAGTTCGCAAAATGCCGGAGTGAATTTTCCCTTTTGATCTTGATATATCATTTGAACATATATTCCATCTTCCGAAGCAGAGATTATTGGACCAAAAAACCCGGGTCTTTCCGGCCAAGAGGGAGAGGAATCTTTCCCATTTGCTGAGCTATCTAGGCCTTTAGGGAGAAATATGGTTCGTAAAAGGTGTCCGTTAGGATCAAATATCCAGATCTTTCCTGGATACCTCTCAGTGAGAATCAGGTTACCCTGATGATCAACCAGTAATCCACCCCAACCGAAAAAATCGCTGGTTTTCACTTCTAAGGGAATGATTTTCTGTAACCTTCCCTGGGGAGTAATCGAGACCACTTGGTTAAAACCGGGAAGATAGATGAAGCCATCGGGGCTGGTATAGACTCCTTGAACTTGTTCTGCCTCATTAAAATAAGCCCAAATCGGAATGACCAGTTCCACTGCCCCATCATTTTTCATAACCACCAGCCGTTCCAGAGCATTATCAAGGAGAACCAACCGGTTTTGATCAAGGCGAGCCATCCCCACTGGTTTACGAAAGGTGTCTGGAGAGGTCGACAGGGTAGAAAGGATTCTCCCATTTCCATCCATGGCGACCATCCGGTGAAAACCATCCTGGTCGGTGACATAACAGATATCATTTTTGATGACCATTCGACCGATTCGACAGAATTCACCAGGCTTCCCCCAACTGGCAAGGAGCTGACCCTGGGGAGAAAGCTTACAGAAATAATTGAAATCGGGAGAAACATCATTCCCCGAAAACTGGAGAGGATGGAAAGGTTGAGAGGTAGCCACCAGGATCGAACC
>CAYSWT010000070.1:0-4078 GCA_964434845.1 uncultured Atribacterota bacterium | reverse complement strand
CTGCCGTTTTGAGAAAAAACCAAAACGCTTCCCCGACTCTGACAGCCGACAAATATTTCCCCTTGGCTGCTCACTGCCAGTCCATCCTGATAATCAATGGATATCCCGAAATCCTTCAAGTCACAGAGGATGGTTTCTTCCAAACCATTGGGATCGATTTGGAAGAGGCGGTTTTGACCCAACCCAATCAGCTTTCCCTGAGGAGTGAAAGCCAGCGCATTGTATACCTTCTCCTTTCCCAAGAATCGGACAAACTCCCCTGAGGGGCGAAAAACCTGTATCGGGAAGCCATGGCTGGCGATCACCAGGTTTCCGGCATCGTCAACCGCCAGAGCTTGAGGTTCGAAAAGAATTCCCTTCCAATCTCGGCGGAGGGTTCCGGTTTGACGGTTTAACCGAACTGGGGTTGAAACCTTGACATCATAAAGACCAGAAGGAAGAGGTTGGTTATGAAATCCATTCCACTGAAAGCGATCAGGAAGAGTGGTTGCCACGTTTCCTCCTGAATATCGGTTTATTTCCTTGGGGAGGGTGGTATCGACCAGATCCTCACCTGAATAAAAACGAAAAATTAAAGGGATTTCCCGGTTGAGTTTTCCGCCAATTTTGGTGATGTCCTTTTCCTTTGGGCTCCAGGCGGGCGAAAAGGGATTGGGATCGATGGTTAAATCGTTGAACAGGAGAGAGGTATCGGACGGTGCCGAACGCCGGACATTGAGTATATAACTCTTCAGAATTTCGCCCTCTTGAGAAAAAATGGTTATCCGAATGGTGTTGATACCGACTTCAAGAGGGATAGGAGGAGAAGCATTTCCACTTGGCACCGCAATATCAGCAATTTCGATTGAGAGGTCGGAGCAGGTGGCGAGAGGAGTCACGGTGATGGTTTCGGTTTCATACCCGACGTCGACTTGATAAAACTCAACCTCAGTATTAAATTGAGGTTCCAGTTTCCCCTGGCTGAGGGAGATTCCCTGGAGGGTTGAATCCCGGCAAACCAGGTTGATGACAACCGGGTTTGAAACCGAGTTCTGATTGCAGTTGTTGGTGACGGTAAGGGTGGCGGCATAGGTTCCGAAAGTTGAGTAGGTATGGGTGGTTGATGGTTGTTGAAGGTGTTGGCTGGTTCCATCTCCATAGTTCCAGAAATAATCCTGAATATTGGCGCCAACTCCAGCGGTTGATTGGCTGGCATCAAAAACAACCATTAGCGGGTTTTCAGCCGATATTTGGGTGGTAAAAACCGCGGTGGGAGTTGGACAGGGAGTAGGGGTTGGGGATGGTGTTGGAGTTGGCAATTCAGTTGGGGTAGGGGTTGGTTCAGTCACGGTAACCGTTCTCTCTGATGAACCCAAGCTATTACATGAATTGGTAATCGCCAGCTTTACCTGGTAGGTTCCTGGATTCAAATAGGTGTGGGAAGGATTGACTTCGTTCGATGGCAGGCTAAGATCGCCAAAGGTCCAGAGATAGTGGGTGATGGTTTCGCCCGCCCCGGGGTCAGTTCCGCTCGAATCAAAGTTGACAGTGAGGGGAGCCGAACCTGATGAGGGATTGATGGTAAAGACGACCGACGGATCGGGACAGGAGAGTATGGTTGGAGTTGGGGTCGGAGTCGGAGTGGTAGGACTCACGGTGATGGTTGTAGTTACAGGAACGCTATTTTGATTGAGATTATTTGTTACCCGGAGGAAAATGGTATATACACCAGAATTTGAGTAGGTATGGGTTGTGGTGGAACTACCTCCAGAGCTCATCCAGTCATCGGTCGGACTCTCGAATTTCCATTCATAATTGGTGATGGAGGTTCCTCTTCCAGGGGTGGAACCGCTGGCATCGAAGGCGACGGTGAGGGGAATAGATCCGGAGGTGGGGTTGGCGGTGAAGGAAGCCTGGGGAAGGAGATTGTCTCCAGCCAGGGCTTGTATTTGAAAGCACCAACAAAATATCAATAAAAGCAAGATCAGGATGAAGCCCTTCCAGAATTTTTTCATTGGACACATCCCCCCCAATTGTCAATTTCTCCAGACCGGTGTAATTCCATGAGTTAATAATATCTCAATAAAGAAAAATTTTCATCGATTTTTATAATTTTTATTAAATGATTGTATTCATAACTATCATTGCGAGGAGCGCCCTCTGCGACGTGGCAATCTCATCTTTGTCCATCCCGCAAATGGGTTTTCAGGATAGACCCTCATGCTGCTTCGCAGCACCATCTGAAGATGGAAATATGAGGGTCTATCCTTGGTTTAGTTCTTTTCATTTTTTTCGTCTTACGCCGTAGGCTGGTATCCTGGGTAGTTTCCAGGATAGACCCTCATGCTGCTTCGCAGCACCATGTGAAGATGAAAACTTCGACGCAATAGATTTTTATGGCGGATATCGATAACATCCGTCATTCCCGAATGTATTAATCGGGAATCTAAGTCTTTTTTTACTTTATTTTAGACCCCCGATAGAAACATTCAGGGGTGACGATTAACATCGAATCCTATGGCAGTTTATAGGTTATATACTGTACCCCGAAAACTGAACAGTGGTTTAAGGTTATAAAATACTCCTGGTTGAGTAAAAAAAGAGATACCAAATAAAAAGATCAATCAGAAAAAGATACGATGGAACTTTTAAAACCAAAGTCGCCTTAATATGATAAATTGATATTAACACACAAAGAAAATATGATCAGTGAGGAGATGGTTCGATGAAGAAGTTTGTTGTCTTGCTGTTCGTCATAGTTTTGCTGCTTTCTTTTTCAGTTACCGGGCAAGCAACTGATATAGATTCTGATAACTATCGTTTTATTGTCATTGGCGATACCCGTCCTTCTTTCACCGGAGCACCTTTCTCACCGGCGTATATGAAAATCCTCGAGGAAATCAACTGGATTAACCCAGATTTTGTTATCCATACTGGTGATCTCATCTTTGGATATGGCGAATCCGGCGAAATTCTCAAAGATGATTATGGACGTGCGCTGGAACTTCTCTCCATGGTGAACCCAAAAATTTACTATGTTCCCGGTAATCACGACTATCAATCACCGGAGGCAGCCGATTATTTTTCTCAATTAAGCGGATATAAGGATGGGTATTATTCTTTTAATGCCCACGGAGCCACTTTTATTATTCTCAACACTGATATACCTGGTCAACTCGGTCAGATAACCGGAGAGCAACGAGAATGGTTGGAAAAAACCCTTCTCAATGCAAAAGACGCCAAGGCAATATTTGTCTTTATGCATCGTCCACTTTTTTCTTTTCTCGTTCCTGATGAGGATCAGCGGGGAGACATTCCTGAATCCGATTGTAATTTCATTTCAAAAAAAGCGAAAAACGACCTTCTTGATCTAATCACCAAATATCCGATTACTGCGGTTATTGCTGGACACGAACATCTTTTTTACCACACCGAATATAAAGGAATTCCGTTCTACACCATCGGCGGCGGCGGAGCACCTTTTAGCACATCCCCTGAAAAAGGAGGGTTCTTTCATTATTTAATCGTGAATGTTAACAATGACGATATCAGTTACAAAATCATGGAACCCTATCATTTCTCAGTCGATACCAAAGTGATCACCGAAAACGGTGTCAGCCGAGGAGAGGCACTCATCCATAACATTGATGGTGAGCTTCAAAGTGGTCTCATCCAACTCAATGGCATTAAATTTACTCTTCCCCAAGGGGATTATTCAGTCAAAATTGAACCGGCTGTTACTACGGAACAGCTCGTAAAAGTCGGAAAAGCCACCGGTCTTTTGAAAGAAAGCACATCACTCGGTACTTTTTCACAGCTTCTCAAGTTATTCGAACCCACTTTCTTCAAAGTCGAACCCCATCCACAAAACAACCAGGTTGTCAGCGTCTCGGTCGGTGTCAACGCCCTTGGTTCACTTCCGATTCGAGTCACTGTCCAACCGAAGGATAGCAGTGAATAGATAATCATGCTGCTTGTGCAGCACCATCTGAGGATGGAAACATTAAAATGTTGAGTTGTTGAGAGGTTGAGGTGTTGAGTTGAAAAAAGGCTGAGGGGGAGATTTTTTTTACGACTCACGGTATTTACAGGATAGACC
>CAYSWT010000069.1:0-9543 GCA_964434845.1 uncultured Atribacterota bacterium | reverse complement strand
ATCCTGGAAATACACCAGGATATCAGCCTACGGCGTAAGATTGAAAAACAGAAAAACCAAAACTGAAAGGATAGACCCTCATATTTCCATCTTCACATGGTGCCACAACGTGGCATGAGGGTCTATCCTGAAAATGTTGTGAAATGTAAAAAGTAAAAAGTTCAAAGATATTCAATCATCACCACCACCTTCTCCCAATATTTTCCCTCTCCTCACCGTGGTAGAGGGTCAGGGTGAGGGGGTGCATTGTTATCATCAATGATGCCATGGTCGTAACTTGGCATGAATGTCTATTACTCGAAAAAGGGGGATCGAAATTGCTGGCGAAAATTATAAGTGCTACTGCGGTTGGGATCGATGCTACCTTTGTTGAAACTGAAGTCGATGTCGGGCCGGGGATGCCATCGTTTAATGTGGTGGGATTACCAGATACAGCTGTTCAGGAAGCCCGGGAACGAGTACGGAGTGCTCTTAAAAATAGCGGATTTATCTTTCCTGCCCGTCGGGTGACAGTGAATTTAGCACCGGCTTCACTTCGAAAAAGTGGGAGTGACTTTGATTTGGCAATTGCGTTGGGTATTCTGACCGCGACTGGACAAGTGCACTTTCATACCGATAGCACGGTCGTCGTTGGTGAACTGTCGCTTTCCGGCGAAATACGTCCGGTTCAAGGAATCCTGCCCATTGCACATTCGCTTTCTAAAGAGACAAGAAAATATCGTATGTTTCTCTCTTATGAGAATGCACGAGAAGGTGCTATTGCTGGCAAAGTAGATATATTTGGCTTTCGGGATCTCAATCAGCTGGTTGATTTTATAAGAGGAACTTATTCAATTGATCCAACCACCATTGATCCTCACAGTTTATTTCTCTACACCAATCAAGATGAAGATTTATCGGAAGTAAAGGGTCAACGGCATGGGAAAAGAGCCCTCGAAATTTCTGCTGCCGGCGGGCATCATCTTTTGTTTGTCGGTCCTCCCGGATCAGGAAAAACCATGCTTTCCAAGCGCCTTCCAGGATTGCTTCCCTTACTCACCCTTGAAGAAGCAATTGAGGTGACGAAAATTCATAGCGTTGCTGGCTTGATTTCGGGAGAGCGACCCTTAGTGACCAAGCGCCCCTTTCGATCTCCTCATCACACCATTTCCGATGTCGCACTGATCGGTGGAGGTCAATGGCCACGTCCTGGAGAAATCAGCCTCTCTCACCACGGAGTTCTTTTTCTCGATGAAGCATTAGAGTTTAAGCGCAATGTTCTCGAGGCTCTGCGCGAACCGCTGGAAGAGGGGAAAATCACGATTTCGCGAGCCAGTATGACTATGACGTACCCAGCTAAGTTTACTTTAGTGGCGAGCTGTAATCCCTGTCCGTGTGGCTATCTTGGGGATAATAAACGTGCCTGTACCTGTTCAACTCAACAAATTGTCCGATATCGTAGTCGTCTTTCGGGACCTTTTTTGGATCGCATGGACCTTCAGGTTGAAATTCCTCGTCTTGATTATTCTGAACTATCCTCAAATATCCAGGAAGAAACCTCGGAAGACGTTAGGAAGCGAGTTGAAAGAGTACGCATTCTGCAAAGAGAACGTTTTGCAAAAGAGGGAATTCTCGTCAATGGGGAAATGAAGGTTCGCCATATCAAACGATATTGTGTTTGTACCAGCGAAGCTCATGAATTGCTCCAAAAATCGATTGAAAATCTGGCGCTGAGTGCTCGAGCCTATCACCGTATTCTCAAGGTTGCTCGTACCATTGCCGATCTTGCCAGATCAGAAATAATTGAAGTCGAGCATGTGGCTGAGGCGATTCAATATCGAACCCTTGATCGCAAGTATTTGGAGTTTTAAAGTGGATGAACTGCCGTATTGGGTCGCTTTTAACCATTTACCTGGTGTGGGACCGATCCGTTTTCAGAAAATATTAGATCGATTTGGATCAGCTGCTCGAGCTTGGGAAGCTCCTCCAGCTGAGTTCATTTTGTGTTTGGGGAAAAAATTTGCTGATGACATTCTACCGGTCAGAGATAGTCTTGATCCGGAGAAGGTTTTTAAAAAAATTGTGGAGAGGGGAATCAACATCATTCCGAATTACGATGATCGGTATCCCCAGCTCCTTAAAAACATTCCGTATCCCCCATTTCTTTTGTATCAAAGGGGTGAATTTGATTTTCGTTCTTTTAAGAAATATATTGCAATCATCGGCACCAGGAGAGCCACCCCCTATGGGAAGAAAGCAGCTCGTTTTTTGGCTCGTGAACTCGCCGAAGATGGGTGGATAGTGGTCAGTGGTCTCGCCTTGGGTATTGACGGTGAAGCTCATCGCGGTACTTTGGATGGAAAGGGAAGAACCATAGCAGTATTGGGAACTGGAGTGGATATTGTCTACCCTGGTTCAAATTGCGATCTTGCCCAGGCAATTATCAAACAGGGTGGAGCGCTGATCAGTGAATTTGTTCCTGGTTTCGGACCACAAAGGGAGAGCTTCCCGGTTCGAAACCGCCTGATCAGTGGTCTTTCGTTGGGTGTGGTGGTCGTGGAAGCCCCCGTGAAGAGTGGAGCACTGATAACGGTCGATTTTGCATTAGAACAAGGGCGAGAAGTGATGGCTGTACCAGGTTCGATTTTTTCTTTTCAAAGCGGAGGAACGCATCAACTCATCAACCAGGGGGCTCGATTGGTTCAAAACATTAATGATATTGTTGAAGCTCTGGGTTTTTTGACCGCTAACAAGAGTTATCCTTCGTGTCCATTACCGATACCGGAACTCAGCAATGACGAAAAGGAGTTATTAACCTACATAGAAATTTCCGGGATCTATATGGAGGAACTCCTGGAAAAAAGTGGATGGGATCAAGGGAAGTTTTATCGCACCTTGGTATCATTGGAAATGAAAAAAATCATCCAAACCTATCCCGGTGGAAAGATCGTTATGAGTTGACAGCTTCGGTGGATTGATATAACATAACCGTCGTAGGGAAATAAAATTTCGGGGAGTAGCGCAGCATGGGAGCGCACTCGCTTGGGGTGCGAGTGGTCGGCGGTTCAAATCCGCTCTCCCCGACCAAAAATTATCAGACAATAATTGCGCCTGAATCAGCATTTTAAGGGGGATGTATCGGTGGCTATGCAACAACTCTTTAACCTAAAAGATGAAGTGGCTATTGTAACCGGAGGCGCTCAGGGATTAGGCGAACAGATGGCGAATGGTCTTGCTGAAGCCGGATCAAATATTGTGATCGCCGATCTTAATCTTAATAATGCTCAAAAAGTCGTGAAATCACTTCAATCATTGGGTGTCGATTCAATGGCTGTTCAGGTCGACGTCACCCAAAAAGCAGCGGTTGAACGAATGGTTGAAGAGGTGATGAATCGTTATGGGAAAATTGATATTTTAGTCACCTCAGCTGGTATCGGGCAATGGATGCCTGCCGAAGAGATGCCGGAAGTAGATTGGAAAAGAGTAATTGATATCAATTTAAACGGGACGTTTTTTTGCTGTCAAGCCGTCGGTCGAAAAATGATCGAAAGGAAGAAGGGAAGTATCATCACCATTTCATCCATGTCCGGTTTAATTGTCAACACCCCGCAGTGTCAATCTCACTACAACACTTCAAAAGGTGGGGTTATCATGCTCACCAAATCACTCGCCTCTGAGTGGGCTCCCTATCAAGTAAGGGTAAATAGTATCGCTCCCGGTTATATGAAGACTCAGTTGGTCTCTGATCTTCTCAAGCGATATCCCGAGTATGCCGAGGCCTGGACCAAACTGGTTCCCTTTAAACGTTTTGGCCAACCATCAGAAATAAAAGGACCGTGTGTCTTTCTGGCTTCAAATGCTTCTTCATTCGTCACTGGCAGTGTTTTGGTGATGGATGGTGGGTATACCATCTGGTAAAAAGGGGGTGATTTTTGCGTCATAGTATTAAAATTGTGTTGCTATTGTCTCAATGCAAATGTTTTCAATACTACTTTAAATTGGAGGGAAATACTTTGAAAAAGGTAATAGTTTTATTGGCAATATTCATTGTTTTGGCATTCACTGTGGTTGCTTTTGCCCAAACCATGGTGACCAATCCTGATTGGTGGAAAAAAGCAGCTGAGCCCTATAAAGGAGTTACTATAAAAGGAATTTCTGAAAGTACTCCTCCATCTCGGGCCATGATGGAAGTAGCTGGACCTCAGTTTGAAGAACTGACTGGGATTAAAGTTGAGTTTGAAGTGACTTCCTGGGATGAAATGTATAACAAAACCATCCAGGATATGCAGACTGGATCCGGGATTTATGATTTTGTCTATGTTGAACAAGATATCATTTATGCCTATCTTGCTCAGAACTGGTTGACCAACTTAACTCCATTTGTGGGAAATACTGCAATCACCAATCCCGATTTTGATTTGCCCGATTTCACCAGTTTCATTGAAAACTTTAAAGACTCTAAGGGCGACCTTTACGCTGTCCCGTTTGAAGCCTTCTTGAAATCTTATGTCTATCGAACTGATCTGTTTGGAGATCCTGAAATCCAGGCAGCCTACAAAGCAAAATACAACAAAGACTTAGCCGTTCCAACTACCTGGGAAGATTACACCAATATTGCTCAGTTCTTTACCGAATATGGGAAGGAAAAAGGAATTGAGCTCTATGGTCATATCGCCCAGGCGAAAACTCACCCATGTGTTGCCTATGAAATGTGTGAAACCATCTGGCCGGCATGGGGAATTTACAACTGGGGTATTAATCTGGAAAAAATGCGAGCAAGCAAGGCGAATGGTGGAACGCTTGATAGTGATCAGGCGAAAGCTGCATTTAAATGGTATGTGGATATGCTGAAGTGGGCACCTCCCGGAGTCAAGACCTATACCTGGGATGAAACCGCTGCGACCTTT
Source organism: uncultured Atribacterota bacterium (assembly GCA_964434845.1). Lineage (GTDB taxonomy): Bacteria > Atribacterota > Atribacteria > Atribacterales > Atribacteraceae > CAYSWT01. The sequence goes on along the minus strand of CAYSWT010000069.1, from coordinate 4,657 downwards.
GGCGCTGGGAAAATTGCCCAGGGATTAATTTACTTGGAAAACCTTGGTTGGTGGTCTGATCCCGCCAAATCCGAAGTAGCTGGGAAGATCGGAGTTGCATTGCCACCGGTCGTTCCTCAAGCCATGGAAGATGCCAAATCTGGCAAAGGGTATATCGGTTACTATGATGGTGGCGCATTGGGTATTCCCCATAGCTCAAAAAATAAAGAAGCAGCCTGGTTGTTTGCTCAGTGGGTCGCCCGCAAAGAGTGGCAGGGTGAATTCGCCAAACTCGGAACCAGAGTCGTAAGAAAATCAACCTTTGATGATCCGATCGTCAAGGATCTGGATCCCAAGATGGGTAATTACTTCACCTTCCTGAAGGATGAAGGTCCTCTCTTTAGAGGTGCTCCACCACTCCCAATGCATCGGCCGTTGAATGAACTCTACCTCAAATGGGTGGCGAAAGCTGTTGCTGGTGAAGTTTCACCGGAAGACGCTCTCGACAATTTAGCTAAAGAAGTTGATGCGTTGATGGAAGAATTGGGTTACTGATACCGGAGGAACCTGTGAAAGGAAACCGGAAACAGGTGTGGGGGCTTTTAGCCCCCACACTCATTTTAATAATTTTTATTGGCGTCATACCTGTTATCTATATCCTTTATCTCAGTGTTTTCAAATACAATGTATTTTCCAAGATTGGAATGGTCTATACCGGTTTTAATAATTTCCGGAAACTCATGTTTGATCCCGATTTCTTAAAATCATTACGATTGGGATTATCCTACGTTATTCTCTGTGTTGCTATTGAACTTCCTTTGGGACTCGCTTTTGCTAACCTTCTGACCTATGAGTATAAGGGGAAGGGAATTTTTCGAACCATAATGACTCTTCCCCTGGCGATGGCCCCGATTAGCATTGGAGCCATCTGGGTTCTCATGACCAATCCTGATTTTGGACCATTAGCAGTTTATCTGAGAAACGTCGGTATTGATTTTAATATTGGAAATAATGGGACCCAGGCTTATATTGCAACTATTTTGATGGATGTTTGGCATTGGACACCATTTGTCACATTGACCTTTATGGCGGGATTGTCATCTCTCCCCCGGCAACCTTTTGAAGCCGCATTGGTGGATGGAGCGAACAAATCCCAAACCCTCCGCTATATTACTCTTCCCCTATTAAAACCAATATTATTAACCACTCTTTTTATCCGGGTGATGGATACATTTCGTGTTTTTGACGAAGTATGGATGCTCACCAGTGGTGGTCCGGGTACGGCAACTCGATATGTCAGCATCCATGTGGTCCGCCAAGTGCTTCAATCGATGAATTATGGGTACAGTTCTGCTATGTCACTTTTTTTGCTTTATTTGACTATTGTCATTTGCTGGCTCCTTTTAACCTTTATTAACGTTTCCCAGGAGAGTGGCTAAATGAAAGCGAGTATAAGAAAAACCACCAGACTTTTATTTATTTATTTAATTTCAATTCTGATTGCGATAGCAACCCTCTTTCCGATCTATTGGTTGTTTGTGGTTTCGGCCCGAACCAAAGTGGAAATCTTTGCTGGGCCAAAACTCATTCAAACCAGCTTTTATGCTGAAAACTATACCCGACCGTTCCTTCATGATATTTTCGGTCGATACCTTTTAAACTCCCTCATCATCGCGAGCGGAAATACTCTCCTGGTGATTTCGTTTGCCGTATTGGCAACCTATGCTTTTTCACGGTTTCGGGTTCCGGGATCAAGCAACCTTTTCTTTTGGACGATCACCAACCGCATGGCACCACCGGCAGTATTCATCGTTCCTTTTTTTCTCATTTTCACCCGTATGGGTCTCCGGGATACCAGGTTTGGCATAATCCTTCTCTATTGTATTTTTAACCTTCCTTTTGCCATCTGGTTGCTGAAGGGAATGATGGATGCCATTCCTCGAGAAATGGACGAAGCGGCGTATATCGATGGCTGTACGTTTTGGGGAGTTTTAGCGCGGGTGATTCTCCCTCTGGCTCGACCCGGTATCATGACTACCGCTATTCTGACCTGGATATTTGCTTGGAATGAGTATTTATTCGCCTCTATTCTTACCAGTGTCAACGCTCGGACGATTACGACCGGATTAGCTTCTTTTGTCACGGTTATCGGGACTAACTGGGGAGAAATGGCAGCGGTTTCGATGGTATGTTTGGTTCCAGCAGTGATATTTATTGGGATAGCTCAACGACATATAGTAGCCGGTCTTACTTTTGGAGCAGTCAAGGATTAGGCGGGGTGACTATGAGGGTTTTTCCTTTTAAAACAAACCTTTGGGATAGGATCTTTTTAAGCATTGTGATTATGTTCGCAATTCATTTAGTTTGGGTTCGCTTTATAGAAGCCTATGCGCCCTTATCGATAGCCACGGTCTCCACCCTGATTTTTACAGCATTGGTGGTTATTTTTGGATAGCAATTAATAATTAGGAATAAAATAGAGGGAGCATTGACTCCCTCTATTTTATTCCTATCTTGGAAATACCAGGATCAGCCTACGGCGTAAGATTCAAAAAGATTGAAAGAAATAAGAAGAGGATAGACCGCCAAAGTTTCCATTCTCAATGATGTCGTAATACGACATGGCGGTCTATCCTCGAAAAATATTTTTACCTCAAGCGTTGTGCCAATAGGTATCAAAGCCGAGGTATTTATCGAAAGCCTCGAAGAGTACATTGGCAGTATGAGAAAGATTGATTGCAACATGGTGTTCAAAGCCATTTTCGCAGAGAAAGGCTAACAGATCCTGCAGGTCTTCAATTTCCACCACACCAATTCCGCCAAAAGTCGTGAATTTATCGGAGGTAATTTTTCCTTCGGCAATATAGGCAGTAATCGAACCGGTGATATCATCGGTGGCTAACCGGGAAAGCGTCACCGGACCGGAAGGGATAGTTCCGTAACAGGTCCCATACGCTTCTTCTTTTGATACCGCTGAAGTAGATATGATGTCGCCATAGCCCATACGGAAGTTTTCTAAGAGAGATTTCGGATAATTACTGCAATGGAAAAGAATTGCCTTATCGGAATCATCATCGACATTGTTGTTCCAGTCAACCAGGGCTGATGGTTTTCCGGACGCAAGCTGAAGGGCATACATTCCTAAGCCTCCGGTGAGGTCGACTTCGCATGCAGCCGGGATGAGGTTTTCACTGAACATGCTCATGACCGCACACGGCATAATTCCAAAATTTTCTTGAATAGATGTCCAGCATTCGAAAGAGATAAGCTTGACGCCGGTTTCACGAATCCACCCATCGAGAACCAACCATAATTTTGCCATCTTGACCAAGGAGGCTTCCGGCACACCGGTGGTATCGATATATGTTTTGATGTCTTTGACTTTATTGAGGACTTTGGTATCATTATCTTTCCATTTGTTAGCCCGGGCGAGTATTTCTGAAAAATCGGCTACTTCTACGGATATGCCATAGCTTTCTAAGATTTTTTCTGAGTAGCGAACGGTATTAAACGCATTGGGGCGGGCACCAATCGCTCCTGCTTTGAGATTTTTAAAGCCACTGACGACTCGGCAGATACCAGCAAAGGCATCGATGTCCTCTTTAAATAATTTGGAATCAGGACTTTCGGTATGTTCACTGGTTAGAGTAAAGGGAATGTTGTATTGCCTGAGGTTATTGCAAATGGATAATTTGCCGCAAAAACTATCCCGACGATGGGAAACATCTAATGCTGAAGTTTTATCGGGGAAGGCGTGAACTAATACCGGAACATTTAATCCCGAACGACGAATGGCGTCAGCAACTGCTTTTTCTTCGCCGAAATTAGGAAGAGTGACCACGATACCGGAAATATTTTTGCGGTTTTCATCAAAGAGAGCAGCACATTTTTGGGCATCTTCCCAGGTTTGGACCGCTCCGTGTTTGGTGTCTACGGGAGAGAGCACGACCACATCGTAACCCCATTCTTTCAGATGGGCCATGACAATTTCCCGGCCTTCTTTTGCCAGCCAGTCAGGGAAAAAGCCCCGGCTTCCCACAATGAGACCAAGTGTTTTTTTCATGCTATAAGCCTCCTTTTACATTATAATTAAAAGAGAATATGCTGCTAAAAAACTCAGCCTACGGCGTATAATTGAAAATATGAAAAGAGAAAAACCACGTGAATAGATATTCATGCTGAGAATGATATGGATATGACTTGAAAGGGAGATGAGCTTTCATTTTTCAAATGGTGCCAGGTATTTCTCTATCATGAATGTCTATTCACCTTTATAATCATCATCTATACTATCATATTTTTATAAAAGATATCCATGCAAATATAATACTATGGAACCATTTTTTTCACGATAGACGTCCATGCCGTGTGACGGCACCATCTGATAAATGAAAATACGTTTTCTCACTCTGACCCGCTCCTGTCAGTTGACGATGTAAGACTGGAAATGTTCAGAAAGAAAGGTACGATTGGGAAAGGCACCCATTCGTGGGCGAGGGGAATTGAGAGAAGGTGGTAGTGATGATTGAGTATCTTTTACCTTTCACTGTATTTCCAGGATAGACCCCCATGCCACATTGTGGCACCATGTGAGTATGGAAACACCAAAATGTTGAGTTGTTGAAATGTTGAGGTGTTGAGTTGGAAAAGATAAAAAGATGAGATCCTCACGCCATAC
>CAYSWT010000068.1:0-9810 GCA_964434845.1 uncultured Atribacterota bacterium | reverse complement strand
GGAATGACGGATGGAAGACGTCACTTATCCTGTAAACTGTTAGGATGGCAGCTTAAGGCGTAAGATGAAAAAAATTCAAAACAAGATGCATACACTTGGAGAAAGAATCCAAGAGTATGGCGTGAGGATCTCATCTTTTTATCTTTTCCAACTCAACACCTCAACCTCTCAACAACTCAACATTTTGGTGTTTCCATACTCACATGGTGCCACAACGTGGCATGAGGGTCTATATCTTAAGTATGGCTTAATGTGAGTATAGTTTATGCTAACCATGCTTGGGCTGAAATTTTTTAGGAAATGACTCATTGGATGATTGAATAGAATGTCTATTTAAGTGAACAATGAATTATGTCAATGAAATGAATTAACTGACATGAGTTATCCACTTAATCAAGGTCTTTTTACACATAATTTAGGACTTGATCCCCCTCCGGTGCTCAGAAAAGACAGATATAGGTAATGATGAAATAAAGTAGTATACGAATAACATCTTTAGGAAGAGATCAGTTGATGATAAGCGGATTGGTTATAGATGCAACCTGGATCTGGTCCAAGATAATCTCCGAAATATGCATGGGCTCGTGATCGACAACCACCACAGACCGAACGATAATCACAAACACCACAATGTTCCTGATAATTTTTTCGATTTCGTAATTTGACAATGACTGAAGAATAGTCCCAGATCTCTTTGAAGGTTTGATGGAGAAGGTTTCCACATTGGATCGGCATGAATACACAGGGAGTAACACTGCCATCTGGTTGTACCGCGCAATATGCCCGACCCGCTCCACACCCCCCGACGTATTCGGCTGCCACTCGAGCAATGCTTCCTTCGGATACTGAATAATGTCCGGTAATAACCATCCCTTGGGGATCTTTCTCAAGACAGAAGCGACCAAACTGGGGACAGGTGGTGAAGGGAGTAATTTTTTTCTCCATCATACAATCATACAGAAAAGCGAGGAGTTCTTCCCTCTCCTGCGGGGAGAGGTCGGTTTGAACCATGGTGTGGGCTCTTCCAGTGGGGATAAAATTAAAAACATAAAAGCGTTGTGCACCTAACTCGATAGACAAGCGATAGAGGCGTGGCAAATCGGAGAGATTATTCCGGGTGACGGTGGGAGCAATTCCAACCATCATTCCGGTTTGAACGGCGTTTTGAATCCCATCGATGGTTTTTTGCCACGCTCCGGGTATTCCCCGAAATTGATCGTGATATTCTGGCTCAGAACTGTCCAGGGAGATTTCGAGATACTGAACTCCAGCATCCCAAAGAGCCAGACAGGTATCGTGGGTGAGCAGAGTGCCGTTGGTCGCCACTGATACATACAGACCTCGTTGAGTGGCAACTTCTATTATGGTATAGAGCTCGGGATCCACCAGAGGTTCACCACCTGATAAAGCCAAAGCAGGGACGTATTCTCTGCTTAATTGATCAATCACCCGCAACCGATCGGCATATTTAAGTTGAATTCCCTTTTCTCCAGCATTCTGATAGCAATGACGACATTTCAAATTACACAAATTAGTAAAATTCCAAACAACTAAGAGTGGACTGGCAAAATTTTGTGGTTGAGTCGTACCATATTGTGCAATACTGCGGGCTAAGTTGACCGTCACCCGTTGCAAGGTGGGAGATGCGAATATTTCTTGTTGGAGATACTTTTTATTCCATTTTAAAGCAATGCGGATGATTTCAATGACAACATAAATAGGATAGAAACCAATTTCTTCTTTCCAGGTCAAATCTTTTTTCTCTTTTCCATAATACATCATCACCTTCTCAAGTTTTGTTTTCCCATCACGAATCGGAAGAGTAATCCATCCCAAAAGATACCGCACGAAAAAGAGATTGAGAAGAAAGCGGATACGATCGGGATTCATAAATAAGCGATTCACGTTATGTCTCCTCCATCATGATTGAATCATTAATGCTTCTTCTGCTTTTAAATCACATTTTGCCTGCTGATGCAAGCTGCTGATTGACTGACTCGATGGGTCCGTATCGTGAAAGACCAATCACTCGGATGCTGAACACATGCCATTCTCTTCGGTCAACCCTCCTCTCTTCCGAGAACTACTTGGCAGCGCCAGTGACGATGAAAACCAGAGGAGCGACATGCTTGTGAATGTCGTTACAATAAAATTTAGATAAAGAGCACAATAAATTTGCGACTTTACATATTGAATTCTTAGGGGCTTGATAAAACACATGGGGGCTTCCAATCATAAAAGCCAAATCTACTGCAGGAGCAATCCCTTTAGATAACATCGCTATAGATAACCCCACCTTAACAGGTGGGGTTATTGAAAAACTTTACCCTGCAAGTTTCGTTTGTCCTGATAGCACAGGATACAGCTTACATCCCCGCCTTTACAGGCGGGGAGTTCCCGCTGGATTAATAAGAGCTACCTCTACAAGTAACGGGGTATACATGGGAACCCCACTAAGTGAAGATATGCAAATTCCTCTCACACCATTGAGGTATTCTACAACAAACTCAACAAAAAAGGGATCGGTCTGTCTTCATTGTAAACCGACCATCAGTTTATCAACGATCCCTTTTATTTTGGGATTCTCATACTCCTCTATACAGCCGGCGTCGCAGTATTCGGATAAAACCGGATCCATGGGGAGTCCCCCCAAAAAAGGAATCTGTAACTGAACACTTATCTCCTTCCCTTTCGATTCTCCAAAAGGACGAATGATTTCTCCACATTTCGGACAGGAAATGGAGCTCATATTTTCCACCAACCCCAAAATTGGTTTATTGAGTTGTTGAACCATACTTATGGCTTTTTTAACGATTAAAAAGGCCAGATCCTGGGGCGAAGAAACAATGACCGCTCCTTCTAAAGGAATGCTCTGCAATACGGTCAGAGGAACATCGCCGGTTCCAGGGGGCATGTCGACCATTAACAAATCAAGGTCAGACCAGAGCACATCATTCCAAAAATCCAGAATTGCCTTGCTCAACAATGGACCTCTCCAAATCACTGGTTGATCCGGTTTTTCCAATAATAAATTGATCGAGATCACTTGAATGCCATATTTCTTCGAGAGGACCGGATGGATGCCTTCATCATCAACCTCAGGGCGAGTATTGACAATACCGAACATGGTGGGGATGCTGGGCCCGGTAATGTCGGCATCCATGATACCGACCTTAAACCTCCGCCGAGCCAGCTCAACCGTCATCAATGCCGACACCGAACTCTTCCCTACCCCTCCTTTTCCACTCATCACTGCAATGGTACGATGAATATTTGGGTTCAATTCCACTTGCTCTATCTCCTTTCTTTGGTTGGCCATATATTCTTTTATGTGGTGCACAATATATTCAGTGCTTCGACACTTTGAGAAACCCCTTCACGGTCAAGCTCAGGTTCAAGAGTGATAAAATTCGAATTGTAGTCGGTTTTCAACAGTTTGAATATTTCCCTATAGGGAATATCTCCACTTCCAAGAACAGTTAATCTATATTTATTATTTTCAAATTTGAAATCTTTAATATGAATGTTGAAGATATGAGATTTGATTATCTTATACTCTTCAATTAAAGAGGCATCCGAGTACCTTTGTACCCAATCATATTCCATTGATCGAAAACTATTCCCGACATCCCAAAGCAATCTCAAATAAGGACTTTTCATAATACTGGTCAGATGAAAAGTCATAATTCCCCGGGGCAAATAAGAAAAAGGGCAATTCTCCACCACTAACAAGATATTGTTGATTTCCGCTCTTTGAACCGGCTTGGCGAATTTTTCGGCAATATCAGATACCATATCCCGAACATTTCGATTGGCTACTCCTTCTTTCTCGATACGGAAGGGAAAAATTCGTAGACAATCAACACCAATTCTTTTTCCAATATCAAAACACCATTCGAGTTTATCGAGATGATGCTCATAGGTATCGTCGTAGGTAATAAAGCTTTCACTAAATTTTTCTATGCTCGAGAGATCATGATAAAGAGGACACATGAGAAATAAAGTGGTAGAAAGACACGATACACTGAGGTGATATTTATTAATAGTTCGCGCCATTCGATCGACTTCGTCATTGGAAAGATTCTCAACTGTTTTCCCCCAAAGGGAGTGGATTTCCAGGTACTGGAAACCCCATTTGTTCGCCAAAAAAACCGCCTTGTCAAAATCCATGTCAATTTGATCGGTGATAATTGAATTTTTCATGATCTGTCATCCCTTTTTATTTTATTTCCATAGCAGCTTGGTACCGACTCCAGTTTCGACGAAACCGGATCCCCACAATTCCCGTGCCATATCCATTCCAGTAAAACCGGTACAATGACAGGGAGCAATGATATTGACTCCCATGCTTTTTAAATGTTGGAGTTCAGATGCTATTGCTTGATCTTCACTTTGGCAAAGGTGAAAGCCCCCCAATGCTCCTCCAACGGATTGACCTACCATTTGGGAAGCCGCTGCCACCATTTTCACTACGCCTGGATGACAACATCCACCAATAAAAAGCGCCTTCTCATTTCCGGATAAAACCAGTCCTTGTTCGTTGATGACTCCCTTTATCTCTCCCGTCGAGAAAAGGCCTGGAAGAATCTCCATTCCTCTCGTAACCTCCCTCAACTTCACGTGAGAGAATGACAATTTTTCTAAAAAAATACTTGAAAAGGAAGGAAGAATAAAAATCTCGATATCGATTCGAAGAGCAAGGAGACTTATCAATCCACCGACATGATCATAATGTTCATGCGATAGAATCACTTTCTCGATGGTTGATGGATCGATACCCAATCGTTGCATATTAGCAAGGAGCAATGGTCCGCTCTCTCCGGTGTCGAAGAGAACTCTCTTTCCCTGGTCATTTTCAACCATACAGGAAAATCCATGGGAAGGAAGAAGATCGTCTCGAATAGTTCGATTATCATATAAGATGGTCACTGTGAATAGTGGGAATGACATATTTATTTTCACTCCATTTAGGATTTGACCTGGTTAAAAAGGTTGCTGAAAGCATTCCAGATGGCTATTATCTGCTGGGAGAATGCTCCATAGGGATTATACTCGTAGGTTGAAAGTCCAACCATCATCGATCGAACCACATCTTCATCAAAAGGAATTTCCGACATGAGGGGAAGACCACTTTCCCGACAAAAATTTCTGATGGCTTCCGTGTTTTCTGGACTCAAATCGGATTTGTTGAGAATCACCCAGGTTTCAACCTGAAAATGCTGCCCTAATTTCCAGATTCGTTCCAGATCATGCAGTCCACTGAGAGTGGGCTCGGTGACGATCAACGCCAGGTCACAACCAGTGAGACTGGCGACGACCGGGCAGCCGATACCAGGAGCGCCGTCGATGAGAATAAGTTCGATTCCTTTTTCCTGAGCAAATTTTTCTGCTTTCTCACGAAGTACGGTCACCATTTTCCCCGAATTTTCCCCACCGGGGAGCAATCTTCCATGATAGAGGTGACTCTTCCAACGGGTTTTCGACACAGACAAAAACCCGCTATTATGAGGCTCCATGGCAATCGCTCCAATCATACACAGGCGAGCACACAGCCCACAGCCTTCACATTTAATTGGATTAATGTGAGGATAGTCGAAGCGGAGTGATATAGCATCAAAGCGACATGCATCAACACATGCCAAACATTGCTGGCATCGTTCAGGATGAACAAAGGCTTTCTCACTCACGGTAAAAGATTGATGAAAAATTTGTTCCGGATCAGCCACCAGAGCCAGATTGGGAGCATCTATATCGGCGTCAACCAGGACTACCTGGTCTTTTGCCAAAGCCGCCAGCGAGGCTAGCAAAGATGTTTTCCCGGTTCCTCCCTTCCCGCTCACAATTGTGATCTGTTTCATGGTTTCGCTCCTGTAAACGCCAGGATTTCAGAGGCGTCAAATAAAAAATGAAAAAGGACTAAAGAGGTTAAGATCTCATCTTTTTTAAGGTCATTTTCCAGACCTCTCCCTTTGGATAAAGGGAGATTGAGAGGGATTCGATTGGTTGACCATCCATTTCAAATTCCCCCTGACCCCTCCCCTTTTGCTAAAGGGGAATTGATTTGGAAAAATGTATTTTCATCCTCACATGGTGTCGTAACGTAGCATGACGGTCTATCCTTTGATTTCGATACGATCGAAGATAGCGCACAAATCATCACAGAAGGAGTTCTCCCCGTCGAGAAGAGTTAGTCCCCGAGCATACCTTTCTCCAATCGACCTCTGAAATGGGATTCGACCCAAAATATCAATTCCTTTCTCCCGGCAATAGACCTCAGTTTTATTTCCGTTTAAACCCTGTTTATTGATTATGACTCCGAAGGAGACACGAAGTTCTTCTATAGCGGCAACCGCCATTTTGAGATCTGAGAAACCGAAGGGAGTGGGTTCAGTCACTAAAAGACAATAATCAGCATCTTCAACCGCGGCTATCATGGCACAACCGGTCCCGGGAGGACAATCGATAAGGATGACCTGATCCTTATCCTGTGGTAAATCTTTCTTTAGAGCATTAATGATCACTGGGGCTCTCGGTTCACCGATAGCCAATACTCCCCGTCGAAAGTCAATTTCATTCCGAGCTTTCCCCCGCTCGATCAACCCCTTGGTTGATTGGTCTTTTTCGATAGCGGCTTTCGGACAGACGATTCGACATCCTTCACAACTGTGGCAGAGTTCTGGAAAAAAAAGGACTTTTTTCTTCACCAGGGCGAGTGCTGAAAAAGCACAAAAATCCACACACTCTCCACATCCATCACACCGATCGATTTGAATAAGAGGCGTAAAAGAAGTGACCGGGATCCTTTCAACCAACTCGGGTTTTAAAAAGAAATGGGCATTGGGCGCTTCAACATCGGCATCGATAAAAATGACCGGTTGAGATCGCGATACTGCCAACGCCAGGCTGGTCGCAATCAAAGTTTTCCCGGTTCCTCCTTTCCCACTCGCGATGGCAATTCTCATGGTTGAGCCGAAGAATCTCCTCGGATCATGGGAGACCCACATTGAGGACAGTTCACTTGTGTACATGGAATCCCTGTTTGATGGGGAACTCTCGTTCCACACCGTGGGCATACACATTCACCTGCAGGACCGGCTCCAGTTCCACCTCGTCGTCCCATTCCGCCTCGACCCGCAGCACCTCTTCCTCCTCCACGTCCAAAACCACTCATTTGGTTCGCCCCCTATCAAATAGAATCCGAAGATGACCCTCGGTTTGACATTCCAAAATGAGATGGAACATTCGCCTGATCAGTTCGGCTCAGTCGACCATTTCTATAATCATCGAGTACCGACTGTCCAGTTCCTGCACATTGAATATAGGTCTTTATTCCAGCTGCATTGAGAACCTGTGAGGCATTGGGTCCGATATTACCGGTGAGAAGAACCTCAACTCCTTGATCCACAAGGAATTGAGCGGCTTGAATCCCCGCACCACTTCCGGATAAGAGAGAAGAGTTATCGACCGCTTGAACCTCACCCGATTTGTCATCAAAAATAATAAAGTATCGACAACGGCCAAAACGTGGATCAACCGCCGCATCCAGAGTATTACCCTGGGAAGTGATGGCAATTTTCATTTTTTTCTCCTTTTTTTTAGTGGTGAGAATAATCACAGGATTTTTCTTGCCCGCCTTGGTGAGTACAGGTACTTTCTCCGCCAGCAAGTGTTCCAGTGAGAAAGGTTTCAATGACCGTTTTGATTGGTCCTTCAACTCCAAGAATTGTTTCGATACCCACTTGCTGAAAAAGGTTTTGTGCTCGGGGACCCATACCACCAGCAACGATGGCGTTGACCCCTTTTTCACTCAGAAATTGAGGCAGAAAACCGGGTTCATGACCGGGATTATCAATCACTTTTTGAGTTAACAATTGGCCGTTCTCAATTTCGATGATGGTATAGGATGAACACCGACCGAAATGGGGTGAGACTTGGTCTCCATCTGTTGAAATGGCAATTCTTTTCATGTAATGACCTCCTGAGTATTGGGATAAGAAAAAGGGGGGAACATTCAGTTTCCCCCCTTTTTCACTTCATTCTTTTTCAGTCGCTGTCCCTTTTTCAAGATCTTCCATACGTTTTTCGATTTGGTCGAGTTGTTGCTTCAAAAACTGCGCTTGCTCCTTCAATAGTTCGGTTTCTTCCTGGGGATTGGCTGGTGGAACATTTCCCCAGGCGGGCGGGAATGGAGGATAACCGTATTGAGCTCGCGCCCAACCGGGTAGACCAGTGGCATAATACCAGTTACGCCAACCACGGCCTCCACCGCGTCCAAACCAGCCACGACCAAAACCACCGCGTCCAAAAATCGGGTTCATATATCCTGGTATATCATACCCTGCACAATATCCGGCTGCTCTACCGGTCATAGGTCCTAAACCCATGGGTCCGGTTCCATCTCCTCTTGGCATGTTGAACCACCTCTTCCTTTTATTATTTAAAACCGACTGGCGGCTAATAGCCCCATGGTGACATGAACGGATAAGGGTAAGCGTATTGAGCTCGCGCCCAACCGGGTAGACCAGTGGCATAATACCAGTTACGCCAACCACGGCCTCCACCGCGTCCAAACCAGCCACGGCCTCCGCCACCAAAAAATGCTCTTCTTCGTCCTATGCCCCAACCGACCCAGGCTCTGGAATCATATGGACCAAGATAGGTAACGCAATACCCTCGTCCGCCACCAGTCATCGGTCCATATCCAAGGGGCCCAGTTCCATCAAATCCTGGCATAGAATACACCTCCTTTCTTATTGCTATTGATAACCATTTTCATTTATAAAAGAAAAAAAATCTTTTCTCAAATGAATCGTTGTATTTAATGGACAGGTAGGGTTCCCTCCTTTTGACACTTTTCACAAAGCCCATAAAACTGGATGAGATGTTTATGTATTTGAAAATGGTATTTTTGAGAGAGCCCTTTTTCAGTCCGATTCAAAAGTTCCTTTTCTTCATCGATAAAATCGGTGTAATCAACTATGCGTCCGCATCTCGTACAAACCAAATGATGGTGGTGATGAAAACCATCAGGACCTTCAGAGAGCTCATAACGAGTGCGGCCATCTCCAAAATCAAATTTGTAGACGATACCCATCTGGACTAAAATTTCCAAAGTCCGGTAGACAGTGGTTAGGCCAATATTATCGTTGTGGTATTTCTGACGAAGAGAAAGATAAATGTCCTCTGCACTCGGATGCTCAGTGGTTTTGCTTAAGATTTCGATGATCGCCAAGCGGGGTGAAGTCAACCGTAACCCTGCTCCCTGAAATCTCCCCTGCCACCAACATTTACGCATCTTTTTTATACTCCTTACTCATATTATTGATAATGGTTTTCATTCCCATTAAGATTATCCCACCGAAATGATAGTTTGTCAATATTGCGAATTGAATCATTTTTTTTGTCATTATTCTGAGATATTGTAAATTGCTCTTTTGTAAATGAGGAAAAAAAGGTAGTTTAAAGAGAGATCATCATGCTCCCTGTTAGAACCAGTGTCGATGAAAATGAAAAGAACGACAACTATGCCATGTCGCTATAATTAAATTCAGGTACCGGGCGCAATAAATTTGCACCCCTATGTAAAAATCTTTTGTATAGGCTTGATTTATCAAGCCCGTGGATGGGTTTCCAGGATATACGTTCATGCCACTTTGTGGCACCATATGAAGATGAAAATCCTTTCCCCCACTTTAAAAAAGGGGGGCCAGGGGGGATTTGAAATGGACGGTCAACCAATCGAATCCCTCTCAATCTCCCTTTATCCAAAGGGAGAGGTCCGGTGAATGGAATTATTGAATATCCTGAATA
>CAYSWT010000067.1:0-9836 GCA_964434845.1 uncultured Atribacterota bacterium | reverse complement strand
CCGGTGAATGGAATTATAGAATATCCTGAATAAAATGAGTTTTCATTGTTTGCTGGTTACTCGTTACTGATCACTCGTCACTGTATTTACAGAATAGTATCTTTAAACTTTTTACTTTTTTACATTTCACTGTATTTCCAGGATAGAGCAGGCATAATATTTTGCTCAGGATATGATAGACTTTTTATCAGAAAAAATATTATGGAGGGGATAAAGAAATGAATTGGTTTGAAACCAATAAAGGGTTTATTAACTTGTCACGGGTTGATTGGATTGAATATTTTACAACCAGTACCGTTTTCCATTTTACCGGTGGCAAAATGGAAATATTGGGAAATGAGAACGAAACGCAGGAATTTCGAAAGCAGTTAAAAACGATACTGAAACAATCACGATAATATGATACGGGTCATTCATTAAGAAATCATAATAAAGGAACTGATATCGTTTCCTGCATTATTCGTAAATAAACGTGAAGGATGGGGATATGAGGAGGAAAAATTATCTTTCTTTTCAGCTGTTTGTTTTATCTTTATGCGCTTTAGCAGCTGAGATGATCCTGTTCCGGTTATATACTTTTTTAGTTGGCTTTCACTTTGTTTCATTGATTATATCTCTGGCTCTCTTAGGGTATGGTGCTGCTGGCAGTTTGTATCGTCATTATCCGCTTTCGCTCCGACCGCTTATCCCGCTTTTTTTCCTGTTCGGTATGTTCGCAGTATTTGCCGGATTTGTCATACTTCCATTGGATGTTTATCAATTCTGGACGTATGCTATTCATAAAGTGATTTTTGTAATCCTGGTTATTTTCACTGCCTTTCCCTTTTTTTACCATGGACTCTTTCAGCTCCTTCTTTTTGAAAAATATCCCGATCATTTTCCGCGATTTTATTCAATTAACCTCATCGGCTCGGCGTTGGGAGTAATCACCGGTATTGTTTTCCTCATGTTTATGAATGAAATCCGAAGTCTATTGGGATTGGCGGTTATCGCTTGCTTGGCTTCCTTTCACCAAAAAAAATTTATGATACCCATCATCATATTCATAGTGGTATTGTACTTTTCCCCGTTATCACTCAAACTCTCTGACTATAGCCCTTCTCGGCAACTAAAACTCATTCCGGAAAACCAGCTTCTGCAAACCTATCACAATCCTTCACAAAATCTGGATGTTTATTTCACTCCTTATTCACGAGCTGCTGCAGGACTGAGTATGCTCTATCGTGATATTCCGCCTTCAGCTTACACTCTGGTTTATGATCATACTCTTCAGCACTTTTTCCCTTATCATCCCTCCCAAGAGTTTCTCCAATACACTCTTTTTTCTCTCCCAATCCGGATATTCAACCCCAATAATGTTTTGGGTATCGAATGTGATTGGGGATACGAGATTTATGCTTTATGGTATTCCGGAGTAACAGGGAAAATCATAACTTCTTCTCCACTGTATGGAGCTTTTCTTGATATCATCCATCTCCCTTCCCGAATTCAGCGTGAAACCGCTTTTCCTCGAAAATTTTTAAGCCGAAATCAAACCCTCTATGATCTCATTTTCCTTCAGGTTCCTATAGGGAGTGCTGATGTGTTTCCCGGTTCGTTTTCACTGAAGGAGAATTATCTTTTCACAATTGAAGGTATGCGATTGGTGATGAAGCAGCTTCAATCCGATGGGAAGCTGGTGATTTCTTTTTTTCCCCAGACTCCTCCGGTGGTTCTGATTAAGATGCTGGATATCTTTTCCCAGGTATGGGGAAGCACGGTTCAATTACGGAACCAAATGATAATTATCAAAAACTTGGATTTGGTAAGCATGATTATTTCCAAGAATCCTTTTAGCAATGATGAGATTAATAGAATCCGACAAGATGTACATACCTATTGGTTTGATTTTATTTATTATCCAGGCATTCATAAAGATGAAGCCGAAATCATTTTTCAGAATCAAAAAATAAATTATCAGGCAGTGATTGAGTATCTTCGAGACTCATCAGCTTCTCTTCAAAAATCTTTTTACTATGTCCGGGCTCCCAGTGACAATTCACCCTACTTTTTTCATTTTTTCAAATGGAGACAAACCATGGATACCATTTATAACCTGGGAAAACGCTGGCTCCCCTTTGGAGGAGCGGGCTTTTTACTGGTTTTTTTTGTTCTGGCGGTTATCGCCAGCTTATCTTTCCTTTTTATTTTTATTCCAGGGCGCTTTCTCATTCGGAGGACACTGTCTTTTCCCGGAAGAAGATATCTGGAATTAGCGGCAATAATGACTGGTGCCGGGTATATGCTGATAGAAATTCCAGTCATTGCTCAATTAGAAATGATTATCGGGTTCCCCCTTTATACCTTTGCCGTGGTTCTCAGTGTATTATTGATCTTTTCGGGCTTGGGAAGTCTGTATGTTGAAAAAATCCGATCAACCACTTTTTTTCATCGCTTGATCATAATTCATCCTCTGGTGTTGATTGGTTATCTCCTCTTTATAAACGGTGTGCAATCCTGGTTGTTGAGTTTACCTGAATATGTCTGCATGATTGTTACTTTTCTTCCCTTTTCATTGGTGTCTTTTCTGGCAGGAATGCCCTTTCCGGTTTTATCTCGTCTGACGCAAAAGAGAAATCCGGAATTTTTTCCTGCAGTGTTTGCTTGGAATGGTTTTGTATCGGTCATCGCTACCCTTCTCTCTCATCTAACAGCGGTACAGTTTGGAATTCGCTCTCCCTACCTCTTATCAATTCCGATATATAGTGGTTTTTGGATCGTTACCTATACCATGACTAAATCTACTCCTCCCGGACTTCACGTACCAGGGGAACAAAGACGACTTCACCTAAATTTTCTGAAATAAGACGCTCGTTTTGTTTGGTAAATAACCAGAGGGTTTGCATACTATAGGGTGGACCGACTGGAATAACCATTTGTCCTCCTTCACGAAGTTGTTTTGTGAGCGGTGGCGGAACATGGTCGATTGAACAGGTGACGATAATGGCATCAAAGGGTGCTTCCTCTTCCCAACCAAAATACCCATCTCCCCATTTCACCTTGACTTGAGTATAACCAAGAAGAGCTAAACGTTCTCGAGCAGCATCAGCCAGGATTTTAATGATTTCGACACTAAAGACCAGACAGTTCATATCAGCCAAAACGGCTGCTTGATACCCGGAGCCAGTTCCAACTTCTAAAACCTTATCTCCTTCTTTGATGTCAAGTTTTTCAGTCATCAGGGCAACGATATACGGCAGGGATATGGTTTGCCCATAACCGATAGGGAGTGGAGAATCGAGATAAGCTTGATCCTTGAGATTTTCTGGAACAAAGAGATGACGAGGAACCCGAAGCAAAGCCTGAATGAGGGGTTCGTCGGTTATACCGCGATTTTTTATCTGTTTTTCGACCATTCTTTGACGTTCTTGGATATATTGATCATCAGTCGCATTGGCGATGATCGTTCCAGCAGTGACAGATAGAATAAGAATGATCAATAGAATTGTTTTCATGGAAATCCCCTCCTTGAGTTTCAAAAAATATCATGAATGGTTTTCAGCCCGTGGTTGACATTTTTTGGAGCTGTTCCATCATATACATATAGTTTTCAAGCGGCACATCAGGTGGAACCAGGTGATCGACGATAGGGAAATATCCGCCTTGCTCGAGAAGCCAGGGGATTTTTTTCAATTCTTCATCAATTTCCTTTTTCCCTTTCGTCAGTTCCCGTTTGTCGATTCCACCGGCGATGATCAGGTCTTTTCCGTATTTTTTGCGCATGGTGACCGGGTCCATACCGGCTTGAACCTCCAGTGGGAAAATACCGTTTACTCCGCCTTCCAAAAGCAATGGAACTAATTCGTCAACATTCCCGTCACAATCGAGCATAAAAATATTGACCCCATGATTGCGAAGAAAATCAGTCAAAATTCGGTACCGGGGGACCATCATTTCTTTGACGATTTTAGGAGACACAAGAAGCCCAACTCGATAACACATATCTTCCCAGAGATTGACAAAGTCGAGAGTTATACCAGCATCGAAAATTTTCTTGAAGATTTCGAGGGAAAAATACACCATATGGTCCATCATTTCTTCAATGAGTTTTGGGTCATCATACAGCGTGTAGCTGATACCGGTCAGACCCATCATATCACGGAAAATACCAAAAAGACTGATGGCTGATACACCCAGAGCAAAATTACGCTCGCTCCAAGGGTGACCTTGGAGTTGTGGATCGCGTTGAAAGTCGGTATTGCTGATCACTTCCCAGTTGGGGAGGAAACGAGTGGGAGTAAGCGGGTCAAAACGAATTTTGAATGATTCCCAGGCTTTTCGATCGGGAACCGGGTATTTGATGAATTGAGGCATATTGGTGGGGTCTTTCTTGGAAAAACGAACGATACCGCCATCGACCTCTTGAATGATAACCGTATTTTGATCTTCTTCAATGATTTTCCTTTCAAATTTCGGATCGACTGCCACCGGCCAGGGTGAATTATGATAGGGTCGTAAACTATAGGTGAGAGTATTTACCGGAATATACTCAACCCGATCTTTGCCCAGGCTGACATAATCATAAGGACTAACTTCGGCTGGCATTCCCTCCTGTTGCCAGCGGATCACCGTTTCATACCAAAACCAGTGACGAAAAACAAAGGGATCACCAGTTCTTTGAAAACGAGCAATGCTTAAAAACCGTTCATGATCATTCATGAAATATCCCCCTTCTCATTTCCGGCAATAATCATTTATCATATTGATTATTGTTTTATTATACGGTATTTATCTGCTTTATAAAATGAATTGAGAAATCGCATTCTTTTCTTGATTGCGTTATACTTATTAACAAGGTAGGGGGATATGAACAATCGTCTTTTTAAAACAATTTATCGCATTATTCCAGAAGAATACCGGATCCTTATTTTAGAAATTGTTGCAGTCATTCTCTTTTTTTTCACCTGTTCAACGACTCCGCTTTTATATCACACCGTATTGGGTGTGCTTGGTCTTTTCATTACCTATAGTCTGTTCCTGTTGGCTTTCAACACCCGTCACCTCTCATCGCAACCATTTTTATTCTTTCTCAGTGCCACCGCCATGGTTTATGTCGGCATTGATTTTCTTCGCTTGTTTCTGTTTTGGAATAATCCCTTCTTTTCTCAAAATACCGTCAATCTCATAATTCAATTTTGGATTATCGCCCGTTTTGTAGAAAGCGGTGGTTTCATTGGTGGCTTATTCTTTTGGTTTAAAAAAATACGTTTCCTCTTCCTCTGGTTGGCTTATCTTGGAGTGACAATTTTCTTGGTCCTTTCGACCGTCGTTTGGAATATTTTTCCGGTCGTGTATTATCGAGGGATCGGTTTAACACCTTTTGCCATTGTCAGCGAATATATAATTGCTGCTCTCTTTTATGTTACCGTTTCAGTTTTACTTTTTAATTCTCAAAAAATGAACTCCCGCGTTCTCAGAAATCTGTTGCTATCGCTGATTCTCAATATCGGGTCAGAAATGATTTTCACCCTTTTCCGATCCAGTTATGGATTTATGATCGAACTAAGAATATTGGTGAAGTTTATTTCTCTGCTGTTTTTCTATCAATCAGCAATCCAATGTGCCCAGGTTCAGTCTGGTTGGATTCTTTTTTGGAAATTACCCGCCGGTGATGATGAGCCTTGTCTTAAGTCCCGAGAGAGAATTGATATTCTCGATCTTGGAAGGGAAAGGTGAATAGACATTCGTGCCAGGAAAATATCCTAACACCATCTGAAAAATGAAAACTCCGGGTGCAATAAATTACCCCCAATATATACAATTGGATTTTTTCCTTTTGTCCCAAGGGAGAAGTCAGGCGGTTCTCTTATTCCAACTTGAAAGGGATTTTGGATATCACCGGGCATTTCTCGATAAATAGCATTGCCAGATCTGGATCAAATTGAGTTCCAGCAGAATGGGTGATTTCATTGATCGCTTCCTCTTTTGACATGGCTGGTTTATAAGGACGTCCACACATCATGGCGTCAAAGGCATCAATGATGGCCATGATGTGTGCCAGCAAAGGAATATCATTTCCGGAAAGCCCCCGGGGATATCCGGTACCGTCCCAGCGTTCGTGATGTGCCCAAATTGCTTCAGCGATCGAGGAAATATTGGGAATTGATCGAGCAATACGATACCCGATTTCGGGGTGTTTCTTCATTCTCTCCCATTCTTCAGGAGTTAAAGAGCCAGATTTGTAAAGTAAATTGTGGTCGAGATTTATTTTACCAAGATCATGAAGATTGACTAAAAAGTGGAGATCTTCTTCTGAATAAGGAAGGTCCACCGCCTTACCGAACCAAATCGCCATTTCTGCCAGATATGAAGAATGGTGGGTTTTTTCTTTGAGGTTTCCGATGAATGATGAAAGAATCATCCGTCGATAAGTATTGGTTTGGTTTAACTTTTCTTCATACATTTTTTCCTCTGCTTTTCCAACGACCGTATTAATATCTTGCATTGGATCAGTATTCGTCGCTACTCCCAAGGAAATGCTCAGTGGAACCGGATCTGATTTCCACTGATCGCATTCAATTCGAATCCGACTGCATACGTGGAGAGTGGTTTGATAATCGGTTTGGGGGAGGATAATACCGAATTCATCTCCACCCCAACGGGCAATAATATCTTCTTTCCGACAACATTTTTTTAAAACAGCAGCTATATTCTGAAGAAGTATGTCGCCTTCTTGATGACCAAAGGCATCATTCACAATTTTAAGGCCATTTATGTCTCCCACGATAATACTGAGCGGGTATTGCCTATCAGTATTTAGTCGCTTCAGCTCTTCTTCATAAAAGGTTCGGTTATAAAGATCGGTTAAAGAGTCATGGAGGCTCAGATACTGGAGTTTCTCCTCAACTTTTTTTCGCTCGGTAGCATCATCACCGGTGATAATTACCTCATGGACATTCCCGGTCTCGTCGAGAACTGGATAGATTTTGTATTGTAACCAAAAGGTCTTCCCCCACTTGGATGTGTATTTACATTCTCCGGTGACGATTTGATTCTCCTTTAAAAGAGCAAGTTGGTCGTGCATGCCCGATGCAATGATATCAGGATCATTCAGAAGATTAATTTCTTTGGTTTTTTCTTTTCCGGGTGAACCGAGGATGGCAAGCATTCTCTCATTGACATCAAGTATGTTTCCGCTGAGATCACATTTGAGTATCCCAACCGGTGTGTTTTCAAAAATATCCCGATAAATCTTTTCATTGGCTTTTATCTGTTCTTCGTGATTTCTTTGTTGAGTAATGTCACGGCCGACCATAATTGCCCCGTTTGCTTTCCCCCAAAGGGAACAGGCTTTCATGTTCCATTGTACTATTATTTGTTCCCCGTTCTTTTTTAGAGATCGGGTTTCCAATTGAAGGACTTGGTTTCTATTTTTATAAAGGTTTTGGAGCAATTGATGGGAATGATGGTTTGTAGAGATGAAAAGAGCTTCTGTGGAAGGTTTTCCGATTATTCCGTTTCCAAAACAATCGACTCCGACTTGATTCATCCAGGTTATTTTCCCATAATGATCAAGCTGAATGATGATCTCCGGTACGGCACGTATCAACGATGATTGTTTTTCTTCAATTTGTTTATACTTTTTCCAGGTTAAGAGCAGATAAATACAAGCTAATATGAGAATAGCAAGAAAAATCAGGATGGTAAAGAAGAGCCAGGTATAGAGTCGATAAAAAAGATGAAGACCAGCTATCCAGTAAGAGGGGAATACCCGACTTTCATTCGCCTTTCCAGGTGTGGGATACATAATGAATACCCACTGATTGGGGTTTTTTGGGGATCGTCCATAAGAAGTATCATACCACTGGGAGCCGAAGGTTACTTGATCGATCACTTGAACCCCATCGGGAGCGGTGAGAATGATGCTTTCTCCATTTTTGGAAAGTTCAAAGTTTAAATACAGTGGGCCATCTTCCGGTTTCCCATTAGCAATGAGGAGACAATACCCTTGAGCAGGTACAATAGTGGATTTCCCGTGTCCAGATGGTATTTGCCATTTGAGAGGCTTTTTTGGGTTATCTGATATATAATAACCAGCCAGGTCAATTGCTTGTTTGGTGGGATTATAAATTTCAATCCAATCGGAAGTATCGCCCGAATCATCATAACTAAATGTATAACTTGAAGCCAGGAATTCATTGATGAGCAGTGTTGACGATGTGTTCCCTTCTTGGGGGATAAAACATATCAGAACAACAATGAGTAAGGTTACAGGAAAAAACCGCCATAGCATTACAAATTCATGTTTCATCACTATCTGATGCTCCTGCTTTTATGCTTCTCTAATGATTGAAAGTAGAATTGAAATACCATTTTTTCTCATACATTTACCAAAAAACAATACATATTATACTTTAAATTTTAATTTATAGACTACCATACTACTTGCAGCACCAGTGACGATGAAAACCAAAAGAACGACATGCCATGGCATGTCGCTACCATTAAATTCAGATACCGAGAGCAATAAAATGCGCCCCTATAAAAAATAGATTCATGAAATGGGGGTTTACAAAATAGGCGGTGTAAAGAAAGGGAATTTAATAATTCAAAAACAATGTGAGGAAGTATGGTATTCAAAACCGGGGGAACAGGATAGACCCTCATGCCACGTTGTGGCACTATATGAATATGGAAATAAGAGGGTCTATCCATATCTTTTTTTTCAATCTTTTTATCTTACGCCGTAGGCTGATATCCTGGTGTATTTCCAGGATAGACCGCCATGCTGCTTCGCAGCACCATAGGATATAGAAATACCCCCTTTACCCTAACCCTCTCCCACGGTGAGGAGAGGGAAAATATTAGGAAAAGGTGAGGATGATGGTCATTTTTTTAAACTACTCACTATTCACGACTCACTACTCACGGAATTTCTAGGCCGCCATTATCATTTCTATTATATCCAAAAAAAGCAGTGGCGCGCCTGGAGGGAGTTGAACCCCCAACCTTCGGATCCGAAGTCCGCGGCTCTGTCCATTGAGCTACAGGCGCGCACATGAAGCGTTCTTATTGCGGGTATATTATAAATATTTTTCTATTTTCCGTCAACAAAAAGCATTGACTTGATTTTTTGTTATTTTGCTCACCACCGATGATGGATCTGGTTCATTCGGTGAGTTCGCTATTGGAACCCATTACCATATTCGACAATTTACCCACAATATGCTGTTCGATGAAAAAATTGGAGGGACCATTCACTTGGCACTTGGGGATTCCATGCCTGAGGCAGGTGGGAAAAATCAATCGTCGCTTCATTGGGACATGCTGTGTGATATGCGAGATCAAGGCGAAATCTATGCCGATGGCGAATTATTTTACCGCCAGGGGCAATTCCTGGAAAAGGTTTTGTAAGGCGTGATGTTGGCTTGTTTCAATTTCTTAGCAAACTTTAATATTATTCTAAGGATGTTCTAAGGTGAGGGGTATAGAATGGGAACCATCAGATAAACGAAATGAATTAAAAGGAGATGAAAAACATGAAAAGAATCTTCAAAGGTATGGTTCTCGTCATTATGGTGGTTCTCGTTCTGGGAAGTCTGGCTTATGCACGAGGTGGTGGGAGTCGTTACGGTATGAATTTAACCGGCAAAACCATTGATATCAGTGGTACTATCCAGGCAGTGGATTTTACACCGCCTCAAATTGAAATCAAAGTCGATGTCAATGGAAAGATCGTCGAAGTTGAACTCGGACCAGTGAATCAATATGATTCGAAGGATTTTCAAATCGGATCCGCCGTCTCTCTCAATGGTGAGTATGTAGAAGATGATGTGTTTATTCCCTATTCGTTGAAA
>CAYSWT010000066.1:0-9877 GCA_964434845.1 uncultured Atribacterota bacterium | reverse complement strand
AAATCCTGGGTAGTTTCCAGGATAAGTGACGTCTTCCATCCGTCATTCCCGAATGTCTCCACACCGTCATTCCTGAATGTATTAATCAGGAATCTATAGTTTTTTCCATTTCCTTTAGACCCCTGATAGAAACATTCAGGGGTGACGATTAACATCGAATCCTGTGACAGTTTCCAGGATAGACCGCCATGCTACTTCGTAGCACCAGGTGAATATGAAAATCCTTTCCCCCACTTTAGAAAAGGGGGGTCAGGGGGGATTTGAAATGGATGGTCAACCAATCGAATCCCTCTCAATCTCCCTTTATCCAAAGGGAGAGGTCTTTTTATGCCTTTCCAATTCCACAATTCCACAGCTCTTTTCGACTCACGGAATTTCCAGGATAGATGATAAAAATATAGTGAAATAACAGATTTACGTCTTATACTATTCACGACTCACGATTCACTTCTCACTGTATTTACAGGATGGAGGAGAGTACATGCTCATCATTGTTCATGGTGGAATTTATATCGAAGAAATTCCGAATATTGCCGATATCTTAAAAAATGCCTGTTTGGCGGGGCGCGATGCACTGCTATGCAAAGAAGCAGTTGACGCAGTTGAGGAAGCGGTAAAGACATTGGAAGACGATCCGCGACTGGATGCCGGGACCGGTTCGTATCCGAACCTGTTGGGAGAAATCGAAATGTCAGCCAGTATCATGAAAGACGATTTATCCTGTGGAGGGGTCGCTGCCATCAAGAATATTAAAAATCCCATTTCGGTTGCCCGGGGAGTGATGGAACAAACCCGACATGTTTTGCTGGTTGGAGAAGGAGCGAATCTCTTTGCCAAACTATTAGGTTTTGAACCCTATAATCCGGTGGCTGAACTGACTGTGACCACTCTTCGCAAAGCAATTGAAATAGCAGAGAAGGAGGGGGGGTCGATTTACCATTATTATCTCGAACGAGCACGACATCGTTTGAAAGAACTCCAATTAGGAACTGTCGGTTCGGTCGCTATTGATGGTGTGAAACGAAAGGCAGCGGCAACCTCAACCGGTGGGATTGAAATGCAGCTTCCAGGGCGGGTAGGTGATTCCCCCCTAATTGGTTTGGGAACTTTCGCCGGCGAATGGGGAGCGGTATCGATGACCGGAGCTGGAGAAGGAATCATTAAATTGGGCTTAGCCCGTAAGATCGCCGATTGGATGGAGGACATGGATGCCCAGAGCGCGGTGGATCGGGGGATGGCTTTGGCGAAAAATCATCAAGTCGTTTGTGGGGCTATCGCTTTGAGCTGCCGGGAAGAGATTGGTTTAGGGCAGAATGGTGGAATGATGAGCTATGCCTACTGGAAAGATGGGATGGATGAGCCTATTACTCATCTTTCATAAATAATGTCAATCTGATAATCTTGACGAATACCCCAGGTATGTTATAATCCCCTACAGAAAAAGTCGAGCGGGAATAGCTCAGTTGGTAGAGCTCCAGCCTTCCAAGCTGGTTGTCGCGGGTTCGAGTCCCGTTTCCCGCTCCATTTTTTTTACCAGAAGAAAGCTGCTTTCTCCTCGATAATATCAGGATAAACTGCTATGTCACCTGGCAGCACCATCGATGATGAAAACCCCGGGCGCAATGAATCAAGCCCGCCATGGGTTTTCATAGTATGTTACGTCTTTATTCGTCATTCCTGAATGTTTTAATCGGGAATCTAAAGCTTTCTGAGGATCCTGTAGACCCCTGATAGAAACATTCAGGGGTGACGAATAATATCGAATCCTGTGACAGTTTTCAGGATAGGTTTGAAGTGCTTTTATCAAATCAACAAATCAACAGTTCAACATATCAACCATATTTTCAGGATAGTATCTTTATACTTTTTACATTTTATGTTTTACCTTTCACTGCATTTCCAGGATAAAAAATCGGAAGTGAAAAGGATATGCTTTGTCAGCTTCAAGAATTCATTGGGGGTGAAAAATTTGAAAATTAAATGGGGAGTGATTGGTGCTGGAGGAATAGCCCGTCGGAGAAGCATACCCGAAGTGATGAGATTTTCGGATAAGAGTGAAATCGTGGCGATCATGGATGTTTCGTCGGAACTGGTTCAGGATGTGGGGAAAGAATTTGGAATTGATAAGTGTTATTTTACAGTATCCGATCTTCTAAGGGAGGATATCGATGCGGTCTATGTTGCTTCACCAGTATATGCTCATGCCGAACAGGTCACAATGGCTTTGAATGCCGGGAAGCATGTTCTCTGCGAGAAACCCATGGCTTTATCACTTTCTCAAGCCGAAGAGATGGTATCATTGGCAGAAAAGAAAAATTGCAAGCTTGGTGTTGCTTTCATGATGCGTTACAACGTCTATCATCAGAAAATCAAACAGTTAGTTGCTGAAAACGAGTTAGGTCAAATCGTCGCTGGCCGAGCGCAGCTGACCTGCTGGTATCCGCCTCTTCCCGGGGCATGGAGGCAGGTGAAAAGCCAGGGTGGCGGGGGAGCGCTGATCGATATGGGATGTCATTGTATTGACCTACTGGAATGGATTATTGGACCCTGCTCGGAAGTGACCGCTTTTGTCGATACCATCACTCATGCTTATGAAGTAGATGATACCTCCACTGTCTTAATGAAGTTTGAAAACGGAGCTCAAGGAATGGTGGACAATTATTTTAATGTTCCCGATGCGGCAGCCAAAAATATGCTGGAAATTTACGGAACACAGGGAGCGGTGTTTACCCATAACACCATTGGTCAGGATTCAGCCGGTTCAATGTGGCTCTATTCAGAAAAAGGCGATCGAGGGTATGTCTCGCAACAGGTTCGTACCGGGGATACTTATCAGGAAATTCATTTGGAACCACGTTCCATGTACGCCCAGGAATTCAATGTCTTCAGCAATTGGTTACTTAACGGTAAAAAACCCGATATCAGTTATGAAGCCGGGATTCGCAACTTCAAAATCTTGGAAGCGGTGTATCAATCATCTAAAGAGAGAAAGGCTATCTCGGTTCGGTGAATAGGTGGACAATGAATCCCTCCTTCCCATTATTGACATTTCCATTGTAACGTGATAGTTTAAAAAAAGAGAAACCCAATTTGAATAATTTCTCAGCGGGGAGCTCCATAGTGCGGGGCTGAGAGGAAAGCGCGAGCTTTCGACCCCTCGAACCTGATTATCCGGGTAATGCCGGCGTAGGGATGAGGTCAGAAGAGCGTGAGCCACTTGCCTATAGGAGCGAGTGGCTTTTTTATTTTGATACAAAAAGGTGGGTCTAAAATGAAAACTTCGCCAATTCGATTATTGTCCTATACTGCACTTTTTACCGCATTGGCGGTTTTAGGATCTGGTATTCATTTTCCGATGGGACCGGTTAAGGTTTTTCCCTTCCAACATGCCATCAATGTTATCGCCGGGATCATGATCGGTCCCTGGTATGGAATGTTAGCTGCTACCCTTGCCGCTCTCATTCGTTTAATGATAGGAACAGGCACGGTATTTGCCTTTCCGGGAGGAATACCGGGAGTGTTTGTTGTTGGAATTCTGTATCACATGATAATACGCCGCGACTGGGTGGGATTTCTTGAACCAATCGGGACGGTCTTGATTGGTGCTACTTTAAGTGCATATTTCATTGCTCCGCTGGTGGGGAGAACTGCTACCCTTTATTTTTTTCAAACAGCATTCCTGATGAGCTGTGTTCCCGGGAGTATAATCGGATTTTTTTTAGTGAAAATACTCCGGCGGACGAACTGGTTTTATATCGATTATGTCAAAGGTGATGAAGAGCTATGGCCGAGGAAGTCGTGATCATTTCTAAGGAGAAACGAAACCTGGATGGATTGGATTTTTTTCTGTTATGGGCAGGAGCTGCAATTTCCATGGCTGAAATCTGGGCGGGCGGTATGTTGGCTTCACTTGGATTTTGGGGAGGCATGAGTGTTATTCTCATCGGACATATTGCCGGCAATACTCCTCTGGCTTTGGGGGGAGTCATCGGCAGTGAATGGGGAATTCCCTCGATGTTTTCCATCCGGGCAGCTTTTGGTCGACTGGGATCCTATGTTGCCTCATTTTTTAATATTATTCAGCTCCTGGGTTGGACAGCAATCATGATCATTATTTGTGCCCGGGCAATGGACGTCATCAGCATCAAGATGTTTGATTATAACAATCGTTTTTTATGGATTCTCATTGCTGGATTGGGCAGTACTCTCTGGGCGATGATTGGCCATCGCTGGTGGAAATGGATTCAACGCGTCGCCGTGGTCGCCTTGGGAGCGCTCTGTGTGGTCATGACCTATACGGTTTTGGCAAATGTTCCTCTTTCGTTTCTCAAAGACATTGTTCCTGATGGTGCCTTCCCCTGGGGAACCGGATTTGACATAGTCGTGGCCATGCCCATTTCTTGGCTTCCCCTGGTTGCCGATTATTCACGTTTTGCAAAAAACACCAGAAGCGCTTTTAAGGGAACCTGGTGGGGATATTTTCTGGTAAGTTCCTGGATGTTCATTTTGGGTTTTTTCCTGGCGTTAGCCACCGGCCAAAGTGACCCCATACCGGGTATGGTCGCCATGGGTTTTGGAATTATCGCTTTTATGGTTGTTCTATTTTCCACAACGACCACGACCTTTTTGGATATCTACTCAACAGCGGTTTCCTTCATGAATGTGAAACCCCAGATGAAAGAAAAGCTGGCGTCATTCCTTTTTGGTTCAATTGGAACCGTGTTGGCACTTTTTTTTCCAGTGGATCGATACGAAAGTTTTCTGTACTTTATTGGATCGATTTTCATTCCACTGTTTGGAGTGGTTCTTTTCGACTACTTTTTCTATCGGAAAAAAATCATCAATCTTCGAGAACTCTCTCATGAGAAAAAATATGATATATCGGCTTTGATAGCTTGGGGCATAGGGTTTATTTTATATGAAATTTTCTTATTCTTCTTCCCGATTTTTAGTGCCTCGCTCCCCAGTCTTTTTGCAGCCGGCGGGATGTATCTGGTCCTGAAGAAATGGATAAAAAAATGAACCAACGTTGTGCTGATATCTTTGCTTTGATACGAGAGAAAAAACCACTCGTTCATCATATCACCAATATAGTGGTTGCCAACGATAATGCCAACGCCATGCTGGCTATCGGGGCGCTTCCGGTGATGGCGTCTTCCCAAATGGAAGTTGAAGAAATGACCGGTCAGTCCGATGCGCTGGTATTAAATTTAGGAACACCGACTCCTGAAATTGTGGAAAGTTGTTTTTTGGCCGGCAAAAAGGCCAATCAAAGGGGGATCCCGGTGGTGCTCGATCCGGTTGGAGCTGGTGCGACTCATTTCCGAACGCAAACGGTAAAAAATCTATTATCAGAGATCAAGATTTCAATTCTGCGTGGGAATCCCGGTGAGATTGCTGCTCTGTTCAATGAACCCGGTACCATGCGTGGTGTTGATACCAAAAGAACCCTCCAAACACCGATGATTCTTGCTCAAAAAGCCAGTCTGTACTATCGGACGGTGGTGGCGGTAACTGGTAAAATTGATTATATCTCTGATGGACAACGGATTTTCTCGGTACACAATGGCCATCATTGGTTAACTGTTGTCACCGGTACCGGGTGTATGGCTTCTTCACTCTGTGGAGCCTTTGCTGCAGTTGAGAAGGACCACGGTTTATCTTCTGCTGCCGCCCTTGGTTTTCTGGGTGTCAGCGCTGAAATTGCCAGAAAAAATGCAACTGGTCCTGGATCTTTCCATTACGCCCTCTTTGATGCTATGTATAATATGGATATCGAAACTTTCGCTTCATCACTCCATATTGAGGTGGAAGCATGATCGACTATTCGCTTTATGTCATTACCGATCAGCATCTTCAAGGGAACCGAACCGCCGATCAAGTGGTTGAAGAAGCGATACGAGGTGGTGCAACCGTCATTCAATTGCGAGAGAAAACGGCTCATTCCCGGCATTTTCTTGAACAAGCACTTCTTCTGCAAACGATCACTCAAAAAGCTGGAATTTCTCTTATCATTAATGATCGGATCGATATCGCCCTGGCATCTGGTGCCGATGGTGTTCATCTGGGTGATGAGGATCTTCCGATTGAATATGCGCGTGAAATTGCCCAAAAGCTCATCATTGGATATTCAGCTGATTCGGTGGAAACTGCCCGGTGGGCGGAGAGCCAGGGAGCCAATTATTTGGGTGTCGGAAGCGTTTATGCCACCTCGACCAAGCCTGATGCTGGTTTTCCGATTGGTCTCCAGCGATTAAAGGAAATCAAACAGGCGGTTTCGATACCGGTGGTTGCCATCGGTGGTATAACCCTTAATCGTCTAAATGAAGTATTGGCAACCGGCGTTGATGGTGTGGCGGTGGTTTCAGCGATCGTTGCCGCTCCCTCGGTCTATGCAGCAACCCGTCAATTTCGAAACATTATCGATAACTACCGGATGAGAACAACATGTCAACCATAAAAGATATTGGTGAGTTTGGACTGATTGACCTGATCAAGAACAAATTTATCCCCCATGGACCTGGAACTATTGTCGGCATCGATGATGATTGCGCGGTGACCGAAGGAAGGGATGGTTTTCATACCATTTATACCTGCGATTCCCAGGTAGAAGGTTCTCATTTCATCACCGAACGGGTTCCCCCTTTTTTACTCGGCCAAAAAGTGCTTGCCGTGAACCTCAGCGATATTGCCGCTATGGGTGGTTCACCCCGTTATGCTTTATTGTCACTCGTTTTACGTTCGGACATTTCCCTGGACTGGATCGACACCTTTTTGAATGGTTTTCAGCAAACCGCCCAACGCTTCAGAGTTGATGTGATAGGTGGTAACCTGGCTCGCACCCGAGGAGAACTGGTATTGGACGTTACTCTAATTGGAGAAATTAAAACCGGCCGCCTTTTCCTCCGGAATCAAGCCCAGGTTGGTGATGCCATATTGGTGACCGGATGCTTAGGGGATGCCGCTGCCGGTCTTCAAATTCTTCTTGAAGAGCAGAGAATAGACTCAGGAAGAGAACAATACCTTCTCAACCGTTATTTTCTTCCAGAACCCCGGATAGACGTTGGGAAGATTCTTGGTGAGACTGACCTCCGATTATCCTTGATAGATATTTCCGATGGTTTTTCTCAGGATCTGGGACATATTTTGGAACGGAGCCAGGTGGGAGCGGTGGTTAATGTCGAACATATCCCTCTTTCGGAAGCATTGATTTCCTGGTGTTCCGATCGGGGATTCCACCCCCTGGATTTCGCTTTGTCAGGAGGTGAGGATTATGAACTGATCTTTTGTGCCCCTCGATCGGACGCAATTCATCTTCAATCACTGATCCAGCAAAAAACTGGTGTTCCAGTCAGTATTGTCGGGGAGATCGTTGCCGGCCGTGAACTTACAATGCGTAAAAACGGCCGCGATTATCCATATCAAACTCGGGGATGGAATCATTTTACAGTGAAATGTAAAAGGTAAAAAGTTTAAAGATACTCAATCATCATCACCACCTTCTCTCAATTTCTCAATCGTACCTTTTTTCTTAACATTTCCTATCTTTCGTCGTAGACTGACGGGAGAGGGTCAGAGTGAGGGGGCGTATTTTCATTATTGATGGCGCCAGGGTATTTTCCTGACATGAATGTCTATTCATCATGAAGTTTACCGGAGGCTAATCATGATAAAGCGAGTATTATCTATAGCCGGGTCGGATTCGGGAGGAGGAGCCGGAATTCAGGCTGATTTGAAGACCTTCTGTGCGTTTGGAGTGTTTGGGATGACGGCGATCACCGCAGTGACAGCTCAAAATACCCAAGGGGTAATGGCAATAGAGAATTTAAAACCAGAAATGGTTTATCAGCAGATCAAGGCGGTATGTTCTGATATCGGAGTCGATGCTGCGAAAACCGGGATGTTGTCCAATACTGATATTATCAATGAAGTCGCCCGATCGCTTCAAGAATTCTCTATACCAAATCTGGTCGTTGATCCGGTAATGGTTTCAAAATCGGGAAATATACTGCTTCAACCTGATGCTGTTTCAACTCTGAAAGAAAAAATTTTCCCCCTGGCGAAGGTGATTACCCCCAATCTCGATGAAGCTTCAATCCTCTCTGGAATTCGAGCGACCTCTTTACGGGAAATGAGACGAGCAGCTCGAATTCTTTTTGAAATGGGTCCAAAATATGTTTTATTAAAAGGAGGGCATTTGACGGGTAAAAGCCTGATTGACCTCCTTTATGACGGGAAAAAAGGGATAGAATTTCCAGTCGAACGGATTGGCACTAAAAATACCCATGGTACCGGCTGCACCTATTCAGCGGCCCTGGCTTCCTTGCTGGCATTGGGATATGATATGCACCCAGCAGTTGCGATTGTGCGCAAATATATGAACCTGGTTATCACTTACTCGCTTTCACTGGGGAAGGGTTTTGGTCCAACTAATCACCTGGCTCCGATATTTCTGAAGTGCGGCTTGAATCCTCAAGATGGTGGCTGGAATTGGTAAGATGGGTAGTACTTAGTGTATGGGAAACTGAATGAGGAGGCGTTGAAATGAAAAAGCGAAAACTGGGGAAAACTGGTTTGGAAACCTCCCTGTTGGGATTGGGCGGTTTTCATCTCATTGAGTTAACCGAATCTGATGCGATTGAGATCATCAATAAATATTTAGATCAGGGAGGCAACTACCTGGAGACCGTTGAAAGTTATGGACATGGCAATTCCGAGCAAAAGATCGGAAAAGTAATCAAGAAACGTCGACATGACTGCATTTTGGCTTCAAAGTCCACCAATCGAACAAAAAAGGAACTATTATGTTCTATTGAAAGCAGTTTAAAAAGGTTACAGACCGATACCATTGATATCTTCTTTCTCCACGAGGTTGGTCGTCATGAAGTTATTGATAGCATTACTGCACCAGGAGGAGCGTTAGAAGGGCTTGAAGCAGCGAAACGAGATGGGAAAATCCGCTTCACAGCTTTTTCAAGCCACGTTGCTCCTGAAGTCACCCTCCGGGCGCTTGTATCCTATCCCTTTGATGTCATTATGATCCCCCTTAATTATTATGATCGATTCAATTTTCCAGCCTGGGAATCCGAGGTTGTTCCAATGGCTTTGGAGCAGGGTATAGGTTTACTCGCAATGAAGCCTTTTGCTGATGGGCTTCTTTGGAAAAATTGGGAGAAGGCTTTACGCTATACCCTCAGTCTCCCGGTTTCGGCAGTGGTTTTGGGAGCCAATACCAAGGAATATCTTTGCAATGATATCCAGCTGGCGAATTCTTTTCAACCCATGAGCGAAACCGAAAAGGGAGCTCTTTTTCTCGAAGCTCCGGAACTGGGTCAGTATGTTTGCCGATTATGTGGAAAATGCTTACCCTGCCCTGAAAACATCGATATTCCCCTGTTATTTGAATTGGAAGGCCAGTGGGATCGCCAGATGGCGGACGGCATCGTGCGCGACCCGGGAGAATATGCCTTGCGTGATCGTTTGCGGTTTTGGTTTGGAAATCAGGATTATGCTCAATATGCCTATGCGAAAGTTCATCCAAACGCCCTAGCCTGCAATGAGTGTGGGGAGTGTATCCCCCGCTGCCCCTATGGTCTACAAATAATCGACAAACTCCGAATTGCTCATCAAAAATTAACCGATACCCGACCTCCAGTCAATATCCGCATCATTTAACCGTCTATCCTGGAAATTCCGTAAGTTGTGAGGAGTGAGTCGTAAAAAAACTTCTCCTTATCGCCTTATCAGCTTTCCTCCAACTCAACAACTCAACAACTCAACACCTCAACATTTTGGTGTTTTCATCTTCATATGGTGCTGCGATAGCAGCATGGCGGTCTATCCTGGAAACTGTCACAGGATTCGATGTTAATCGTCA
>CAYSWT010000065.1:0-9885 GCA_964434845.1 uncultured Atribacterota bacterium | reverse complement strand
TTTCATCTTACGCCGTAGGCTGCCATCCTAACAGTTTACAGGATAAGTGACGTCTCCCATTCGTCATTCCCGAAGGTATTCATCGGGAATCTAAGTCTTTTTTATTTTACTTTAGACCCCTGATAGAAACATTCAGGGGTGACGATTAACATCGTATCCTGTGACAGTTTCCAGGATAGACCGTCATGCCGTGAAACGGCACCATAGATGATGAAAATCCTTTCCCCCACTTTAGAAAAGGGGGATTAGGGGGGATTTGAAATGGACGGTCAACCAATCGAATCCCTCTCAATCTCCCTTTATCCAAAGGGAGAGGTCTTTTTATGCCTTTCCAATTCCACAGTTCCACAGTTCCTCAATTCCACAGCTCTTTTCGACTCACGACTCACGACTCACTGTATTTTTAGGATAGATTTTACCATGCCATCATTAAGGGAATAGGCTTCGGATTGTATATATATTTTACTGCAGAAAAAATGTTATCCGATAAAAAAATAAAAATAAACTTCGCGTACTTCTGAATAAATTTTGTATCAAAATGTTTAAGCTATAATAATGAAAAGAGTCAAACGAAGTATTTTCAATCCTACACCGTAGGCTGAGTTTTTTTAAAATAGGAGGAATATATAATGAAAAAAATAATGCTGTACGCATTGAGCACCTGCCCCTTTTGTTCTATGGCGAAAAAATACTTCAATAATCACCAGATTGCCTTCGATTCCGTGGATGTCGATCTTTTAAAGGAAGATGAAAAGGAAAAAACCATCAACGAAGTTCAGAAAATTTCCGGTCGTCGGGCTTTTCCAGTAATTGTAATCGATGATGAGGTGATTGTTGGATATGATGAGCTCCAGATAAAGGAGGCCTTGGAGAAATGACTAAACGGGAAAAAATTTTCTGTCCGGTTTGCCAAGTGAACTTTCTCCTCAAAGAATCAAAAGAAGTCGGGAAAAAGATTGTCTGTCCGGTTTGCGGAGCCGTCTTGGTTATGAAGCAAGAAGGAGATCAATGGAGATTGAATCGTCCCACCGATATGAGCCTGGAAGAGGAAATCCGGCAACGGATGGATAACTTTGCCCATTTACGCGGTTATCACTTTAACGAAATGAAAGAGGCCCTGGTTGATGGGTTACTCAAAAAGTATCAGCGTTTCGGTGATTTTTACTGTCCCTGTCGGATCGACAACGTTCCAGAAAATGTGTGTCCCTGCATTTATACCCGTCAGGGTGATGTAGAAAAAAACGGCCGCTGCCATTGTGGTCTTTTCTGGAAATAAATAATGAGTGCACACCTTTTTCGACCCATCACAAATTTACCACTTGTCCAAAATACATTCTGAAGCCGTCATGAACTGGCTGGACACCTATTTGGGGTGAGTTGGTTTCGTCCAAACGGTGAAAGTGACCGTAGGTCTTTAATAATCGATGGCATCACCGCAATCACCTGGTCGATTTCGCTTTCCTTATTATAACGGCTGAGCGAAAATCTCACCGAACCGTGAATGGCGGTGTTCCGCACCCCCATAGCCCGTAACACATGGCTGGGCTCGAGCGAACCTGACGTACAGGCCGAACCCGACGAGGCACAGATCCCATATTCATCCAATCGTAGGAGTATGGCTTCACCCTCTACAAATTCGAAGCTGACATTGGTAGTGTTGGGAAGCCGGTAGGCGGTATCACCATTGACACTAACATCGGGACATGTTTCCAACAATCCTTTTTCCAGCTTATCCCGTAGACGGCTCAAGTATTCAGTTTCCTGCTGCAAATGTTGTTCGGCCAATTCACAAGCCTTTCCCAAACCGACGATAAAGGCAACGTTTTCAGTGCCCGCTCTTCTCCCTCGCTCTTGGTGACCGCCAATGATATAGGGATAAAATCGGGTTCCCTTTCTCACGTATAAAGCTCCGATTCCCTTGGGGGCGTGGAGCTTATGTCCGGAAAGGGTTAATATATCCACCGACAAATCTTTTACCCGAATCGGAATTTTTCCGACTGCCTGGACAGCATCGGTGTGGGAAACCACTTTTCTCTCCCGTAGAATCTGGCCAATTTCCGCAATCGGAAAAATAACGCCGGTCTCGTTATTAGCGTACATGATCGACACCACTGCCGTATCCTCGTCGAGCGCTCGAAAAAGTGCTTCTTTATCAAGCCTTCCCTGGGTATCAACTGGTAAAAAGGTAACCCGATATCCCTTACGGGCTAAGTGTTTACAAAAATTAAGAACCGCGGGGTGTTCAACTTTAGTGGTGATAATGTGTTTTTTAGTAGGATTGGTTTCCACTGCACTCATGAGAGCGGTATTATCACTTTCGGTCCCACAGCTGGTAAAAATGATTTCCTCCGGCTCAGCACCTATCAATGATGCCACCCGCGCCCGGGCTTCTTCCACTTTCCGGTGGAGTTGTCCTCCGAAAAAGTGCATACTCGATGGATTTCCGTAATACTCACAAAAATAGGGAAGCATTTCTTCGAGCACTTCGGGTGCTACCTGAGTCGTCGCATTATTATCAAAATAGAGAGTTTTCATCTTTCGCTCACCACGATTTCTTCGCCAACCACTTCTTTGAGTTTCTCTTCAATGCTCTTCAGAGTCACGCCGCCCATTGGGCAGGAAACGCACATCGCTCGGAATCCGACAATTACCTTATTCCCATCGATATCAATCAGTTCAATGTCACCGCCATCGGCTTGCAAGCGGGGACGGATTTCTCTTTCCAAAACATCTTGGATGAGTGCTATTTTCTGGAGATTGGTCAATTTTTTTGAAGGACCTGGGGTCGGTTTTGGGGGCTCTTTGATCGACCAAACATCTTTCAATATGGCTTCAATTTCCGATTGACAAGAGCCACAGGCGCCCCCTGCCTTTGTAAAGTTGGTGATTTCTTCGACCGTGGTCAAATGGTTCTCTACTGCTACCTTCCGGATCTTTTCTTCCGAAACATTAAAACATTTACAGACAATCTTTTCTTGAGAAGCTATAACCTCTGCCTCTCCTTTGTAATCTTTAATCGCAGCTTCCAGGGCTTCCCGTCCCATTACCGAGCAATGCATCTTTTCCTCCGGAAGACCACCTAAATAATTAGCAATATCCTGGTTGCTTATTTGAAGCGCCTCATCAACTGTCTTGCCTTTTAGTAATTCCGTCAATACTGACGAGCTGGCAATAGCTGAAGCGCAACCAAAAGTTTGAAACTTGGCATCGATGATACGATTGGTTTCTTTATCAATCTTCAAGGTGAGCTTCAGGGCATCACCACAGACGATATTCCCAATCATACCAACCGCATCTGCATTTTCAATTTCACCCACATTCCTCGGGTGGAGGAAATGCTCTTTGACTTTTTCAGTATAGTCCCACATCGTTCTTTACCAAGCCTTTATTAGTGTGTAAATATACTTAGTATTATACCATGTCAATTGAATAGCAATATATGCTCTATAGGAACTTTTCGATTATTATAACCCAAATTTCATTTTTCTCTTCCCGGGGGAAAGGACCGAAGAGTGGATTGTAAAAGGAAAATGGTTAAAAAATACATAACCCATGGGTTTTGCCAATATCCCTCCCAATAGGAGACTTAAAGAAATTCCACCAATAAGAATTTCACTTGTTTTCA
Source organism: uncultured Atribacterota bacterium (assembly GCA_964434845.1). GTDB lineage: Bacteria > Atribacterota > Atribacteria > Atribacterales > Atribacteraceae > CAYSWT01. The sequence continues at coordinate 6,260 of CAYSWT010000065.1, read as the reverse complement.
TATTTGGATGCTCTCTAAAATTGTTATTTTGACCCCTTCAAAATTGAAGGTTACACCATAGGCTAAAGGGGAGAGGGTTGGTATGGAGGGATTTAAATGATCAGATGGTACTGTAAAGCAACATGAACGATTACTCACTGTTCACTATTCACTGCATGCACTCTCATAGATCTTTTTGGCATGATAAGAGCTCCTGACCAATGGACCAGAGGCAACCCCGGTAAATCCCAACGATAGGGCGATTTGTTCATATTCGGTAAATTGTTCGGGATGGATAAACTCTATCACTGGGTGATGAACACTTGAAGGGGCAAGATACTGACCGATAGTGATAAAATCGCATCCGGCTTTTCTCAAATCCTCCAATACGCCGACCACCTCTTCTTTCCTTTCGCCAAATCCGACCATTAATCCTGATTTTATTTTCGCTTGGGGTAAAAGGTTTCTCATGGTCAAGAGTACCCAGAGCGATCGTTGATAATCGGCTTGAGGTCGAATCACCGGATACAGGCGGGGTATGGTCTCAACATTGTGGTTAAAAACCGTGGGTTGGGCATCGGCGATGATTTGGAGCGCTTTACAATTCCCCATAAAATCGGGAGTGAGGATTTCGATCATGCACGATGAAACAGTTCGAATTTGCCGGATAGTTTCGGCAAAGGCCGCCGCTCCGCCGTCGGCAAGATCATCCCGGGTCACCGAGGTAATGACCACATAATCCAGTTTCATTCTTTTCACCGCTTCCGCTACCCTGTGGGGTTCATCCTCATCCAGGGGTTCAGCTTTCCCTTTGTTCACCGCACAAAAACGACAGGAACGAGTGCAGATATTTCCCAAAATGAGAAAAGTCGCGGTTCCATCGGCAAAGCAGCCACCCTGATTGGGGCATCTGGCGCTCTGACAAACGGTGTGAAGTCGTAACTCATCAAGGAGCGCTACTGTCTGATTCAATTTCTCGTTCTGAGGATATTTGGCTCGTATCCAATCGGGAAAGGGAATTTTCGTCAAGAACGTTTCCTCCGCAATAATTTTTATATTATTTTATCACTGATTCTCATGACAAGCCGAAGGTCTGATATCAGATCATCGCTTTTAGGCTGTTCTTGGTATTATTATCGTTTATAATAAAAGAACCATCCAGACCGAACCCAATGAATCAAATAGAGAGAAGGAGGATTATATGTTGGTACGTAAAGAAATCGATGAAAGTCTGATACGCCTTCAAGCAAAAGAATTGGGAGTGCCAGTTTGTGATCTGCTGTTGAAAAAAATGGTTGAGCTGAGTCAGTTAGAAACCTTTCCGATGACGCTTTTTGCTGCCTGCCCCAATTCCGAAACCGTGATTAAAGCTGCTCTGCGGTCCGCCAAAAGAGCCAACGCGCCAATAAAATTTGCTGCCACTCTTAACCAGGTCGACCGTGATGGAGGATATACCGGTATGAACCAATTCGAATTTGTAAATTTTGTGAAACTCGAAGCCGAAGCCATCGATTATAACGGTCCGATCATCATCGCCATCGACCATGGAGGACCCTGGTTGAAAGATCGGCAAAACATTGAGAATTGGCCTTTGGAGCGATGTATGGAATGGATAAAAAAGTCGTTTGAGAATGCGATCGAAGCCGGTTATGACCTTTTGCACGTTGATCCGACCGTTGACAAAACCCTTCCTCCCGGGTCAGTCATTCCCATCAATTTAGTCGTCTCTCGCACCTTGGAACTGATTGAGCACGCTGAAACCTATCGCCGTCGTTGCGGGTTCCCCCCCATCTCCTACGAAGTTGGGACTGAAGAAGTGCATGGAGGGCTCGCCGACCTGACTCTCTTTGATTCTTTTTTGAAAGAATTGAAAGCCGGCCTCGTCACCAGAGGTCTTCCTGATGTATGCCCGATCTTTGTCGTCGGAAAGGTGGGAACTGACCTTCACACTTCGACTTTCGATCCGGAGGTCGCCAGAAAATTGGTCCAAAAAGCTCGGGAATACGGATCTTTCATCAAGGGACATTATACCGATTATGTTGAAAATCCCGAAGACTATCCGCATTCTGGGATGGGAGGGGCCAATGTAGGTCCGGAGTTCACCGAGGAGGAATATAACGCTTTGCAAAGAGCCCAGGAAATTGAAATTCGGTTCTTTGGGGAAGGGTTGGTTGCCCGAAAATCAAATATTATGACCAGCCTGGAGCAGGCGGTTTATAAAAGCGGCCGCTGGAAAAAATGGCTTTTACCGGAAGAAAAAGAGTTAGAATTCCCAGCCCTTAAGCCGGAACGAAGATCCTGGCTTACTAAAACCGGGTGCCGGTATATCTGGTCGCAACCGGAGGTGCTTTCGGCTCGTCAACGTTTATATCAGAATCTAAAACTCAATGGATATCGAGCCGAAGAAATAGTTCTCTCGGCGGTGGAAAAAGCCATGGATAAATATTTCCACGCCTTTCACCTAATAGATCTCAATCAAAGAATTCAAAAGGTACTTTAAACCTATCCTGAAAAATGCAGTGAAAGGTAAAATGTAAAAAGTTTAAAGATGCTCAACCATCACCACCTTCTCTCAATTTCCCTCTCCCGCGATTGGGCGCCTTTCCCAATCGTACCTTTTGAATTAACATTTTCTATATTAAGTCGTAATCTGACGGGAGAGGGTGAGGGGGGATTTCATTCATCAGATAGTGCTGCAATGCGGCATGGCTATCTATCCTTAAAAACACTTAAGGGGGGCCGATTTTGGGGTCGGCCCCCCTTAAGTGCAAGGAGGGGAAAGATTTTTTTATTTTCTATATTTCTTCATTCACTTGTTCTTGTTTTTAAGCGAACAGGTTATATTTTACACCGCATTTTTTCCTTGTCAATAACCTCTTCCAATTTATATAAATATATCGGCAATTCTCCAAAAAGTTTCAGTCGAAATCAAAAAATTTAAATAATCAAAAATCATCACTGCTTGGGGGACACCAAAAACCGAATTGGCCCCTCCACTACTTCCATCCTCACTTCCGGAAGAAGAGCCTGGATGTCATTTAGTGACACGTCGGCGGCATCCCAGGTGCGAGCATTGGCTGCTCCAGCTGCCATTCCCCAACGGAGACACTCATCCCATCCTTTTCCTTTGGTCAGTCCGTATAAAAAAGCAGCGAGAAAAGAATCTCCGGAGCCGACCGGGTTGACGGTTTTCACCCGGGGTGGTTGTCCAAACCAGGATATATCCTGCCCTCGAAACCAGGCACCGTGTTCCCCAAAGGTCAGAATGAGATACTCGACCCCTTTTTCAGCCAGGAATTTATAGAACTCGATGAAATCACGATCGGTTCTCACTTTTTCTCCCAGGGTTTCTTCAGCTTCCTCCCGGTTCATCTTCACCATCCAGGGAGCGGCTTTTAGGGCTTCAGAAAGCGGCTTACCACGACTGTCAATGATGGTTTTCTTTCCCATCTTTTTCGCTCTCTGGATCATTTCAAAGTAAATCGAGTTTGCACTGTCATGGGAAACACTCCCACAAAAAACCGCCATATCTGACGCCAATAATGCTTTTTGAAAAGAAACGATAATATGATCCATTTCTTGCCGGGTGATGGCTGGACCGGGTTCAAAATATACTACCTGCCGCCATTCTCGATCAACCACCGTGGTGACCAACCGGGTGGGGTGGGAGATCCAGGCCGGAAAGAGTGTAACCCCATCCCGCTCCATTAAAAGCCGGAGCCTCTCACCGGTGTATCCCCCAAGGAGAACAAAATGCCCGACTTCGAGGCCGAGGCGGCGCAGTACCCGACTGACGTTGGAGCCTTTCCCACCAGCGATTTCTTTCATATTCTGTACCTTGATCTTGGTTTGAGGCTCAATGCTTTCTACAAAAAGGGTCTTATCGATACACGGGTTGGGAGTAACGACTAAAATCATGCCCATCGGTTTTTGAGCTCCGAGGTTGAAAGTTCTTTGATTATTTTTATTTGATCCCGGTAGGCGGGAGTCACTTGACCGAGTCGGGCGTAAAACGCATTCTTCTCTCGCCGATGAGAGAAGTTTTTCTTTGCCCATTCACTGGTATAACCCCGTTGAGAAGACATCTCCATCAGTATATGACCCCAGAGGATCCAGGCACTATTTAAAAAATAGGAAGCGATGGGAGCGAGAGCACGAGAATTGAATTCATCCACAAATTTTTGTCCAAATTTATTCAATTCAGTGCCGACAAAGATGGGGAAGTCGCGTTTTTTAGCTTCCTCCACAACTTCATAGAGTTTGTGAAGCTTCAGACGGCTCTCTTCCTGATCCGGTAGATCCCAGTTGCGATCGGGGACGATAAACAGAGTTTCGACCCCCTTTCCTTGGCAAAAATCCAGTAATTCCCGGGGGTTTTTTTCACCACTCCTCGTCCCATCCAACCAGGAAAAAGATGGTATCGCCCCCAGATCCCAAATCATTCGATTTACTCGGTCGATATCGGGAAAATCACCGACGTCAGGTTTGACATACCCTACACCGCCGTATTTCATCAGCTTGGATCGAACAAAATCGTAAAAACCAGGTTTGCGGTTCAAATAATCATCGATTTTCTCCGGAGAGAGCTCCAGGTGTTCTGACCAAAACTGAATACATTGATTCCGATCGGGAAAAATTGCTTCTGCTTTCAGATCATACGCCATCACCAGATGTCTTTCGGTTGGATTACCAGAGGGTGTTAAAGGGAGAACATCTTTATCTAAATCGATGCTTACTGGTTGGAGATAGGCATTGACTCTCTCTAAAACCTTGCGGTTCCTTCTTTGTGCGGTATCTTTTAAGAGCCGGAGGGTGTTTTCTGCCTCGGTTCCCGGTTGGGGAAGACGGGTAAAACCGTTCCCCATAAAATACGCTACTCCCGGCTCTTTAGGCGAACTTAACTCACGGTCATAATATTCGGTTAGATAGATCCGGGTCTCGATCCCACTGCTTACAGGCAGTCCGATCTCGAAGCCGCCCCAGAGGAATTCCTCCATCGCATCCAAAACATCGAAGTCAACGCTTCCCGCCATCGCCAGTCCCGCTATTCGGGAACACCAGATGATATGAAGCGGCGAATATCCATAAGCATTGAAAGAAAAGAAGGTATGAAAATGGAGATTGACCTGGGGAGAGGGTTCCGGAAAAGAAATTTCTCCCCGTTCCGCCCAAGCCTTGAGTTCCAGAAAGGCATTTTTTCGAGCTTCATAATGAAAATCATCCAGCTGGTTTTCGATTTTTTCCACTTCTTTCATGTTCAATCCTCCTCGTTGTTTGCGAATAGTCTGCTGTCCACTGGAAAAGAAAAGGCATGATAAAAACGATCCAGAAATTCAGAATAAAATAACGAAGATATAAACCGGGATGAGACACCGGAAAGATTTGTTTCAACAAAATATAGAGGGCGACAATCGTGGCAACCCCACATAAGTAACGGAAAAAACGGGCTCTCACTGTCACTTTTTCCTGAAAACCAACATAGGTTTTTTCTAAGAGTGAACCACAGAAGATACCGGTCAGAGAGCCAGCGACCCGGATTGATAAGGTACCAGTGGAAAAAAAATAAAGCAATCCCCCCACGGCAAGCGATAAAAGCATTAACCACCAGAGGGAAAGATTTAAACGCTGTTTTTCAACTTTTTCATTGAGATACCAGAAGAGATAGGCGATTCCCAATCCCAACAGGCTCCCGACAATGACATCCCGAGGGTAATGCACTCCCAAATACACCCGGGAAAGCGAAACCAGAGTGGTGATAGCGATTGCTATCATGTAGAAAAGCGGTTTGGGATAATTTCGGGTAAGGAAAAAGGAAACGGTCGCAACCGACTGGGCATGTCCGCTGGGAAAGGACTCCCCTTCCGGATTCTCCAAAATCCGCAGATTGGGATGATCTGGGCGGGGAAGGTGAAATACATCCTTCAAAGTAAAATTGACATACATCGAAATAAAAATGACCATACCCAAACGAATGGCCAGCTTTTTGTTCAGGCACCAATAGATAAAGGAGAGAAAGAGTAAATAAAAAATTTCTGACCCCAAAAATGAAAAAAATCGAAAGAGAACATCAAAAAACGGATTCGAAAAATGCTGCAGCAATAGTATCCATCCCTCGCTCACAATCCATTCTCCTTCATTTCAACATCAATTTATGATATTAAATATATCATATTTAAATTTCCTTGAGTTGTTCTGAAAATGAAGTGAAATGTAAAAGGTAAAAAGTTTAAAGGGACTCAGTCATCACCCTATTCGGACCTCTCCTTTTGGATAAAGGGATT
>CAYSWT010000064.1:0-10016 GCA_964434845.1 uncultured Atribacterota bacterium | reverse complement strand
GACGCGGGTTCGACTCCCGCCGCCTCCACCATATTGAAATTATAACCCCTTCTTTCTGATATGAAACAGGAGGGAAGGGGTTTTTTAATTTTCATTAACCTTTTATTTATATATTGTTATGTGAAATTCTTTAGGAATAAGAGGAGGGAATTTGTTTCATTTAGTGGAAAAATAGCTTACAACAAAGGATTCTATGGTAAAATACAAAATTATGGAAAAGCGACCCCTTGATTATTTTTACGATTTTCGACCGCTTTATCTCTTTATTATTATTGGAAACATCATAAGCTCCATTTACGGTTATTATTTTTACTGGGATCAATTTCTGGCGACCCCGTGGTACAAGTGGGTGTTTGTTCCCGATTGTCCACTCTATGATACCCTGTTCATCATTGCTTTTATTTTGATTAAGCATAAAAAATCAAATGACCTTCTCAATCTCCTGGTCATTACCAATACCGTTAAATATGGTCTCTGGACGATCACAACCATTCCCCTTTTCTCAGAGTTGTTTCTTCCCGCCGGTGTTCAGTCGGTGATCCCTTTGTTTGGGAATGTGACACTCACTTTTCAATTGAGCTCGCTGAATTTAATGTTGGTATTCATGCATGCGGTGATGGCATTGCAATCTTTACTGATTCTCCCGTTCGTAAAAAAATGGCAACTCTGGCAGATCATCATCGCGATTGCATGGTTGTTCATCAACGATCTCTTTGATTATCGGTTCAATACCTATCCCACTGCTCAGTTAAATTATATGATTCATGATTCCCGTATCTATATCATTATTGTTCAGAATATCATCATTAATCTCTTTTTCCTGGTATTTTTTCTGTCAAAGCGGAGGCAGCAATGGGCTCACGGCGAACTGAAATCCGCCTGAAGGTTGATCAGTATAACAGCCTCTACTATTGGTACAAGGTCAAAAATCCTCTCATCGTCATTCTGAATACCTTGGTCATCTTCATTTTTGGTTTTTCCCCTTCGTTACGATTGAAAAACCTTTTATATCGGGCAATTGGAGCTAAAATTCATAGAGGTGCCAGCCTGGCGCTTTCGGTTGTTCTCGATTGCTTTTTTCCCGAACTCATTGAAATCGGCGAGAATAGCATATTGGGATATCGCACCACCATCCTCACTCATGAATTTCTGATCGAAGAGTTTCGTACCGGGAAGGTGAAAATCGGTAAAAATGTAATGATAGGCGCTTGTTCCCTGGTCTTGGCTGGGGTGGAAATCGGTGACAATACCACGGTTGCCGCCTTTTCTCTGGTGAATAAAGATCTCCCCCCCAATGCGATCGCCGCCGGAGTTCCGGCTCGTGTAATCCGTTTTAAAAATGAGTCCTCAGATACCCTCTGAGGGGTATTATCTCCAATTTCCATCTTTTCTTCGCTTCTCTCATTTGAAGCATGTATTAACCACTCGTGAGTATCCTTTCAATTTTTTTGAAGGGTCAGACCAAAAGAAATTCCTCGAATACTTTGGAATGCCCGACTCACGACTGGTGATTCCCCGTCAGATTCATGGATCCGACATTGCCGTGATCGATGACAGTTTTTCAGATGAATCGCATGAAACCTTCACTGCCGATGCCGTTCTGTCTCTCAAAAAAGGAATCTGGATCGGCATTCTTGTCGCCGATTGCGCTCCTCTCCTGTATTATGATCCGGCTCAACCAATAGTGGCAGTGGTTCATGTTGGATGGGGAGGGCTTATCCAGGATATTCACTTGAAAGTTCTTTCTTGCCTGACTCAACGTTTTTCTTCCTGTGCTAACGATATATGGGTGGGAATCGGACCAGCAATTGGACCATGCTGTTTTCAGGTTGGAGAAGAAGTCGCCCGACAATTTCAAAATCGACGCGCAGCATCTCTGTACCTCATCCAAAAAAACCACTACCAATATACTATTGATTTAAGAGGTTTTATCTTCTCGGAGCTTATTGAACTTGGTATACTCTCTGAACATATCGACCTCATACCATACTGCACCTCCTGCCGGACCGATCTCTTCTATTCCTATCGCCGGGAAGGAAAATCGACCGGTCGCATCCTCCTGGCTGCTGCCTTGAAGTGAGAAGATATTTGTAGCCGTGTGAAATATCCAACTCCTTTCAGGGGCGAAAAAAATGATACAGCCATTCTTGTTCCGCCTTGAACATGTCCTCCACCATCTGGTGGATTTCTTCCAGGGACAAAACAGCGGCGGTAAGCGGGTCATGAACCAGTGCATAGTACACCATATCCCGGTCCCGGTTGAGAATAGCTTTGACGGTCAATTCCTGGACACTCACGTTGGTTTTGTTTAACGCAGCCAAGTGGTGAGGCAGGTTGCCCACAAAACAGGGGTTGATACCGTGCCGGTCTACATAACAGGGAACCTCCACGCAACAACCATCGGGGAGATTGGTAATCAGGCCGGTATTACTGACGTTTCCATTTATCCGGAACGTCTCCCCGGTTTCCAGGGCGTTCATGATATAAGCCCCATACTCGTCGCTTCTTTCGAATTTGAGCGGTTCCTGCCCGTTGGCGATTTTTTCCAGTTCCTGATCGTAATTTTCCCGATCAGCCCCATAGAGTTTTAAAATATACCCGGTTTCCCCGTTCCAGCCCCCACCCGGGGTATACCGCTCCAGGAGATCCTTGCGCTTTCTGAACCAGGGATTGTACTCAGAATTGTGACCGCTCGATTCGGTCACAAAGTAGCCCAGATGTTTGAACATCTCGATACGGGTGGTGTCCTTTTGATAGATCGCCGGGTCGTTTATCTTCTCTCGTAGTAGAGGATAGGCATCTTTTCCTTGCCACCTGAACTCCAGAAACCAGGCTTGATGGTTGATCCCGGCTACCCAGTACGTCACTTCGTGAAATGGGACTCCCAGGGCTTCGGCGAGCTGGACCGCGGTTCCCTGTACACTGTGACACAGACCGACATTCTTCACCCCGCTTGCCTCATTCAAAGCCCAGCAGATCATGGCCATGGGATTGGTATAGTTAAGAATATAGGCATTCGGGCAGAGTTCTTCTACATCCCGGGCGATGTCCAGGATAACCGGAACGGTCCGCAGGGCACGGAACACTCCACCCGGCCCCAGGGTATCGCCGATACATTGATCGACTCCGTAGCGCAGGGGTATCTCGATATCATGGCGGATGACGTCGATCCCCCCCACCAGGATCATGATCAAGACATAATCCGCTCCCAAAAGAGCTTCTCTCCTATCTCTTGTGGCGTGTACAGTGGCCGGATAATTGCCTTCCCTCACGATTCTCTCCGCCACCCGGCGGGCGTATTCCAGACGCTTGGAATTAATATCCACCAGCTCAAAATGGGCATCCCTGAGGGCTTGAAAAGAGAGGATGTCCATCATGATTTTCTGGGAAAAAACCAGGCTTCCCGCCCCGATGAAAACAATTTTGGTCATTGTGTTCTCCTTTCTGGGGAATCACGGGTAGCGATCCCCCAAATCCCGTCCCCCGTTTCCCCGGCTAAAATTTTTTATGCATCAACCGTATTCCACAACTCAACCAGAGTGTTTCAGAGCTTTATCAATGAGTGATAGGGTTTTTTTCCAAAACGGTTGCGGCAAATCCTCACTCACACACAGCATGAATCTTTCCCGGGGGACCCTTGTGATGAGGTCGGCGATATATCGCTCGATAAACGCCTCGTCCCGGTAGCATAGAAAAGCCGGGACATTGGCCATGATCGCCTTGTCCGGCCAGGTATTTCCAATTTCTTCTGGCGGGAGGTTCCCTCCAGTATCCGGCAGAGAAAACGACTCGATAACATCGATCCCGGATTGGGCGATCAAATTCTTGAGGTGGGCAAGTTTTCCATCCATGTGGACCATGAAAAGCTTCTTGTTTCGGTGAATCATCTCCTGGTACCGTTGATACAAGGGAAGACAATACCGCTCAAATAATCGGGGGGAGGTGATGTCTTCCGTAATATTGTCCCAGGTGTGGATAATCGCCGCTGGGGAATCGATGGCGAGGCGATACATTTCCTCCTGTTTTGTCGTCAGAACCTGGAATAACTCCTCCACCACTTCTGGGTTATCAGAGAGATCAAAGCACAGACGCTCGGTACCGGCCAATTCAATGAGGGTCTTCTGAAAAGGAAGCCGGTCCAGGTTGGCCACTATGATTCCATCTTCTCCAAGATTATCCTCTGCCTCCAAAAAAAGATCGGTGTTTGGACAATAGACGGTGTTTTCCGCGATATAACAGGCGATCCTATAATCATCGGGTTTTTTGATCAGGTATTCCTGTATCCATTGACTGTGGTAGGCAGGGTCGACTTGTACTTTTTCCGTGAGTTCGCCAACCGGTGTCTTATACCGCCGGTAGAGTACCCGGGTCCCGTTTTCCCAAGCATCCTTGGTGCTGATCTCAATATTGTTCAGGAACGTGGTGAAGGCTTTTTCGAAGTGGATAAGGCCACACCCACGATTTCTGAGGGAACGCTCCGTTTTGCCCCGGAAGAGTAAAAACGAATACGCGGCAAGCGGGATCCTTCCCGAATTACGTCTGTGCAGAACATTCAATATCTGTTCTCTGGATGTACTCATCAGGTTCTCCTTAAGTCCTGGGATCTTTCACCGGGTTCCTAGAGAGCGAACCGTTTCATAGAGCGTAATGATATTTTTCATGGGGGTGATGGACTGGAGATTATGACATGGAGCCACAATATAGCCAGTTCCGTCGGAGGCTAATGTATCGAATAGAAATTGAACTTCTTTCTCTACCTCTTTTGGACTTCCGAAAGGAAGGGTGTGCTGGTTGTCGACTCCGCCGTGGAAACACAATTTTGTTCCATAATTCTTCTTAAGCCTGTCCGGATCCATTCCTGGAAGTCTCCACTGAACCGGGTTAAGTACATCTATTCCCAAGTCAATGAGTTCCGGAATGAGAGGGACCATAGCACCGTCATCGTGATGAAAGACCAGGATATTGAAGTCTTTCAGTAGTTTGATGAAACGACGGTAGTGGGGCCGAAAAAATTCCCGGAACATGTCTATACTGATGAGTAATCCCGATTGCATTCCAAAATCGTCAGTCACTTCGGCTACGTCGATGAGACTCCCTCCCGCCTCAAAAAGCCGTTCATGGAAGGCATAGAAGAAATCGCTAATGCAGTCAATTACATAATGAGCGTATTCTCGGTTGAAAGCTAAATCTATCAGAGATTTTTCGAGTCCCCGGATATTGTTGAAAATATAAAAGGGAGAGATATAGCCACACTGAATAGCATATTCGGTGTACTCACGGCAGTTTTCTTTGAGCGTGGAAAAATCGAACTCATCGGCGCGGGGAAAACGGTAATCGGTCTTGACTGCCTCGATAGTGTCAAGTTCGGCAAGCGGATGAGAACACATTTCCCAATAAAACCCTTGCCCCCCGGCGTAACTTTTAGCCAGGTATTTCACTCCCCAGATATCCTCATTCGGGGCCGGGCTGGGACCGGTGTAATGGGAAGTAACCGGTATACCCAAGGGAGCTGGAGTGAGGTTGACCATTTTGTCAATACTCAATTTTTCCCATATCGCGCGTTCACTATCCACACCGAAGTGTTTCTTAAGATTTTCCATGACTTCTGGGGTTGCCCAGATATCGCTGGGGATACGGTCGGGCTTTTCTCGGTGTATAGCACTCAAAATTCTCTCTTTGGAATTCATGAGTTTTTCTTCCTCAAAAGGTGCATCCCTGCCAGGCTCGATCCCGAGCAGGGATGCCAACCAGGACCAGGTGACTGTATTACCGGAGTTCTTTAATCAGGGGGTCAATCCACTTTTGTAGCTCGATCAGAGTCTTTTCCACGTTTTGTTCTCTGGTGATAGCGGCCTTGGTGACGATCTTCCCGATACCCTCGTGATAGGGAGTAGAGTTCCCGGCCGGAAATTTACGTACTTTCCGGAATTCCAGGAATTTTTCGAAGTAGGGAATTACGATGTTGGCTTCGGCCAACCGGGCCATAAACGTCTCATTGGCCAGTACCGAATTAAGGGCCGGTCCTTCCAGGACGGCGGTGATGGTGTGGATTTCCGGCCGCATCATGAACCGTACGAAATCGATGACCGCCTTTTTGTTTTTCTGGAAGTTCTCTCCGTACTTATTAACCACCGGTCCCCAGCAATGACCAATACCATAGGGTCCTCCCGGGCCGGCAGGGAAATTCATGACCCCGATCTTGTCCTGCAATCCATCACGGGCGGCAATCCGTCCCATATCCGCCCAGTCGCGGAGCATGGCCACTTTTCCCTCTCGTAATAGAGCCCGGCTTTCATCGTAGCCAATAGCGGATAGTGCCGGTGGAGCCGTGGTGTTGTAGATCTCGGTCATAAAGGAAAGTGCTTTAACAGCCCTTGAGTCCGGAGTCCCATCCGGGGCCAGTTCCCACTCATCACCTCCCGCCTGGTAGAGGAACTCAACGAAGTTGTTGTACATTTCTCCCGGTGTTCCCTGGGTGAGGTAACCCCACTGGTCAATTTCTCCGTCTCCGTTCACATCAGTGGTGAAGCGTCGGCCAGTTTCCAGGAATTCTTCCCAGGTAGCAGGCGGAGTCAGACCGGCTTTCCCCAGCATATCCTTCCGATAATACATATAACTCATCCCATTCCACCAGGGAATCCGGTATATGCCACCATGAATCTTCATGTATTCTTTTTGTAACCCGACCAGATCATTGATTTCCTCTTCCGACAAATACGGTGTGAGATCTTCCCATACCCCAAAATAGGCTCCGTCAAGGGTGAAGACGTCGTCATTATAAATAACATCCGCACCCGGATATTTGGTCCGGATCCACAGTGAAACCCGTCCCACGTGTCCGTCCCAGGTGGATGGACCCCTAATAAGCTCCACCTTTACGTCCGGGTTCTCCTTTTCGAAAAGAGTAATGATTTCCTCTGCTTGGTCAATACCCCAGGCCGGGGTATAGAAAACCACCTTCGAGGCGGCTCCGGCGAGAGCTGTTCCGGCCAGCATAACCGCTGCCATTATTAAACTAATGAGCACTTTTCTGAACATAACAGATTAAACCTCCTTTGTATGTTTTTTACATTTGAAAGACCGATAGGATGGGTTTTTCCGGCAACCACCCCCCTCCTTGCTATTTGAAAGTCCTCCCGGTCAACCCGCTGATCACGTAATTCTGAAAAAAGATGACGATTAAAAGAATGGGGAGCACCGCGATAAAACCGCCAGCCGCCATTTTAGCAAACGGCATGTCCGTATACCCGGGAAATTCAAGTAAGGTGGGCATGATCATTTTTGCCCGGTGGAAGGTAAAGGAAAGGGAATACAAAAGGTCGTTGTAAGCCCAGACAAATCGAAGGATAAACAGGGCAAACAGGGCGTTTTTCAAGGCGGGAAAAACAATGCGAAGAACGATTCCCCACTCACTGCACCCGTCCAGCCGCCCAGCGTCAATCAATTCGTTTGGAAAATCGTATACATAAGGAAGGGCAAACCAGGAAAAAAGGGGGATGCCGCTGAACCCGTAGAGCATAATGAGCAATAGGTGGGTATCAAGTAACCGCAGACTATTGGCTACCTGGAAGATGGGGAGGACATAGACAATCCAGGGAAGAGCCACGAGCCAGATAATCCCATAGAGAAAGGTTTTTTCCATTTGAAAGTATATTTGACTAACGCATAGGCGACGGAAAAACTGAAAATAAGGGTGATGAATGAAGCGAGGACAACGATGAAGATGGAATTAGCCATATTTTTCAATACATCATACTTGGTAAAAATATCAATATATGAGTTCAGGGTTGCCAGGGAGGGAGGAGGAAAGTAATGTGGCTTGGTCCGCATGATTTCCGCTTCCGGCAACAGGGAGACATTCAAAGTCCAGTAGATCGGGAAGATGGTTAAAAGGGCGATGAAAGCAAGTCCGATCGCCTGGAGTACAATCTGAACACGAAGTTTTTTCTTTTTTTTCATTGTTCAATCACCCTCCTTTGCAACGGAGCGAATATGGTAACCACGAAAGCAGAGATGAACAGGCTCCAGATGGTGGAGACGGCGATCCCATATTCGTAGTTCCCGTAGCGAATGCCATGACGGTAAATATTCAAGGAAGCCACTTCGGTGGCAAATCCTGGACCTCCACCGGTAAGAGAGAAGATGAGGTCGAACTCCTGGAGAGAAAAGATGAAGAGAATGGTTCCCACAAAGAGCATGGTCGGTCTGAGCGATGGGAGGGTCACGTAAATAAAGTTTTGTATGATCCCGGCCCCCGCCACCCGGCTTTCCTCGTAAAGTTCAACTGGTATGAGCTGACAGGCGGCGAGAAACAACAGCCCGCTGAACCAGACGTCCCGGAAGATACGGGCTAAAATCACCGACGCCCTGGCCATGACTGGATCTCCCAGCCAGGAGAGACGGCTCTGAATGAATCCGAAACTCAGGAGGAGGTCGTTCACCACCCCGAACTGTTGGCTGAGAGCGATTTGTGCTAAAAGGCCCCAAGCGGTCAGGGATATAGCCCAGGGAATCAACAGTACCGATTTGGCAAAGCCCTGGCCGAAACCAAGCGAATTAATGAAAACTCCAATAAAAAGCCCGATAAAAGTCATGCTTAAAGCCACAATCCCACTGTAGAACAGGGTGAACTTGATGGAATCCCAAAAAGTCTAGTCATAGAGGACAGCCACGTAATTTTTCATACCGACATATACCCCTCTCCAGTCAAAAAAGGAGAGTCCGATACCGTAGAAGAAAGGAAGCAGGTGACTGACGAAGAAAAATGAAAAGGGAATAACCAGGAGAAAAATGAGAGATTTTTTTTGTTCCATCTTCCCCTCCTTGAATAAAAGCGCGTTCAAGACGCGCGTGGTATCACAACGAAATGGCTGTCCTTAAACTACCGGTTGAATCCCGGACGGTAAGGGTTTCATCCATCAACATACACCGGGGGGGTGAGTCATTCTTTCTTTTTTCAATGCGATCAAATAAAAGAGAGGCGGCGGCGTGTCCCACTTCATAGGTCGGGATGGACAGACTGGTCAGGGGAGGATCCAACAAGTCAGCTATCATATCATCCACTCCAATCAGGGACATATCCCGGGGAATGGCAATCCCCTCACTTTTGGCCGCCTTCAAAACACCCATGGCTAATTGTTCGCTGAAGGCAAACAGGGCGGAAGGGATGTTCGGCTGGTTGAATAATAATTTGGCACTACGGAAACCGCTTCTCTGGGTAAAATCATCCGCTTCCACAATCAGGTCGGGGTTCATCTCTAGGCCGAACTCGGTAAAAGCCTTTTTACATCCCTCCAGACGTCGTTTGCTGATACCGCTTCCCCGTACTTTCAAGATGGCGATGTGGCGGTGACCCAACTCAAGTAAGTACTTCATAGCCTTATAGCAGCCCATGGTGGCATCAGCGGTTATTACATCGGAAGCGTTAATACGGGTTGACCCGTAACAATTGACCGTGGGAATTCCGTTTTTCCTGGTTGTTTCTACCATCTGTTTCAAAGCATCATTATACGGGGTTGAGTAAATAATACCCCCCACCCGGTTTCGAATGAACATTTTCATCAATAATTGGGTTTTTATGTTATCGTTATCATTATTACAAATAATCACCGTATATCCCCGGGAAAAGGCAAAATCTTGAATACCTCGTGCAATATCAGCAAAAAAAGGGTTAGTGATATCTGGTAAGAGATATCCGATGGTCTGTGTCTTGTTCGTACGGAGGCTTTTGGCGACTAAGTTGTAATGATAATCTATTTTTTTCGCGGCTTCAAGGACTTTTCTTCGTGTGTTTTCTTTGACGTAGCCATAACCCGCCAAAGCCCGGCTCGCGGTTGCTACCGATACCCCTGCTTCGAAAGCGACGTCTTTTATGGTGACAATTTTATCTTTCATTCTCTATTCCTTTTTGTTAAATATGATAACGTTTACAGATTCGATTGTCAAGTTATCTCACCATCCCTGTCATTTAAGTTTTAAAAGTGCACTCATCTAAAATTTAAAAGTGCACTAAATTG
>CAYSWT010000063.1:1580-10289 GCA_964434845.1 uncultured Atribacterota bacterium | reverse complement strand
TGACGATTAACATCGAATCCTGTGACAGTTTCCAGGATAGACCGCCATGCTGCTTTGCAGCACCATATGAGGATGGAAATACCAAAATGTTGAGGTGTTGAGTCGTTGAGGTGTTGAGTTGGATAAGGGCAGATGGAGAGAAGATGAGGTTGAGGGTGGATTATTAAAGCTTTTTCACTTCCACACTTCCACAGTTCCTCAGTTCCACAGCTCCTTACGGCTCACGACTCACGGTATTTCCAGGATAGAGATGCATTCTACTCATTGTTTTTTAGGAGGGCTTTTCAAATGAATGATCGAACAAATTTTGTCCAAAAAATGATTCCCAAGATCGGCCTGGTTGCGAATTCAATCAAAGTTTTCAGCACTCCCGGAAAGATTGAGGTAGAAGAACAATTCCGAGCACTCTTCGATTCGCTCAAGCAGGAAGGGCTCATCCATCCGGAATCGATATTTTACCCGGAGAGGGTTTTCAGTCCTTATGAGATGAAAAAAGCAGCTGTGGTTTTTACCCGGGAACGAGTGGATGCAATTATCGTCCTCGATAGTGCTTTCCCCAACGGAAACACCTTTTTAACCCTGGCAAACGATCCTTATTTATTCAATATTCCCATGATTGTCACTGCCCCTCAGGAAATCCTGCTTGATGTTCCCGAGTGGACCACCAATGCCTGGTGTGGGGTGATCATGAACAATTATGTGGCCAAACGTATTGGTCGTACCATATTCCCCTTAGGCGGCTGGCCTAAAGACACTCATTTCCAGGACGAATTGAAAAAACTACTGCGAGTTTTTCGAACCATTAAGGCCTTACGGAACGACTGCTTAGGGCGTTTCGGCGATGCTCCAGGCGGGTTCCATTCGGCAAGCGGCAATCAACTCAATTTCGCGAAAGTTTTTGGGACACAGATAGAAACCATCGACTGGACGGCGGTGATGGAAGTCTACCGATCTGGGGTGGCTCGGGGATACTTGGGTGAAGTCACCTTTGGCGAAGACGATGTCCATCGCACCACAGAAGAAATGAAAACGGCACGACTGGTAATGGTAGATGAGGAGATGGTGAGAAAAGCTGCTCGACTCTATCACAGCTTTAACGCTCTCATTCGAGCCAACGGTTTTACCTCCTGTGCCTTTCGTTGCTGGCCGGAAATGGGGGAGCCCTATATTGGAGTGGCTCCCTGTTTCACCATTGGATGGCTATTAGGTAAAGGTGATATTTCCGGAGCTGGGTGCGAAGGAGACTGGCCAACTGCAGTTGCCCAATCGATAGGTGCTTACCTTTCCGGCCAACCCAGTGCCTGTCTTGATTTTGTCAATTATACCGGTGGAAGTTCTATTGTTCAGCTCGGCCATTGCGGAGTGGGAATACCCGGTATGATGGCCTCCAACGAATGCGGATTGGGTGGACCCTGTTCGGAGGAATTAAAAGCGAAAATCATGAACAGCTCAGTCCGGGTTAATGATGCCATTGCCGAAAAAAGCCCCGATCGTCAGGGTGGATTCCGGGTCGGACCAGCTTTGATCGGACAATTCCAGTATGGAATAAAAACCGGTCTCAACCTGGTCGAGGATGAAAACGGATTCTTTAAATTATTGGTGTTCACCGGGGAAAGCCGTCCTGATACCGCTCGCGGCATTCTCTACTCGGCCAGTGATGTTGAAGTGAAAAACTACACCCGTCTTAATCAGCTGATTTTGCAGCACGGTTTCTCTCACCATCTGGCGATGGCGTTTGGTGATGTGTCACAGGAATTAAAGCTGTTGTGCGATTTTTATGGAATAGAATACATTTGTGCTGATTGAGGAAAAGGTATGATCCAATTTGATGTGATTGGTGTAGGGCACGTTGCCGCCGATTCTCTGGGGATTGTTCCCTCCTATCCCCAACTTGACCAACGGGTGCGGATGACAGAGTTTCTTCGTCAGGGTGGGGGTGAGGTGGCTACTGCATTAGTAACTATGGCACGCCTGGGTGCGAAGGTATCCTTTGTGGGGAAGGTGGGAGACGATGAACCCGGGAGATTTGTGTGCAATGAGTTCGTGGAAGAAGGGGTTGATATCAGCCAAGTAGTGGTCGAAAAGGGTGGATCAAGCCTGACCGCTTTTTGTATCATCGATCAGAAGAGTGGAAAGAGAACCATTTTCTGGTATAAAAATCTATCCCCTTTGCGGCTCGATGAACTTGATCCGTCTTTTCTCTGTTTGGGGAAGATACTACATTTAGATGCCCATGAACCGGAAACTGCCCTCGAATCGGCTCGTTATTTCCATGAAAAAACTGGGAGGAAAATCGTATTGGATATTGATGATTGGGATGCTGCCCGGGAGAAGCTGGTTCGTCAAGTTGATGTCTTGATTGGGTCAGAAACGTTTGCCCGGAATTTTCATCCGACCGATCCGGCAATAGCTGCAGAGAAAATCGCTGCCTATGGTCCGGAGATCGTAATCATTACCCTGGGTGATAAAGGATGCTTAGGTCGAGTCGGGAATCAAACTTTTTACGTTCCCGGATTCAAGGTCACAGTAGTTGACACCACCGGTTGTGGGGATGTTTTTCACGGCGCCTTTGTTTTCGGTCTTCTCCGGGGTTGGGATATTAGGTATACCGCTCGCTTTGCCAATGCTGTCGCTGCCATTAAGTGTACCAAATTGGGTGGACGCACTGGTATTCCAAACTTGTCAATGGCGCTGGCATTTATTGAGAACCAGTGAAATGGATTCCTTTAAAATGGGAAAGTGATTACAAATTGCAATACACTGCACTGACCTTCGGCCGTTCAAACTTTTATGACTACTTTTTTCGTCGTCCGGTATAGGCGATGATCAGAATGAGGAGGAGTAAGCCGAAGGTGATCTGGCGGACGGCTTCGGTGGTACGGAGGGCTACCAGGATGCTGTTCAGGGTGGTCAAGATGATACATCCGGTCACTGCTCCGATATAATTTCCATTCCCTCCAGCGAGGGAAATTCCTCCAATAGCGAGAGAAGCAATGGAAGGCATGGTATAATTGGCTCCCAGATTTAAATAGGGGGTTCCGGTGTAACTGAGCAAAAAGAGACCAGCAAAAGCTGCTATAGCTCCACAGATTCCATAGACAAAAACCCGGAATCGCTTGACCATTACCCCGCTCAGCTCGGCGGTCAAGCTATTGGAGCCAACACCATATAAAATATTCCCCCATTTCGTTTTTTTCAAAACCAGAGAGGAGAGTATGATCAGTACAATCCAAACCAATATCAGATAGGGGATATCGAATATTTTGCCATTGCCGATGACTTCCAAGAAGGGGGGAGCATTACCGGTTGGGAATCCTTTAGTGATGATGAGTGAGGTTCCTTCCACCACGCTCGCCATGGCTAAGGTCATAATGATCGGTGGGATTTCGATGTAAGAGATGGCGAGTCCACTGACCAGGCCAAAACCAAGTCCAACCGCCGGAGTGAGCAGGAGGGCTTTGGGGATGTTGATATTTTGTCCATTTAGGAAATAAGCAGATAAAACCACACCAATAGAGAGCACCGAACCAACCGATAGATCGACTCCCTCGTTTCCAGATATCACCACCAAAGTTTGACCAAGGGCGACGATCCCCAGAAAAACCGAGAGCCGCAAAACCGACATCACGTGAGAAAAGCTTATAAAACCAGGAAGGATGATCTCTCCCAAAACGAAAAGAAGAATGATCGCGTAAAACGATATGGCTAATTTTGCAAAGAATACATTCTTAACCACATTTCTTTCTAATATCGAACTTTGTGAGTTGTTTTTCATCGAAATTTTTCCTCCCCCCTTTTTAGAGTGATCTGGTTTTCAGGTATTTGGGTATAGCTCCGATGGCCAGGGAGAAGATAATGATGATTCCTTTCATGAATTCTTGATAAAAAGACGTGATATTGGCAAAATATAAAACGTTAATAAGAAGCCCCAATATTAAACCTCCCATGATCGGCCCAGCGATGCTCCCTTTCCCGCCTGAGAAAGAAAGGCCACCGATGATTGATGCAGCAACCGAATTCAGGCTATACCCTAATCCACTTCGGGCATCACCGGTTGCAGTCTGAGCCACGACGCATACTGCCGCCAGAGCGACAAACAAACCGCTCAGCAGAAACACCTTGATTTTGGTAGTAAAAACATTTACTCCATTGGCGTAGGTGGCATCCTCGTTCCCGCCCACTGCATAAATGTGTTTGTAAAACTTGAGCTTGCTGATAAAATAAAGAAGGAGAAAAGCTCCGACGAGAAAGATCAGTGCGACTGGGAAGCGGAGGAAAAGTTCACTTCGATACATTTTACTAAAAGCGCTGGGAATGTAACCCCCTGGTGTGGGCATGAAAAAGAGAGCAATACCAAACCACAATACCGATGTGGCATAGGTGGTGAGCAGGGGAGGAGGTCCAAAATAACTGATGATAAAGCCATTAACCAGGCTCATCAGAAGAGCCAACCCCGACCCGCATAACACCACCAGCAGCATACTCATCACTGAATCGCCCATAAGCGATGCCATGAGCACGGTAATCAAAGAAATAGTAGCTCCCAGTGAAAGATCAACGCATCCCACCAGAATGATTAGTCCTTGGGCGATACTGGTCAAAATAAGGGGAGTGAAAGTGAGCAAATTGGATTTAAAGGCGCGATATGTAAAAAAATTGGGCTGAAGAAAGGCGTTAAGGATGATGATGGCTAACAGAATAAGGAAACTTGGGAAGGAAGGGTTTTGATAGAAATTTTTGAATTTAAAACCGTTTTTCATTTGTTCACCTATTACTGCACCCGTAATGAACAGGCGACCAGATTTTCCTCACAGATACCATCCCCGCAGATTTCATCAACGATTTGACCTTCAAAGACGATTAACACCCGATCACAATTGGCGATTAACTCTTCATTATCACTGGCGTAGAGAAGAACTGCTACCCCATTGGCGGTCAGATCGGTGATGATATGGTAAAGATTCCTTCGGGTTTCAACATCGACTCCCTTGGTGGGGTCATTCAAAAGAAGAATTTTGGGTGAGAGCGACAACCATTTTCCAACCACCACTTTTTGCTGGTTCCCTCCGCTAAGATGGGAAACCAGCTTGTTGAGATCGGGAGGAACCAACGAAATAGTATGAATTGATTGGTTAGCTTCTTCACGAAGTTTATTCAGGGGAAGGATAAATTTTTGCTTTTTCATCGCCACCCAGGGGTAGATCAGATTGGTAAACACACTATGATTGAGAAAGAGTCCTTCTTTCTGGCGATCACCCGGAACCAGGAAAACTCCCCGTTCGATGGTATGGCTGGGGTGTTTGATGGTCACTTCTTGACCATCGATTTTAATTTTACCGGATGTTTTTCTTAAATACCCGGCCAGGATGAATAGGATTTCTTCCTGTCCTTGACCGTTTAGACCTCCCAAGCCGACAATCTCACCTTTTCTCACCTTAAAGCTGATATGGTGAAGTTTGTCTTTTTTTGTCAGGTTTTCCACTTCCAGGATGACGTCACTGGTTTCGAAACTTTGAATTGGCCGTTTTTCATGGATACTTTTTTCTTCCCCATTTTCTTTTTTCCCGGTGATGAGGGGCACAATCAATCGTTCATCTCGAGGTTGAATCCGAAAATCGATTTCTCCCACCGTTTTGCCGTTCCGAAAGGCGACTAACCGATCACAGATCCGAGTGATTTCCCAAATCCGGTGTGAGATGAAAATCACCGATACTTGATTCTGTTTTAACTGATTTAATTTTTCGAACAAAATCTCTACTTGTTTGAACCCCAGGGAAGCAGTGGGTTCATCCAGAATGAGGATTTTGGGATGACGGGAGAGAGCTTTGACAATTTCCAGAAGTTGCTTTTCGGACGGTGCCAATTGTGAGACTTTTTCATAGAGGGAAATGTTGACCTGTAATTCACGAATAGCTTCTTCAGCTCTGATGATTGCCTCTTCTTTCTTGAGGATTCCCCAAGAAGTTGCTTTTTCCCGACCCAGATTAATGTTTTCCCAGACAGTCATTTCCGGAATCAGACTGAGATTCTGATGGACCATCGAAATATTGAGTTTTTCGGCATCAAGGTGAGATTTTAAATTGATCTCTGACCCGTAGAGGTATAGCTGCCCAGCGTCAGGCTTGATAAGCCCGCTGATTATGCGGGCGAAGGTAGTCTTCCCTGAACCATTGGCTCCAACCAGACCGCAGATTTCTCCTTCATTGAGAGTAAAGCTGGCATCGGAGAGAGCAACAACTCCATCAAAACTTTTTTTAATATTTCGGGCTTCAAGAATATAAGATATATTCATCTTATCCTTTAATTTGGACGAGGGCTAGTTGTGGATAGGCCCTCGTCCAAGATGAACCTTTACTCGAATAGAGCATCCAGCTCTTCCTGACTGTACCAGGAATTGACATAGTACGAATCGGCCCAGTCTTTATACTTCTCATAGATTTGGTCAATATTGTTGTTGTCGACGGTGAGATTTGGTTTGGTGTAAATGACGTGGCCATTGACCAGAATTTCAGCTTTCAACTTCTTTCCCTGCAGCAAGCGGAGACCGATGCCGAGAGCGTTGTTGACATAGCCGGGGGGATTGACAATACCGACTGTAGAAAAGCCTTCCTTGTCTTTCATTTCTTTCCATTTTTTAATGAACGCGATTTGGGTTTCACCAGTGACTATTGGGAGTTTTCTTCCGGCGGCCTCAAAAGCTCGAATGATTCCCAAAGTCATGCCGTCCTGGGTGAGAACGCCGTCAATCTGTGGGAATGAGGCCAAAAGGTCGCTCATAACCTGTTGGGCGGCTGCCTGATCCCAGTTGCCATTGGCTTTAGCCAGAAGCTTGATGTCGGGATATTGGGCGAGCACTTTCATAGCTGCATCGTCTCTCATGATGTTTCCTGGCTGGTCGGCAATACCGCTGATATAAACGATATTCCC
Source organism: uncultured Atribacterota bacterium (assembly GCA_964434845.1). GTDB lineage: Bacteria > Atribacterota > Atribacteria > Atribacterales > Atribacteraceae > CAYSWT01. The sequence goes on along the minus strand of CAYSWT010000063.1, from coordinate 3,362 downwards.
TTTACTATTAATTTGTTTGCAGAACCACTCGGTGAGCGGGGTCATCCACCATTCCTGATTCATATAGACATTGATGACTTTGTCGTTGTCAACCGGCATATCATAGACCACGACCAGCACTCCTTCTTCTTGGGCCTCTTCGATGACCGGGTTTAAAGCCGTGGAAGAATTGGGGTTGATGAGGAGTAGGTCGATACCGCTGGTGATCAAGTTACGAATTTGTGCGATCTGAGTATTGACATCCGGTCCGGCATTCTGAATGATCAGCTTGTCCACTAAGCCTTTTTCTTTGTAGAACTCAAATTCCTGTTGAATACTCTCGATCATCTGCACCCGCCAGCTATGGGTAAATGGTCCATTGCTTAACCCAACAGTATAGGGTCCACCTTTTTTGGCGAACGCGCTGACCGAAAAGATCAAAACCAAAACAAAAGCAACGAAAACAATTTTGGTTAACCAGGATTTCATTATATGCCCTCCTTTAAAGAAATTTTGGAATATTGTACCAGTTTTCCTTTCCTTGATATTGATAGATAGTTTAAGGTTGGCGTATCACCTCCTGTTTGAAAAATAATGCGTCATCATTGAGGGAACCTCATTAGATAAAATATTTTCGTTTTCATATAATGCTACCCAACAGCGTGAGAATCTATTTACTGTGAATTCAATGCGTTGGGGAATATTGAGATCAATATACATTTCAGGTGAAAACATCCCTCCTTTATTCCTCAAATCAAGATAAAAGCCTACTTTCACTTTATTAATAATATAGAAAAATTGGAATGTCAAGCAAAAGGATCCATTGCTTATTTTCGACTTGATATCAATGCACATTCTCTGAATATTTCGTAAAATTCATAAATTTTTTTATCGGCCAGGAAAGAATCAATTTCATAGAGACTAAAAGAAAAGGAAGGGAAGGCACGACCAATATTCATTAGGTGGAGCAATTCATCCTTTATATCTACCCCGCTGGTTGAGTACACCCAATGAGGAAAGAGAATACAATTGACCGATGCCCGCGGGAACAAACGGGCGATTGTTTCAAAATCCGTATCCTGCCCAACATCGAGCTGGCTGATGTATTCCAGGCGAGCATAATTCTCGAGGTGGGGAGTCACGTCGGAATCTTGGTGCATCAAGAAATTGGCTCCAATGGCTTGGGCGTAATTCATGATCTGGCGGTCGAAGAAATAGTTGCATTCCAGATATTGGTTGGGAGAAATCATGGATACGGTGCAGTTCCCGATGAATGTGTTCTGCAAGGGCTGCTGGTCGAGTTGAGGGAAAAAGCGCAGGCAAAGCAGCATAAGCTGCGTGATATTGGCATAAAATGATTTAACCAGTTCCGGATTTTCAATATAGTGAATGAAAAATTCACTTCCCTTGATCGAAAAAGCAGTATTGATGACCGACCCCAAGTTTTGAAGACTTCTTCCAACCTGATAATGGGGATTAAAAAATGCCCTATCGGTTGGTATTATTTTCCCATAGTGTTTGATGAAATATCGAAACTGAGCGACCACCTCTTGGACCGGTTCCGCTTGTTCGAAGCGTTCCCAAGTCCAGGGTTCAAATGACTCAATTTGTTTACTTGAATAACAATGAGGTTCGTTCCAGGGTTCACTGTCAGCTGCATATCCACACTCGCATCCATACATGATAGGTAGAAAACGATGGCCATAGGGTTCGATGGTAATGCGAGGGAAAGGGTTCTGAAATCCGCAGCCAATTTCCCGATAGTCATTCCCTATTTCCCGATCGATATCCATGGTGGTTTGT
>CAYSWT010000063.1:0-1480 GCA_964434845.1 uncultured Atribacterota bacterium | reverse complement strand
GTTCTAAGGCACTGATATAACCACAAAGAGCAGAACGGTTGAGATAGTAGTTTTCCAAGGTTTTTGCTGGCGAAATGACATTTGATACCCGAGCGATGAGAGAATCCCACTCGATGGTTCCATTTCGGAGAAAATCGAGGATTCTATGAAAGACCAATTCAATACAGGCCAGGTTGCGATCAATATCGGCCTTTTTCCCAATTGAACCATGGGCGGGGATGAATGTCTCGTATTTATCTCGGATGGTCAACAAAGACTTCTGTGCTATTTCCGGGTTGTAGTGGTAGAGTAATGGATATTTATCCAAAATTTCAGTTCCGAAGAAAGCATCAGAAGTGAAGAGAACTCCTTCCAAGGCGATGCCGAACAAGCCCGGAGTGTGGCCCGGAAGGGGGATAAGCTGAATACTGGGAAATTGAGTTTCATCGACCACCTGGGCGGCGATGTTCCTCGGTCCTAACAACCAGCGATTGGAGAGGGAAGCCGGGTAGTAGCCGCCGAAAAGTAGGGCGGGTTCAAGGTCGGGATTGATCAAAAATGGAATTTCTTGAAGTGAAGTATAGATCGAAAGATTAAATTTTTTTTGGAGGTACTTCACTCCACCATAATGGTCAGCATGAGAATGGGAAATGAAAAAATTGTTGATAGGACCACATTGCTGAACAAGTTTTTGTGCCAAATCTTTTCCGATACCGCAGTCCACCAGGATTTGATAGGTGGGATGGTAAAGAAAGTTTTGGCTTCCAACCACAATGAGTTTCCAGGATTGTTGGGGGAGGACGAAATTCTCCATATGGATTCAAATAACCTCTCTTTCCGTTTGCTTGTTTATTATAACCGGAAAGGACGTGATGTAAATCAAAAGACACTCATGTCAGGTCAAAGTCTGAGCAAAAATTTTACCTGAATAAATATTTATAACGCAGAATAAAAGTGACTGGTTACGAATTGATAATAATTTGATACAATAAAAAATAATATTCTCTTACGGGAGGGGGATACAATGGGGACATTTTTAAAAGTAATAGGAATAATAGTTGTGGTTTTTGGGATATTGGTTGTTGTATTCTCTTTATTCGGTGCCGGCCGCTTTTTAAATTTTATGACCTCTCCAGGAACCACTGAAGAATCAGCTCCGATGATGCCATGGACAGGTATGGCCTTGGCGGGAGGCATTGGCGGGGCGCTTGGAGGGTTGGGAATTCTTATCGGCGGGGTTGCTCTCTATTGTTTAGGAACCATCTACAATGACATTAAAGATATCAAAGCCCGTTATCAATAGTAAAATACAAACAGAAGGTAGACCGCCATGCCGTGAAAACGGCACCATGTGAGTATGGAAACACCAAAATGTTGAGTTGTTGAGAGGTTGAGGTGTTGAGTTGGAAAAGATAAAAAGATGAGATCCTCACGCCATACTCTTGAATTCTTTCTCCAAGTGTATGCATCTTGTTTTGAATTTTTTTCATCTTACGCCTTA
>CAYSWT010000062.1:0-10479 GCA_964434845.1 uncultured Atribacterota bacterium | reverse complement strand
CTCAAATGTGAATTACGCTTTGAAATTTATAACACCATTTTTTGAGTAAAAAAGTTGAGAATAATGTATCTGATTGATAAAATATAGGTTCAGAATTAATTAAATGGCGAATCAGGAAAATCTAATACAATAGGAGGAAACAACATGGCAGTCAGCTTCAAGGAATTAGGTTTGGTTAATACCCGGGAACTCTTTAAAAAGGCAATGAAGGGCGGTTATGCCGTTCCCGCCTACAATTTTAACAATATGGAACAATTGCAAGCGATTATCAATGCCTGTGTAGAATGCAATTCACCGGTGATCCTTCAGATCTCAAAAGGGGCTCGTCAGTATGCCAACCAGACGCTGCTTCGTTATATGGTACCGGGTGCGGTGGCGATGGCTCGGGAGGCGGGAAGCAATATTCCGATCGCGCTCAACTTGGATCACGGCGATTCCTTTGAACTTGCTAAAAGTTGCGTTGACTATGGATTTTCCAACGTAATGATTGATGGTTCCTCTCTTCCTTATAATGAAAATGTTGCTCTTACCAAAAAGGTAGTTGAATATGCCCATGCTCACGATGTCACGGTAGAAGGTGAACTGGGAGTATTGGCGGGAATCGAGGAGCATGTTTCCTCAGAAATGAGCCACTACACCCGTCCCGAAGAGGTGGAAGATTTTGTGAGTAAAACCGGTGTGGACAGTTTGGCTATTTCGATCGGAACCTCTCACGGAGCTTATAAGTTCAAAGTAAAACTTGGTGAAGCAATTCCTCCTCTTCGCTTTGACATTCTGGAAGAAGTCGAGCGTCGTCTTCCCGGTTTTCCAATCGTTCTTCACGGCGCGTCGTCGGTACTACAGAAATATGTTGAGATTATCAATCAGTATGGTGGGCAACTCGAAAATACCGCGGGTGTTCCCGAAGATCAGATTAAAAGAGCGGTGAAATCAGCGGTTTGTAAAGTCAATATCGACTCCGATGGACGTTTGGTCATGACCGCTATGATACGAAAGTACTTAGCTGAACATCCCAAAGAATTTGATCCTCGCAAATACTTGGGACCAGCTCGCGATGAACTGAAGAAAATGTACATTGACAAATGCGAACTGTTAGGAAGTAATGGAAAAGCATAACTTACGATAATACGTTTCCATCTATCGAGAGGGAATAGCTTTTTTATATAATAAGGAGCAACCCTCACTTTCCAAGAGTTGCTCCTTATTTTTTTACCGCTTTTATTTTATCACTGCAATGACGATAGCCACGGTCGAGAGAATAATGTTCAAGACCAGCAAGCCGCGGTTGATTCCGATTCCCCTGGTGGTTCCAGAAACTGCGTCAATAATGTCCTTTTTTGTGGTGGTCAGTTCCTGAATTTGTTGATCCTTGGTAGTGTTGATTTCGGTGAGCCAATCGCGCTCGGTTTCTTTGAGGGCGGTGTCGAGACGTTCTTTGAAGTCAGTGAGTGTTTGCTCGCTGATGCCCTGTAAGGTAGTGGGAAGGGTTTCAAGAATCGAAGCCAGGGACTGATGGGTTTGATTGATAGTTTCAATTGCTTGGGTGATGTCGTGGCGTAAGGTTTCACTTTTCTGGTTGGTATTGTCGCTTTGATCCTGAATATTTTTTTCGAGGTTGAGAAGCGCATTTTGTACAGCAGAAAAAGCATTTTTTATCTCCTCGGTCCGAGAGGTGAATAAAGCTTCCCATTCTTCACGAGACTGCCGGGTGGTTTCGACTATTTGGGTGGAAAAGATCTCGCCAACCGCTTTTATTTCACTGGTAAAACCGGATAACAGGCTTTGGTTGTTCTCTTGGTGACGGGTAAGAAGATTTTCCTGGTCAATATTGAGCCGGTTGTTGATATCAGAAACAGCTTTTTCTAAGTTTTCAGCAAATTCGTCAGTGACCGAGCGTCCTAACGGAAGAAGACGGTCAAGAAGGGCTTGAGTCGATAGAAGTTTTTCCTCGAAGGAACGAAACAGCTGAGAAAAGGTATCGTTCGCCGATTGAAAGGTGGTATTCAGCGACCCCATATCTTCGGTCCATTTTTCCTGCAATTGAGTAAACATCTTTTCACTTTCGATGGGAAGGGTATCGGCGAGATTTTTCACTTCAATGTATAATTTTTTCCCCTCTTCAACGAATTCTTGAGATGTCTTAAATAGAGTTTGATGGGTGGATGTGTAATCTCCGATAAATGCGGTGATTCGATTTAAGGCTTCTTCAAAGACGACCTGAGCTCGAGCCAAATTTTCCGATAAAATACTTACTCGATCGATGAACTCACCGCTTTTGAGAGTATCCAAAGTCATGATTTGTTGTTGAAGACTGGCTATGGCGTTTTCAGTCGTGGATTGGAGCGCGGTAAGTCCAGATTTGGCTTCTTCCAATGAGTGAACCAATTCACCATAGGAAGCTGCCTGGCGATTGAGATCTTCGAGAGTTTCAGTAAGCCAATGAGCTGCTTTTTCTGCCTGAGAGAACCGATCGATATTGTTCGTACTCATGATATTCACCTTCCTTTTTGCGAATATGATCAAGAAATATTTTGAAGAGGGGAGGGAGGCAAATTGTTTTGGAAAAAGGTTGATGAAAAAACCTCCTATCGCTTACTGGGGTGGAATTTGCAACATTTTTAAGAGTTGGTTATCAGTTGATTTCCCCTCCTAAACAAATTTTTATGCCTGTATTATAGCTGAAAAAGGAATTGGTTTCGAATATGTCTCAGCGATTTTTAAAAATTTTGTTAACGAAAATTCTTTCTTGGAGACATTGACAATGTCGAGAACGATATTTAAAATAATAAAAACGATTACGTAAACGTTTAAATTTATTGTTGAAGAAAGAGTGAAGTTTTTTTATGAGATTAAATACGATTAAAGATGTCGCTGAACGAGCTGGAGTTTCTACGGCAACAGTTTCCCATGTTATTAATAATACCCGGTATGTCTCCCACGAAACACGAGCGAAGGTGTTAATAGCTATTCGAGAATTAGGATATCGCCCGAATAGTATTGCAAAGAGTCTTCGGGGAGGAAAAACCGGTACGGTCGGTTTGATATTCTGTGATCTGAAAAGTCCTTTTTTTTCAGACCTTTTTCAGGGTGTTGAAACTTGTTTGGGGAAAAATGGCTTTGATGTATTGGTAGTGAATACCGGGTACGATATAAAAAAAGAAGAAAAAGCCTGTGAAATGTTTTATAGCAAAAAAGTTGATGGAATTATATTGGTTCCAGGAAGCGACCAGGGCGAACATATTAAGTTTTTAGTAGAGCGGAATATTCCTTTGGTACTCCTTGACAAAGCCGTATCTGGAGTTGAAGCCGATTTAGTGCTGGTCAATAATTTCGAAGGGAGTAAGCAAATGGTGGAATACCTGATCGGATTGGGCCATCGAGAAATCGGGATAATTTCAGGGCCGCTCAATACCACTACTGGGAAAGATCGATATGAGGGCTATATCACTGCTTTGAACGAAAATCAACTTCCCATCGATCCCTCCTTTATCCAAATCACCGATTTTATGGAAACGGGCGGATTCCATTCCGCACTGAAATTTTTAGAATTGACCAAAAAACCCTCGATTCTATATGCATGTAATAGTCCGATGGCTATGGGAGCGCTGGAAGCTTTTCGAATAAAAAATATCAAAGTACCGGAGGAAATCGGTCTGGTCGTTTTTGATGATCTCCCTTGGTTTCGATTTATTGAACCACCTCTCACTGCCATTGCCCAACCTTCTTTTTTATTGGGTCAAACCGCTGCTGAACTTCTCGTATCGCGTATGAAAAAGAGAAGGAAAAATCCGAAAAAAGTAATTTTAAAAGTGGAATTGAAACCACGGCTATCCGCCGGTGAAAAATATCGAATAAGTAAATAGTAATTTTTTTGAAGAAAGGATGAATTCATTCCGTGTTAGATATTTTCATCAATGTAAAGGAGGTGAAATATATACCGAAGAGTTTTTTGGGATAGTATTGGCTACACGTTCAATTTTTGTGTTTCAAGGAGTTCATAAGAAAAACATTGAGAAGTAGGGAGGGTTTTCTCATGAAAAAATCATATCTATTCACCATCATATTAGTAGTGGTTATTTTATTCATCCTATCCTTAAGCGTATATGCCGAGGATACGTCATGGCTCAAGAAATGGGATGGAGTAAAGTTGGTATTATCCTCGCATTCGGGTCCGACCACCGATGCTTACAAAGTTCTTTGCAAAGAGTTTGAACAACTTACCGGAGCCAAAGTTGAAGTGATCGATGAATCCTGGACAGATCTTCTTTCTAAGCATTTAGCTGCATTTGCCGCTCATACTGGGGCTTATGATGTATTGACCTGGCCATATATTTGGTTTGGTCATTACGTTGAAGGACAAATGGTCGAAAATCTCGATACCTGGTTTGCAAAAAAAGAATTACTTGATCCTAACTATGATATGGAAGATTTTGTTCCTGCCATTCTCGATTCCTATGGACGATATCGAGCGGGTTTTGCTAAGGAACCGGATATTCTCTGGTCAGTCCCGTACAAATTTGATGTCTACCTCGCCCAATATCGGACTGATCTTTTCAAAGATGCTGGGTTAGTCGATGGCGAAGGCAAGGCAAAAGCTCCGGAAACCTGGGAAGAGCTTTTAGCTGATGCAAAGAAACTGGCTGAACTCAAACCGGATATGAAACCGCTCACGATTCCTCTGGGGATTTCCGACCCTATGGCGGCAACATTTGTACCGATTTTAGCCAGCTACGGTGGAACCAAACCGGCAGTAATTTATGATAATAATGGGTATCCTCGGTTTCATGGAGAAGCCGGAATTAAAGCGGTGAGTATTCTGAAAGAGATGTTACCCTATATGCCGCCCGATGCTCTTAATTTCGATTACGATAAAGTCAACGCCCAAATGGCACAAGGGTTAGCAGCGTATGGAATTAACTGGAATGCCTACCTTCCAGTATTACTTGATCCATCTAAATCAAAAATTTCAGAAAACGTTGCCTTTGCCCTGACACCAGGTGGTCCAGCCGGTAGACCACAGGGTCTTGGTGGTTGGCAAATGGGACTTTCGGTCGACTCTAAAAACAAAGAAGCTGCTTTCCAACTTCTCCAGTTCCTCTCTGGTAAACCAAAATCGGTTGAACTCGCATTAGCCGGAGGTTCAGTCGCCCGTTTCTCGGTTGCCCAGAATCCCGATATCATCAAAGCCTTCCCCTACTATCCGCTGCTTATTGAAGCCCTATCCGACGTTGCAATGCGTGGAACCGACCGGATTTGGACCGAAGTTGAACAGGCGTTGGCAGTTGGGTTGAATGAAATTCTACTCGGTGAAGATGCAACCGTTGGTCTAAAAAGTCTTGCTGGTAAAGTATACGACATTGCTGAAAATGCCGGTTATAACCCGAGCGCAACTGGTGCCAGACCGTAATCCTTTAAAACCCCCGAAGTACTCATCTTCGGGGGTTTTCTTCGTTTTTATTAGGGTTATCAAAGGAGGCAGATGTATTCGTGAGTAACCATACGATGACGGTGACCAAAGAGAAAAAAATCGAGAAGGGTTTATTTTCTAACAAAAAGAAGCTTTTCGGCTTAATTTTAGTGGCTCCTTCAGTATTGATTCTCTTGGTGACCACTATTTATCCGACTGCCTATATGTTTTTTGTCAGCTTTCATCGCTGGTCGATTATTCCCACCATACCGCGGCGTTTTCTTGGTCTCGGGCAATATATAACCATGTTCAAAAGCAATGATTTTTACAAAACACTCATGATCACCTTTATTTTTATTTTAGTGGTGGTTCTTTTTGAACTCCTAATTGGTCTCGGTCTTTCTCTTCTCATTGCTAAGAGCAAGGTCCGCTGGTTACGTGTGGTGTTCTTTATGCCAGCGGTCATCGCTTCAGTGGTGGTGGGCTTGATCTGGAAACTCATGTTGAGCTATGACCTGGGGATCATCAATTATTTAATCAAATCCATCGGCTTGGCAGGAGTGAATTGGTTGGGGGCTCCGGTTAACGCCCTCATCAGTGTCATGCTCGTGGATGTTTGGCAGTGGACTCCTTTTGCGATGCTGATCATTTTAGCTGGATTGGAAAGTTTGCCAGCGGAACCGATTGAAGCCGCCCAAGTCGACGGCGCCTCCCGTTTTCAGGTCTTTAAGTATATATTATTCCCGCTGTTGACACCAATATTGACTATTGTCATCATGTTTCGAGCTTTAGATGCTTTTAAAACCTATGATATTATCTATATGATTACCCGGGGAGGACCGGCAAACGCCACCGATGTACTTTCTTATAACATATGGAGAAAGGCCTTTTTTGAAAATAATATGGGATATGCCGCAGCTTTATCAGTGGTGATGATTATCCTGGCTACTCTTATGACCAGGGTATTTATTCGTATCATGGCTCAGACCAAAAAGAGTATATAAAGTGGAGATTCAAAAATGAGCAAGAGAAATAGGGTTTCTCAAAATTTTCAAACATTCGGACAATATGTCATTATTGTATTGGCGTTGGCTTTTTTTATATTTCCGATTTATTGGCTTTTTGCGACGTCATTAAAAACCCAAGTGGATATTTATGCTATGCCACCCAAGTGGGCTTTCATTCCCACTTTCAAAAACTATCTCCATGTTTTTTTTAATACTCAATATCCCAAATTAGGATTCAACTCACTCATTACGTCTTTGAGCAATGTGGCTTTGTCTCTTCTCATTGGAACCATGGCAGCCTATGGAATTGCTCGTTTCAAAGTAGGAGGGGATAAACTTCTTTTCTGGTTTCTAAGCATCCGCATGTTACCACCTATTGTCGCTTCGATTCCTCTCTTTTTAATTGCTGCTTCACTCCGTTTGATCGATACCAAACTTATTTTACCTATTCTCTATCTCATTTTAAATGTTCCTTTTGTTGTCTGGATGATGAAGTCATTCATTGATGAAATTCCGGAATCAATTGAAGAAAGCGCACTGATTGATGGGTGTACCCATTGGGGAATACTGCGACGTATCGTCCTCCCGCTGGCTGCACCTGGTCTGGTGGCAACTGGGGTGATCTGTTTTATATTTGCCTGGAATGAATTTCTTCTGGCCATGATCTTCACCCGTTCTTCTTCTTCGATGACGCTCCCGGTGGGTATTTCCGGATTTATTACCGAAGAGCAGATCCTTTGGGGATATATTACTGCTTCAGCATCGATAGCCGCTATTCCCCCTCTGGTTTTGGCCTGGATATTCCAACGTTATATGGTACGAGGGCTCACTTTTGGTGCGGTGAAATCGTAGTGATGAGAAGGATATGTGCAGAAAATAATGAATTGGTTGGTTAATATTCTCAAACTGGAGGATTGAAACCTTGAACAGCTTTCAATATTATCAGCCGACACGAATTCATTTTGGTTGGAGAGAAACTGAAAAGATCGGGAAAATTGTGAAAAAATATGGGAAACGGTGTTTGTTGGTCACCGGACCATCCCCGGCTTTGCAGCCAGTGAATCAGAAAGTTATCAATTTCATTCAAAATGAAGGGGTGGAGGTTATCCACTTTAATGGTGTTGTCCCCAATCCCACTACAGATAGTATCAACCATGGAGCAACGATGGCGAAGGAATTCAAAGCGGATGTGATTTTAGGTATGGGTGGTGGATCAAGTATGGATACTGCCAAAGCCATAGCCATTGAAGCGGTGAATGAAGGGGGAGCATGGGATTATCGGGTTTTTAGTGGAAAATATCTTTCTTCTCAAACTCTTCCCAACCTTGCGATTACTACCACTTCTGGAACTGGGTCACAGGTGACGGCAGTATCAGTGATTACCAACCCAAATGAAAAGTTTAAATCAGCTATAGTCGATCCTCTCTTATTTCCTCGAGAGTGCATTGTAGATCCCCAGCTCATGATGACCGTTCCCGAACATATCACAGCTTCTACGGGTTTTGATGCTTTCTCTCATGCTTTTGAAAGTTTTATCCATAAGAAGGCGAATCCCTATACAGATATGCTGGCCATCGAAGCCATGCGTATAATTAAAGAATATCTTCCTCGGGCAGTGAAGAACGGCTCCGATCAGATCGCTCGTTCTCAGATGGCTTGGGCTGATATCTTGGCTGGATTATGTATTGCCAATGCTGGAACAACCCTTCCACACGGTATTGGTATGGCAGTTGGAGGAAATGTACCACAGGTAATGCATGGTGAAGCACTCAGCGTCATTTATCCTGAATTTATGAAATACACTTATCACTCATCGATACCTAAGTTTGCTATGATTGGGAGGATTTTTAAAATTGATTTAAAAATGGTATCCGATGAAATTGCTGCTGAGAAATCAGCCGAAGCTCTCACGACTTTTTTAAAAGAGATAGGTATGTGGTTGAGCTTTGAAGACTTACGAGTTGGACAAAGTGAGCTGGATAAGATAACCGAAGATTCTCTCAAATTACCCGATTATATGGTGAATCCACGGGTGGCTACCCAAGAAGAAATATTTTCTATTCTGGAAAAATGTTATAAAAAAGGATAAACAGCAATTTGCTTTATCTTTTTGAATCATATATTATTGGCTAATTTTATCTTATAATTGAATCGAAAAGATAGAATGTATAGAAAGGACCTACCCATGACCTCAAAAGAAAGAATGTTGTATGCTCTCAATCGGGAAAAGCCGGATCGTTTGCCGGTGACTGTACACCAGTGGCAGAAATATCACCTTGATTCTTATCTCGGTGGAATCAGTGACCTCGAAGCTTTCGCTCGGTTCGGACTCGATGCTTCTGCCCAATATTTTGGAGATGTCGGACAGTTTTCTCAGGCGACGCTGAGTGACCTCGAAGCCACTCTTTTGAATACCCCGGAGTGGAAAGAAGAGGTCCAGGTGGTGAGTTCCGATCCGAATTATTTTGTTTTGCATCATACCATACATACTCCTCAAGGAATTTTAACCTACAAAACGGCAGGCGATGCGAAAACCACCTGGAAAACCGAGTACCTCATCAAAAAAGAAGATGATATCCAACTGATCAAAAAATTTATGCCGGTTCCAAAACTCAATCTCAAACCAGTCCAAAAAATGTATGATGAAGTTGGCGACAAAGGGATTCTGCGCGGTTTTGTCTGGGGTGATCAAGCTGGATGCTGGCAACACGCTGCCTGTTTGATGGATATCAATGAACTTATTTTAAAATGCTATGATAATCCTCAATGGGTACATGAACTTCTTCATATTTTACTTGAAAAAAAACTACAATTTATCGAATCGATGAAGGGAGCTCGTTTCGATTTAATTGAAACCGGTGGTGGATCGGCTTCTTCAACGTTGATTTCCCCGAAAATTCATGAAGAGTTTTGCCTTCCTTACGACCGAAAACTTCATGATGCCCTTCATGCCCTGGGATATAAAATAACCTATCATACCTGTGGAGGAACCAGGGGGATAGAAGAATACATTGTTGCCAATGGAACCGATGCCTCTGAAACTCTGGCTCCAACAAGTATTGGAGGGAACCAGGAGCCGTGGGAATTCAAAGCGAAAATTGGGAATCGGCTGGCACTCATCGGGGGGATGGACCAACATAATGTATTGACGGTCGGTACTCCCGAAGAAATCCGAAAAATGGTATTCACCCTTTTTGAAAAGGTCGGTTATGATGGAGGTTATATTCTTTCCTGTGCGGATCATTTTTTTGACACTCCTCCTGAAAATCTAAAAATTTATGCCCAGGCTGCAAGGGAATGTGTCTATTGAAAAAGTGAAGTTTTGGGAAAAAGGAAAAACAAAGGGAAGGTCATAAAAACTTGGCCTCCTTTTATAAGAATGATTAAAAAAAAGGGAAAGTTTTTCTCTGCTAAAAAAAGTTGCCGAGGACTTCATGGATCTTAGTGTCTTTGAAGTGATAATGCTTGTTTGTTTTGGGGCTGCCTGGCCGTTTTCAATATATAAATCCTATATTTCTCGGAATAACCATGGGAAAAGCGTTCTTTTCCTCTTGATCATTTTTGTCGGATATATTTCAGGAATCATTCATAAAATGGTATATGACTTCAATCTGGTGATTTTTCTCTATATGTTAAATGCAGCCATGGTTTTTATTGATATCGGATTGTATTTCAGGAATAAAAAATATTCTCAGTAGTTTTTTTCAGCCCATTATTTCTGCTTTGGGTCAAAAACATATTCTGCTACGGATCTCAAGAATTATTTTTAAATGCCGATATATTAAATAAAATACCGAAAGCACTAGCTCAGAATTTTAATAAACAAAATATAGTATAATATTATAAAAAAGCAATAAAATTATTTAATGATAGTATATATTGAAAGTGGGTTATTATAGAACAATAATCTTTTATTAAGGGCATTGGGGCAAGAATGTAAACCAGGTTCAACCGGTCAAAATTTTAAAAATAACATTCGTTAACAAGGAGGATTGTCAAATGAGATTCAAAAACGGAATGTTGTTAGGAATTAGTGTATTGGTTTTAATTGCAATTATTATGGGT
>CAYSWT010000061.1:0-10624 GCA_964434845.1 uncultured Atribacterota bacterium | reverse complement strand
GGATTCGATGTTAACCGTCACCCCTGAATGTTTCTATCAGGGGTCTAAAGTAAAAAAAACCATAGATTCCTGATTAATGCATTCAGGAATGACGTATGGAAGACGTCACTTATCCTGTAAACTGTTAGGATGGCAGCCTACGGCGTAAGATGAATAAATTCGAAACAACATGCATACACTTGGAGAAAGAATCCAAGAGTATGGCGTGAGGATCTCATCTTTTTATTTTTTTCAACTCAACAACTCAACCTCTCAACACCTCAACATTTTGGTGTTTCCGTATCCTATGGTGCTGCATAGCAGCATAGCGGTCTATCAGGAAATCAACGAGCCAAAATAATTCAAACCCAATTTAAGACACTTCCATGTTCATTTTTTCAAAACTTTCAAGATGTTTTTGATCTAGATTCTTAAATTCGATACCTAATAACAAAGTAGTTAAAACAAAAGCTATCGCATCAGATAGAGGACCAGCAGCAAAGATACCGATTAATCCAAAAAACCGGGGAAGAATGACCACCAATGGGATTAATACGAGTAACTGACGAATGAGGCTTAAAAACATAGCTTCTTTTGCTTTGCCAACTGCAAAGAAATACCCGATACCTACAATTTGAAAACCAACCAATGGAAGCATGAGAAGAAAAATTCGCAAAGCTTTTACTCCCATAGAAATGAGGTTTTGATCGGTTTTGTTGAAAAGCTGGATAAATCCTTGAGGGAAACCCATAATAAAAAGAAAACCAATGATAACCACTCCAGTTGCAGCTAAGGAAGCAATACGTAGGGTTTCCTTCACCCGATCAAACTGTTGCGCCCCGTAGTTATACCCTATAATAGGTTGAGCTCCTTGGTTGATTCCAAAAATAGGCATAAGGATCAACATGTTAATACTGTTGATTATACCCATTACTGATATCGCCGTGTCACCACCATAAAGATGTAAACTCTTATTCAAAATAACGTAGAGGAGAGTTGCTCCCATTTGCAACACGAAGGGAGCAATCCCGATGAGAAAAATCCGTGACACGACTGATGGATTGAGTCTCAAGTTTTTGAAATGGAAATGAAGGGTACTTTTTCCACTGAGGAAATACCGGAATACCCATATGGCCGATACTAATTGAGATAATATTGTAGCTATCGCAGCCCCCTTGATTCCCCACCCAAAAACAAAGATAAAAAGAGGGTCAAGGACACTATTTAGCAGAGCACCAATGAGCATTGTTGCCATGGCGATTCGAGGGTTTCCTTCGGCTCGGATGATATTATTCATCCCGAATCCAACACCCATGAATATTCCACCGATGAGGATGATATGTAAATAATCCATAGCATAAGGGAGTATGGTTTCGCTGGCACCAGAAATGATCAATACCGGTTTAAGAAATATTAAACCGAAAACAGAAAGAACAAGTGAAATAATAATCATTAGGGTAAGAGTATTACCGAGTGTCAATTCAGCATCATCTTTTTTTCTTTCTCCTAATTTGATCGAAACCAGAGCGGTTGATCCCATTCCAACCAGCATCCCAAAGGACATCATGAGCATCATATAGGGGAAACTCACTGTTATACCGGCAATACCGAGGGATCCAACACCCTGTCCCACATAAATCCGGTCAACGATATTATATAAAGCATTCACCAACATTCCGACAATAGCCGGAATGGAAAATCGCCATAATAAAGTTGATATTTTTTTATCTCGAAGTTGTTGCGAATGATCCATTCTATAAGTCTCCTTTGAACGATTTTGCTTCAATTCTGAGAAATCAAAGTCTATGGAGTAAGATCGATAAAGCGAAAGACATCTATGTCTACTCTCTTATATGATCTCTTTTTATGGATTTAAAGCAATTACTAAAAAATATGATAAACTACTACTTTAACAAAATTAAACAAAAAATTCAAACATGTTGGCGTCTTCTGTTCATCTCCATTTATTGGTGTATCATGTGCTGGTGCAACAGTTTATCACCAACAGATGGTAATGAAGAAGTAATTATCATTGGAAAATGGAATAATAATCCATTCAGGTCATATGAAAGACTTTTAATCCAGCGGGAAATCCTCGCCTGTAAAGGCGGGGTATCTATTAAAGAGAAAATGACTTTGGTTGAAGGAAATCAGAAAAAAATATATAATGGCTCAGGAGATACCGGTCAGCTGTCTTCCCGTTTACAAAATATGCATCTTCATGGTTTTCATCTCAAAAGATCATTTTGACCATTCCAAAACCCTCGTAAATTGAATATAATTGTGTTTTGGAATTTAATCCGATATCCAATCGCTATGAACTTATGGACCAAAGAAGGTCCTTTTTGGTTTTTAGATTGTTTTATGGAGTGGGTATAATGAGTCGTCTGATTACTGAAGTCATTAAAGAAGCACTTGAGAATGTTATGAATGATCATTATTTAGAATCATCAGATGGAATCATCTTTACCGTCGAACCAACCCGTGAAAAAGATCACGGAGATTTTGCGACCAATATTGCTTTTTTACTTTCCAAAAAGCTTCGCCAGTCACCCCGTGACCTGGCTGCCCAGATTACCTCACATCTAAAGCCGTTATTAGAGGATATCGCTGATATTGAAATCGCTGGTGGTGGCTTTATTAATTTTTTTCTGGATGACCGGGTTATTTTCTCATTTATGCAAGATATTTTTAAGGAGAATGAAGACTATGGATCAGTGAATCTGGGGAAAGGAGAAAAATTCCAGGTTGAATTCGTCAGCGTAAACCCAACCGGCCCCCTCCATGTTGGTCATGGAAAGTGTGCGGCTTTTGGAGATGCCCTGGCTCGAATTTTAAAAAAAGCTGGATTTGCAGTTGAAAAGGAATACTATATCAATGATGCCGGTAGACAAATCGATATGCTGGGACTAACTTTGGAAGCCCGCTACCGTGAGCTTTTAGGGGAAACGATGGAAATCCCCGAAGGAGGATATAAAGGGGAGTACATGATCGATATTGCCCGTGACCTCAAAAACGAGCGGGGTGATCGATTGCTTGAACTACCTGAACCAGAAAAAACCTCTCTTTTTAAGTCCTATGCCGTTCAAAAAATCTTGGCGAGCATTCAAAATGATCTACGCGATTTCCGAGTCTCATTTGATGTCTGGTTCAGTGAAAAGACCCTTTACCAAAATGAAGAGGTTCAAAAAGCCCTTAACCTATTGATAGATCATGGTTTTACCTATGAAAAGGATGGCGCCCTTTGGCTTAAAACCCAGGACTGGGGAGATGATAAAGATCGGGTTTTAATTAGAGAAAATGGGGCGCCGACCTATTTCGCGTCCGATATCGCTTATCATTTTAACAAATGGCAAAGGGGATTCAGGCGAGTGATTGATATCTGGGGTGCCGACCACCATGGGTATATTCCTCGTATGCGGGCGGCAGTGAATTCCCTGGGATTACCGGAAGATTTTTTAGAAATATTTATCGTTCAATTTGTTACTCTCCTCCGTAAAGGACAACCAGAGCGAATGTCCACCCGGCAAGGCGAATTCATTCCACTTCGTAATCTTATCGACGAAGTCGGTGTCGATGTGGCGCGTTACTACTTTATCATGAGAGATCCGGCTACTCACCTTGAATTCGACATTGAAGAAGCTAAAAAAACATCGATGGATAATCCAGTTTACTATATCCAATATGCCTATGCCAGGATTTCTTCGGTTTTCAGAGAAATGGAAAAGAAGGGGCTTTCAAAGCTCAATACCAGCCAGGTGATTCATTCTTTTATCAATGAAGATGAGAAATTTTTGGCAAAAAATCTGATATACTTTCCAGAAGTGGTTAAGCGTGCAGCAATCGCTCGGCAACCCTATATGGTGTGTAATTATTTAATGGATGTTGCGGGCTCTTTTCATACTTTTTATAACAACAACCGGATTCTGGACGAAGAAAATCCAGGAATTACCTCTTTGCGTCTTAAATTGTGCGATGCCACTCGTTGGGTGATTCATAATGCGCTTGATTTATTGGGCATTTCTGCTCCAGAAACAATGTAGGGAAGGTCGATCTCAATGAATTGTCGGGAAGGAAAATTTATTTTTGTAACCGGTGGAGTGACTTCTTCACTGGGAAAGGGGATAACCGCTTCATCGATTGGGCGTATCTTGAAAAGTCGTGGTCTGAAAATTACTATGCAAAAATTTGATCCATATATCAATGTCGATGCTGGAACTATGAATCCATATCAACATGGTGAAGTGTTCGTAACCCAGGACGGCGGGGAAACCGACTTGGATCTCGGTCATTATGAACGTTTTATAGATGAAGAACTCTCTCGTTTAAGCAATGTCACCACCGGTAAAATTTACAGCTCGGTGATTACCCGGGAACGCCGGGGTGATTATCTGGGTGCGACAGTACAGGTCATTCCCCACATTACCAATCAAATCAAGGAAGAAATTTTCCGATTGCGTGAAGAAAGCGGTGCCGATATTTCCATCGTTGAAATAGGTGGAACCGTAGGTGATATCGAGGGGCTTCCTTTCTTAGAGGCTATTCGACAAATTAAAAATGACATCGGAAAATCCAATTGTTTGTATGTTCATGTTACCCTGATTCCATATCTCGATGCTGCTGGTGAACTCAAGTCAAAACCCACTCAACATAGTGTAAAAGAACTACGAAGTATTGGTATTCAACCTGATATGATTATCTGTCGTTCATCTCATGTTATGACTCGTGAAGTGATCTCAAAAATAGCTTTATTTTGTGATATTGAAAAAGAAGCTATTATACCGGTTATGGATGCCGAATCAATCTATGATGTACCTATAATATTGGAAGAAAAAGGAGTTGGAGATCTTATTATTAGTAAATTACAATTGACCGCCTCTGAGGTTGACTTGAAGGAATGGTCGGATATCATTTCCCGGATGAAAAATACCGATGAAGAAATTATTATTGGTCTCGTTGGGAAATACGTCGAATCCAAGGATGCGTATTTAAGTATTAACGAGTCCTTGAAACACGGTGGTGGAGCCCTTGGAGTAAAAGTGAAGATAAAACCAATCGAGGCTGAAAAAATCCAGAATCATACCTTGCATCAGTTCTTGAATTCTCTCGATGGAATTATCGTTCCAGGAGGGTTCGGAAAAAGAGGAATCGAAGGAAAAATGCTGGCTGCTCAATTTGCCCGAGAAAACCATATTCCATATTTTGGAATATGTCTCGGGATGCAAGCAGCAGTGATCGAGTTCGCTCGTCATGCAGCGGGAATGAACGGTGCTCATTCGACTGAATTTTATCCTGAAACGCCTTTTCCTGTCATTGATTTTCTTCCTGAACAACGTGGTCAAAAAGATATGGGAGGAACCATGCGGCTGGGGAATTACCGTTGTGTCTTAAAGAATGGTACAAAAATCAGTCTCCTTTATCAACACAATGAAATAATGGAACGACACCGTCACCGTTATGAATTAAATTCGGATTACATCGATCAATTGGAAAGTTCTGGAATGATCATGGCTGGTTACAATCCTGAATTTCAAGTTGTCGAAATGATCGAACTGACCGAGCACCCCTGGTTTGTGGGTGTCCAATTCCACCCCGAATTTAAATCCCGACCAAATCGACCCCATCCTTTATTTTATGGTTTTGTGAAAGCTGCACGCACTTATCATAAATCAGAAAGAATAGGAGAGAAATCTTTTGGGAATCGAATCTAATCCTATTGGAATTATAGATTCAGGAATCGGTGGTTTAAGTATGGTCGTTGCCTTAAATGATTTACTTCCTTCTGAAAATATTATTTATATTGCAGATCCGCTCCATTTTCCATATGGAGAGAAATCAAAAGAAGAATTGATGATCATTGCTTCCTCTCTGATGTCCTTTCTTATCGAAGAAAAAAAGGTAAAAGCAATCGTTACCGCTTGCGGGACGATCAGTTCCACTTGTTTAGAAGATTTCTACCGTTTATTCCCGGTTCCGATCTTCGGAATTATTAATCCCGCAACTGAAGAAGCAGTTAAAACCACTCAAACTGGAAAAATCGCGGTTTTGGCAACGACAGCGACTGTTAAAAGCGGATCTTTTCGACTGAAAATACATTCCAAAAATCCGAATCTCATTGTCAGAGAAGAGGCTTGGCCAGAGTTAGTCAGTGCAATTGAAAACGGATCATATCTCACTGAGGATTGGAAAAAATGGGTGAAAAACCAATTTATTCAATTTGAAACTGAGGGATTCGACACCATTATCATGGGATGTACTCATTTTGCTTTGATTACCTCCTTCTTTCAAAGTCTGATAGAATCATCTCAATCGATCGTGAACCCAGCTTTAGCGACTGCCCGAGAAGTCCGAACATTCTTAGAACGGCATCATTTATTGGCATCTTCAGGCAGAGGAAAAAACAACATCATTATTAGAGGAAATTGTCAAAACATGGAAAAAATTTTAATGGAATACCCAGATTTTCACTCCATTTGTCCGGAATCATTTCCCGAAAGATTTTCACCAAAACCATATTGCTGTTTAGAGAGATCTCTTACCCCAGTTTTCCATTCGATATAAAGCAGCTATTGGTGAATTCTGGATGGAAAAAATTAAGATTTATCGTTTTCAATCATTTGCCAAAATTAATTGGTATTTACGAATTGGACAATTGCGTGGTGACGGTTATCACAATATCCAATCAATTATGCAACTCATATCACTTCATGATACTATAGATTTGTATTTCCCCAAAACCACTGATGAGATATACTGTAATTACGATATTCCATCCGGTGATGGAAGCTTGCTCGGTCGCTTGTTTCATCTGGTTCGTGAGTTGTGTCCGCAGGTGAAAAACACTTGTTTTGGATTGAAAATTGAGAAGCATATTCCCCCTGCCAGTGGTTTGGGTGGTGCCAGTAGTAATGCCGCTACCATTTTAAAAATGATCAACCAGATTCTTAATTTGGGTTTTTGTCAGGAAAAACTCATTCAACTTTCGGCGACACTCGGTTCTGATATTCCATTTTTTGCTTCTGGTTATCCTTTTGCGGTTATTAGAGGGCGGGGAGACAGAATTGATGCCCTTTCTAATCCTCCACGAAAAAACTTGGTGCTGGTTTTTCCTCATCAGGGAGTGAATACTGGCTGGGCTTACCAAGAATGGGATAGAAATCATCAGAAAAATGAACCAATTTGTGATTTATACGTAGATAATTTTATTCATCATCCCGAACTGAATGAGATTGAAAATATTATTTGGAATGACTTTGAAACGATTGTATTTCGACATTATCCTGAAATCAAATCTTTGAAACAACTTATGGAAAAATATGGGTGTTTACGGGTTTTTATGAGTGGAAGCGGGTCAAGCATGATTGGTACCGTAGCTGAAGATAAAAAAGTCTTTGAGATTGTCAAAAAACTTCAAAGGCAGGGGATAAATGCCATAGGGACAACAACCAAATCGGAAGAATGTAGTAATCATGTAATGGTCTATTATGGGGAGGGGAATAAATATGACTGATGCTATCATCTTGGCCGGAGGAAACAATAACCTCGAATTTCAAAAAAAATTTGGGGTCAGCAATCGCTCACTACTTGTCATCCAGGATAAATTTATGATAGAGTATGTTATAGAAGCCCTCAAAGAGGTTTCCTCAATTAAACGAGTAGTCGTTGTTGGACCTGTCAAAGAATTGAAATCCCGAATTGGAAAGCGTGTCGAAGAAGTAGTTCCTGCTGGCGATGATCCCTTTGAAAGTACGCTAAAAGGTATTGATTATCTCAATTCCGATCAAAAAATATTGGTTATTTCAAGCGATATTCCTTTGATTAAGGGAGAGATGATCGATGATTTCTTTTTACGTTGCAGCAAGCAGTTAGCTGATTTTTATTATCCCATCGTTCGTAAGGAAGTTTACCAGAAAAAGTTTGGACTGACGAAAAGAACCTTTGGCTGTCTCCGTGAAGGATGCTTTAGCGGTGGGAATATGTTGCTCATTGATCCAGCCATAGTGCAGCAAAAAAGGGAGTTTATATCTCGAATCGTCAGAAGTCGCAAAAGTCCTCTTACCATTGCCCGAATTTTAGGTGGGGGGATCATCCTGAAATACCTCTTTAAGCAACTTTCAATTAAAGATATTGAAGATCGAGTCGGCCGGATTTTAGGAATGAAAGGTTTAGCCATTATTTCACCCTATCCGGAAATGAAATTTGACGTTGATTCTCCGGAACATGTTGAAATAGCAAAGAAATTCTTAAAAAAGTAAATTTTTGTCGGTTTTCAACCATTCGCATGATTGGTCTCTATGGGAAGTATGGACCTGTAAAGCGGCCCACTCTGCCTCAATAACCATTATCGTTTTTCAAACCCTTAAATACCATGCAATACGTTGCGAACCGAGCATTTTTAGAAAAGAAACTGGAGGAGGTTCAATTGAGTACAGATAATAATCAGTTTGATATTGAAGTAGAAGAAAAAGAAATAGATAAAGAAAAAGAACCCGAAAGAGAAAAAACCAAAGCTGAACTTCAATTTTCTCTTGGTGACTTGAAAGATAAAACGAATACTGAATTATGTGATATTGCCCAGGGAATGGGAATTTCCGGGTATAGTCGGAAGAGAAAAAGTGAGCTCATATTTGAAATATTAAAAAAAGCGACTGAATCCAAAGGCTATATTTTTAGTGAAGGAATTTTAGAAATTACCATTGAAGGATATGGCTTTCTTCGTACCGCTGATGACTTCACCGTCAGTGAAAACGATGTGTATGTTTCTCCCTCCCAAATCAAACGTTTTGCTCTGAGCAGTGGTGATAAAGTTGCTGGTCAAGTTCGTCCCCCAAAAGAAGGGGAGAGATATTACGCCCTGCTTCGCATCGAGGCAATCAACGACGAAGATCCGGAACAAGCCAAGAAACGCCCTTTGTTTGAAAACCTCACTCCGATATTCCCCAATCGTCAGTTTATTCTGGAAACCGCACCCAATGAAATCTCGACCCGTATTATCGATCTCTTTGCCCCCATTGGTGTCGGACAACGCGGTCTTATCGTTTCTCCACCCAAAGCTGGGAAAACCGTATTGTTAGAAAAAATCGCCAACGGTATCACCACCAACTATCCAAACGTTGTGCTCATCGTCTTGCTTATTGATGAACGTCCGGAAGAAGTCACCCATATGGAACGATCGGTGAAGGGGTTCGTTATTGCCTCAACTTTTGATCAAAAGCCGGAAAATCATATCCGGGTGGCGGAACTGACCCTGGAGCGTGCGAAACGTTTGGTTGAAGAAGGAAAAGATGTGGTCGTTCTTTTAGACAGCATCACTCGATTGGCACGGACGAATAACCTGGTGGTACCCAACACTGGGAAAACCCTGTCCGGTGGTATTGATTCATCAGCACTCCATTGGCCTAAACGGTTTTTCGGTGCCGCTCGAAATATTGAAGAAGGCGGAAGTCTTACTATATTAGCAACAGCGTTGGTAGAAACCGGTTCCCGTATGGACGAAGTCATTTACGAAGAGTTTAAAGGGACAGGTAACATGGAGTTACACTTAAGTCGCGCACTTTCCGAAAGCCGTATCTTTCCTGCCATTGATATACACCGTTCTGGAACCCGAAAAGAAGAATTACTGATTAAACAAAATGATTTAGAACGGATATGGATGCTCCGGAAACTTCTGGCGAATGTCGATCAGCAAGAAGGAGCCCAGATGGTAATTGATCGAATGAAAAATACCAAATCAAACCGGGAATTTCTAAAAATCATCGATCAGGTCCTTAAAAGTTCCCGCTAATTTTGACACTGAAAAGAGCTCTATGTTATAATACAACTCACTTTTACATTGTGCTGTAAAGGCTTCCCATATTCCTGATGGTCAGCGGTATTCAATTAAGTCTTACCAGGAAAGGGTCGTCTCACGGTCACAAGATAACAAGTCGAATGACACCAACTGAGGTTTAAACCGACGATGAATGTGGTGCCCGAGAGGTGATAAAGAATGAAAAAAGGGATCCATCCCGATTATAAAGAAACTCGTGTTATTTGTGCCTGCGGAAATAGTTTTGTCACTCGATCAACCAAGAGCCCTGAGATTCGGGTGGAAATCTGCGCAAGCTGCCATCCATTTTTCACCGGTCAGCAAAAGCTTATCGATACCGCCGGTCGAGTGGAGAAATTCCGAGCCAAATACGGCGAAAACTATTAGTTATCATTCAACTTTGAACTAAAAAAAGGTAGCTTGTCATTGAACTTGCTACCTTTTTTTATTGGTTGAGGAACGAATGATGCTTGGGAAAAAAGAATGAATGTAACCCTTTTGAACTGGACACCAGATCCGGAACTCACCATTGCTCGAGCAGCTCGTCTCTGCTATAGCGAGAAATTTGAAGAAAACCTTACCTTAGACAAAGCCCGTAAATTAATTACCAATGTTGTTGCTCGCGGTCATGAATCAGTATTAGAACACGCTTCTTTTACTTTTTTAATCGAAGGACTTTCACGAGCCGCTTCGCACCAACTGGTACGTCATCGTTTGGTTTCTTTTTCTCAACAAAGTCAACGTTACATTCGCTTTAAAAACCCCAACTATGTAATTCCCCCATCGATTGAAAGTAATCCACGTGCTACAATGATTTTCAATAATATTGTTGAAAGA
>CAYSWT010000060.1:2430-10644 GCA_964434845.1 uncultured Atribacterota bacterium | reverse complement strand
AGCAGCTGGCTAGCTCTGATCTTTATGGGCGTGATGTGTGATGTTATTGCTAAAATGAATACAGCAAGCTATGCCTCACATAAAGAGGCATAGCTTCATGTTTTATGATATATAATATACTTTCATTTTTATTTGTTTTGCCAATAATATTCATTGTTATTATCGACCTAAAGTATTTTATTATTCCTAATTTATATATATTGTGGTTAATATTCGTGGGAATATGCAATATTTTCATATTCAAAACTTATTTCAATCAAGTACTGGGTATTTTATTTAGTTTTGTGATTTTTCTTCTCCTTTACCTTCTCTTCCCCAAAGGGATTGGCTTCGGTGATGTCAAACTCGCCGGTGCCATCGGGCTTTTCCTCGGTTTGAAGCTCACCATTTTGGCCATTCTTCTCTCTTTCTTAAGCGGTGCTATTGTTGGTCTGCTTCTCATTGCCCTTCACAAAAAATCGATGAAAGATCCCATTCCGTTTGGTCCTTTTCTCGCTTTTGGAGCAATTACCTCTTTATTTTTTGGAGAATATATTATAGACTGGTATCTGAATTTATTCTTATAAATAATCCCAGATAATATCTATTTCCAATAAATATACGTTGAATCGATAGAGTACAGATGTTTTATCATATTTTGGATATTCGCAGAAAGAAATCGAACAAAGAATTATTCAAATCATCTGGTTTTACCGTTTTAGAACTCATAATCGTCCTTTCGCTTATTTCAGTCCTCTTTACAATTTCTCTGCCTTCTCTTGCTCATCTGCGGTATTCTATGGTTGGCAAAGCGGTTACTCAAGAGCTGGGCAGTCAGATTCGATTGGCAAAAATCGACGCGTTAAATTCTGGAAAAACCACCCGTATTGTTTTTGATACGGTTCGGAACCAGTATATTTTTACCAACGGAAGCGGAATCTCCACTTATCATGAATTGCCCAAAGAAGCTGTTCTCTACCGCACCAACTTTCCTCTCAATACGCTTCGTTTTTATGCAACTGGAACTCCCTCCAGTGGAGGAACAATCACGGTTAAGGCTGGGAAAGAACTCAAATATATTATCGTCGCTCCAGTGACGGGAAGGGTACGTATCAGTGACACACCACCGGTTTACTGACTCTGGTTTTACCTCAATCGGAATGATTATTGCGATCACCATCACCGCCATTTTTACTCTTATTGCCTATCAAGGATTACAAATGGTCAATACCTATCAACATCGTAGTTTGTTACTCAGAACGGCAGTTGTCGAAGGAGTGAATGCGATCGAAACCATGAAAATCCAAAAGAACTATCTTGATCTTCACGGAGTAACCATTCAAAAAGGGAATGTAGAAGTTTATCATGAAGTGACCGAATTTACTCCAAATTTATACAAGATTTTAATCAAGGTAAGGGATCTATGCCACAATGAAATTTTTTCCCTTGAAACTCTGGCAGAACGATAAAGGTTTTACCCTCCTTGAGACTCTCATTATCTTTTCGCTTCTTCAGGTCTTTGTGGTTATGGTGATGAATTTGCTATTGAATTTTAGCCAGGCGATGGAAGCAAATGCTCTTCTGATCGAAAAAAACGAAACCATTTATGCTGCCCTTGACCAATTGAAGATGCTCACCAAACACGGCCATCCACTTGCCCTCACCGACAATAGTTATCGTTTGCGTATCGCCATGGGGAAGAATACGATTGAAGTGTATCCAAATGATTCCAGCCTTTTAGTGAAGAATTTAGGAACTGCCAATCCCATATTAGAACATTGCCAGTTGCGGGAACCGCCATTCGCCCTTGATAAACTGGAAAACGGGAAAATTCAAGTTGAGGTCACCCTGGATTTTACTTTTTCCGATGATTCAAGTGAGCATCTCGATTTAACCTTTTTATCCTGGTGTGAGGAGGTGATACCATAGGTGTCACGGGGGAATAATGGGTTTGTTGAAATTTTTTCTCTCATTCTGGTTAGTTTCTTGATGTTCATATCTTTCTATTTATTCCAAGAGATCATGATGCACCGTCGAGTTGGCAATGCCTATGTTCGAAATATTCAGGAAGATTATCTCTTAGAAGGAGTGTTGGCCGAAGCCAAACACGTTCGTGAAAAGAAAGAAAATATTGATCCAAATGAAAAAATATCTTCAATATTTTGTCCAGATTATAAATTTTATTTTGGAAATGATACAATTTATATCAATAAAGGTGTATCTACCCTTTTATCGGCGTCGTATATTATATATAATGGGAAAGTTATTATCACCAGCATAAAAAGCCAATCAAATACCATTTATGTGAGGGAATAATGCTCGGTATCGATCTGGGGTCATATTCTTTAAAATATTTTCAAACCAAGAAGAAAAGAGAAGGGTTTTTCGAAACCATTAAGACCGGTGATTTAATTCTCCCCGGTGAAGTCTTTTTTGAGGGGGACATAAAAGGGAAAAATATCTTAGTGGAAAACATTAAAGTTTATTGGAATAAAAGTCGTTTACCCCATGATGCAGTGGTTTCGTTTTACCACCCCCG
Source organism: uncultured Atribacterota bacterium (assembly GCA_964434845.1). Taxonomy (GTDB): domain Bacteria; phylum Atribacterota; class Atribacteria; order Atribacterales; family Atribacteraceae; genus CAYSWT01. The sequence continues at coordinate 8,126 of CAYSWT010000060.1, read as the reverse complement.
GATGGTGGTACAAAATATCTCCATTCCCCAGATGACCGATCAAGAATTGGAAAATGCGTTGAAATGGGAAGCGAGTTCCATCATTACCGGTGAAGAAAATTTTCAGATCGGGTGGCAGGTTTTGGGAAAAACCGATGGCAAACTCGATATTTTATATGCCGCTTCACCGTCTATCGTCGTCTCTGATTACCTGGATGTCTTCCGCAAAGCCGGCATCAGGGTCGAAGCCATTGAGCCCCAAATTTTAAGCCTGCTGAAAGGCTTTTTGACTATTAATCCCAAATTATCCCGGGAGTCTTCATTTATTTTAGTTGATATCGGATTCGGGAAAAGTACGGTGGTTTTTTTTGAAAAAGGACGGCTGGTGTATTCCCGTCATTTTGGCTGGGGGTTGAAAAGGGTTTGGGATTATCTTCGAGATAAATATAAACTCTTGCCGGCTGAAACCCAGGAGATCCTGAATCGAAGTACCCAAAATATTGATATACCATATCAGTTAGAAGAAGCATTGAACGAAACCACCGGCCCACTTCTTTCTGAATTGAGACGATCGCTTACTTTTTTTCAAAGCGAATACGAACAGTCGGTACTCACCAATTGTTTTTTTGTCGGCGGTGGCGCTGCTATTATTCCCCTCAAAACGCTTCTGGGGGTGAGTTTAAACATCACGTTTCAGGATATCAAGCCGATGAATATTGGACGTAAAAAGACCATTCAGACTGAACGTTTTCTGACGGCATTGGGGGCATCGCTGTGGAATTAAAATCAAATTACCGGGTTAAGGTAAATCTCCTCCCCAAAAAATATATCGTCAAGAAAACCCCCAACTGGATAAGGATTTTGTTTTTTACACTGACTATGGGAGCGACCCTTTTTTTCTTTTTTGCCTATACGGTGAATGATAGCCGGTTGAGACTGTTGAATTCCCAAATCGAGTCGATGAATGTCGAGATGAAATATTTAAAAGATCAAGAGAAGAAGATGCAGGAGACTCAGAACCAGATTAACATTATCAAAAAGCGCATCGATATTGTAAAGGCTTTAATTGGGAGCGAACCCGATTGGCTAAAGATAATCAATTCAATCGGGAACAGTATGCCTGATGATGTCTATCTAAACGCGGCGGCTTTTGCTGGGGATAAAATCAGTTTTAATGGCACCTCTCAGAGCATTTTTAGCATCGCTCAGTTTATGGATGGTTTATCCCGTTACCCGGATTTATTTACCAGCGCTGAATTTCAATCGCTTACGCTGAAGGAAAGTCTGTATGATTTTAACATGGTCTTGGAGTTGAAAAAACCATGAGTTTTGAAAAGCATTGGCCGCTTATCTTTATTATCTGGTGCGGAGCAATTGTCTTATTCTTTTACTTTATCATGACTCCTCAATACCAGAATATTGATACCCTTACCGGGGACAAGAACAATTTACAAGCCCAAATTACCGCTTTGCGGAAAAAAGTGAGTAATCTGGAACGATTACAATATCAACTTGAAGAATTAAAAAACATCGCTGTGACCCTGGAAGGGCGTCTGCCCGAAGAGAAGGAAATTCCCAATCTTTTGATTACTATTGAAGATGCTGCCTTTCTTTCCGAAACTGAAATCCAATCATTGATTCCTCAAGCACTTATCCCGGCGGAAGGGTATACCGAAGTACCTTTTAATACCTCTTTAAAATGTTCGTATTATAATGTTCTCTATTTTATGAATTATTTAAGGCGACCACCCCGGCTGATCCAGGTGAAAAATTTTGATTTTAAAAAAGATAAGACCGAAGGAGCCTTTCTGGTGCAGATGAACCTTTCAACGTATCTGTTGGCCAAAGAGGCGATCGCCCAATGAAGAATCTGGAAAAATATCTATTGTTGGGGTTGATCGGACTCCTGGGATTTATCATCTATCTTGGTATGAATGTTTATGATCGCTCGCTTGCTCCTGCTACCGATATCGAGCAACTCCCGACGGTTACCCGACCGGAGTCAACCGGGTTGCAGTATGAAACTGAAAAAATCGACAATAGGGATATTTTTTTAGTTGCCTATCAGAATGATCATATTTCTCAAATGAGAAACCTTTTTAAATCACGGGTGGTTTTAGCGCAAGCGCAGAACAATCCGAAGGCTGAAGAAGAAAAAGTTATCACTGTTGAAAAACCAAACATTACGGCGGCAATCTCCACTCAGAAGGCGGAGAATGAGAAAAAAGAAGAGCCGTTCCCGACTATTACCATGAAAGGAGTGGTTCTTTCTGACAATAGACAAGCTCTTATTCTGGATGTGGATGGTAAAATACAAATCCTGACTTCACAAAAACCTCTGCCATCTGGTATACAATTGGTAAGGGTATCCAAAGAAGAAGCCGTTCTGGCGTATAAAGGGAGGGAGATCACATTAAAATTTTAAAGTGGAGTCGCATCATTGTTCTCGCGCTTTTCTTCATTTTATTTTTGTATTCATTCTCCTACGCTCTCGAATTGAGAGATTTCTTTTATCGTGCCGATAGTGCCGAAATCAAGTTGACTTTTAAGTTTGACACCAAAGCAAGTTGGAAAGAGGTTTCTCCCGATCCCTACCACATTGCCATTGATATTGATAAGGCGGTGAATGCGCTTTCCTATTCCGAACGTCAGATGAATATCGGACCGTTGCGGAATTTGATTTTTAAAAGCTCGGAACAGGGAATACGGATCTGGTGTGAAGTCGGGCAGCCGGTTCCCTATGAAATATTTGAAGAATCTGGTGGGAAGTTACTTACCATTCTTATTAAAGGATTTTTTGCTGCTTCACAACCGAAAGAGAATATGTTCTCTTTTGATTTTCGCGATGCCAACGTCCGCGACGTTTTGATGGCGCTGGCCAAATCCGCCGGAGTGAATATCGTCATTGATGACTCGGTGGATGGGACCATCTCGCTGGCTTTTGAAGGGCTTTCCTTCGATCAGGCATTGGGGTATATCCTCAAGGTGAGGGGACTCGAACAGGTCAGGATGGGGAAAAATATTATTGTTGCTGAAAAAGAGAAGCTAGAAAAAAATTTTGGATTATGGAAAACAAAAAGATTTAATTTAAAATACATTGATCCTAACCAGGTAATAGAAATTTTAAAGAAATTTATACCAGAAGAAAGAATTACGTTAAATTTAAGTACGAAAAGTATTTTTATTAAAGGAAGAGAGGAAGAGATTAATCAGGCGAGCTCAATAATTTCAGAAATTGATATTGCATTAAATACAAAAATATTTAATTTAGAGAACAACATATTACAAGATGAAAAAAGAATTGAAAAAGTTGTGGAATTGATAAAGCTTGTAATATCTGATCCAGATGGGAAGAGAGTAAAAGTTGATTATTCGCAAAATACGATAAAAGGTGAAAATGAAAAAGTAATTATGCAAGATATTGGAAATCCAAGAATAATAGTTAAAGGTACTAGTGAAGAGCTAGAGACAGTAGAAGAGTTAATTAAAAATATAGATCGAAAATTGCCTCAGATTATGATTGAGGTAAAGTTATTAGAGATCAATCGAGATAAAATTAAGGATTTTGGTGTAAGTTGGAAAATAGGAGATAATGAAACAGGAGAATTAACTTTGGGGGAAATGTCTCTCGGGGGGACAATGGAAAGACAAAGTTTGATAGAAATGAAAATAAAAGCTTTTGAACAAAAAAACTTAGCAAGATTAGTCGGGAATCCAAAGATATTAACACTTAGTGGTAATACTGCTAATATTAGTGTAACTGATTCAATACCTTTTGGTACTACTACAGGTTATACTGAACAAGGAGAACCCCTTTATAAAATAGAAACAAAAGATGCAGGTGTAAAATTATTTGTAAATCCAATATTAACTAATGAAGGAATGATTTTAGTACATATTAAAACAGAGGTTAGTACAGCTGAAGAGAAAAATATTTTTGTTGGTGATAAGCAGTTTACTGTTCCCTTAATTAAATCGAAAACTGCAGACACAACCGCAAGGCTTAAAAATGGTGAAACATTGATAATAGGTGGTTTGATTAAAAGTGAGGATATTGAAAAAATTACTAAGATTCCATTATTAAGTGAGATACCAATAATTGGCGAGTTATTTAAATTAAGAAATACAACTCACAAAGAGACTGAACTAATTATTTTCTTAACCCCACATTTGGTGGCATATTGAGGAGGGCGAAATGATGAAGAAGCACTTCCTTCAGATATTATTAATTTTAATGGGTGTGATCATATCATTAACTGGATGTCGCTGGTTTGCAGATAATCCAATGTTTCCAACAGGGAAAATTTCTATTACGGTTGATAAAACTTATATTGGAGTTAAGGAAGAACAGACAGGTACTGAAGATAATATATATGTAAAAAGAACAATAGATAGAGATGTTACTTTTAACTTTCGGTCTTTGAATAATGTAGGAGTTGAATTAACAAAGTGTACTATAAAATATAGAAATACCGATGGAATATTCATAAATTCTCTTACAAGAGATTTGGATATATATCTTCTAATTATTCCATCAGGGATTCCTCTTTCAAAAGAGAGTACATATGACACTATAAAACAAGAGCCGACACCAACACCTACAGCATCACCAACGACTTCACAATCATCTATAACTTTACAAATATTCGATCCGAATACAGAAGGTTATTTACGATCAAATAAGATTACAACAGCTGTAGCACAGGTTATTTTCGTAGGTCAAGATTTAGCTGGTCATGAATTACAATCATTTAAGAAAGAAATTAATATAAATGTTTATCAGGGTATTCCTGAAGGTTATTTGGGAAAAGATTTCGTACTTACTACAGTTTGTGAAGAAACATGTGATGGAATTAAAGCATTTTTGCAATTAGATGCCGCAGACCCTGATAAAATTGATCGAGTTGAATTTTTTATTAATGGTAAAAGTGCTGGTGTATCGAGTAATCCACCTTTTCAGTCCACTGCATTATCGTTTAATGATGATACATCTTGTGGTATAGAATATTCTTGTAAGGATATTAAAGGTTATGCAATAATTTATGATATTTTTGGTAATTCAACAATTGTTAATACACCAATTAGTAATACACAATAGATAAATATTTAGTAATGTGTATTATGCCTAACATCGCGCTCATTGGGTTCATGGGGTCAGGGAAGTCGACGATTGGAAAGGTGCTGGCTCGCCGGATTGGTTGGACGTTTCTGGATAGTGATGCATTGATTGAAAAAAAGCAGGAATGCGCGATACCAGAAATATTTAGTAAGTATGGTGAGGGATATTTTCGCGAGTGTGAGCGGGCGATGTTGGCTGAAGTAGCCTCTTTAAAGAAAATCGTATTAGCGACGGGCGGAGGGCTCCCGACCTGTGAGGAGAACTGGGAGATCCTCCGCCGAGGTTTTTATACGGTGTATTTGAAGGTTAATTTTGATATCCTTTTTGAAAGAATAGCGGGAGACCGTTCCCGTCCACTCCTGCAGAAGTATCCGACCCGGGACCAATTAAAGGAGCTCTATCTCAGCCGGCTTTGCTGGTATGAAAGAGCTCATGTTATAATTGATACGACTCATAAAAAGGTTGATGTGATTGTTGGAGAAATAATCAAACGTGCGCGAATTAACGATTCAAACTAAAGATAAGCATTACCCGGTCATCATTCTTTCTTCGCTTTTTTCTTCTTCTGACTGGCTGAATCAACTCACCTTTCCTTCCG
>CAYSWT010000060.1:0-2330 GCA_964434845.1 uncultured Atribacterota bacterium | reverse complement strand
GGAGTGATCATTGGGCTCGATTTTTTGGAGACCTTACCAGACAGAGAATATCGCGAGGGTTTAAGCGAGATTATCAAGGCTGCAATTCTGACCGGAGGAGGTTTTTTTGAGTTTATCGATAATAAGGCTGAGTTGATTTTAGCTCGTGAACCGGGCATATTAGAGGAAGCGATTTATCAATCGGTTCGATTTAAAGGACAGGTTGTTGAGAAAGACGAAAGAGAAAAAGGGCTAAGGAGTATCTTGAATTATGGTCACACCTTTGGCCATGCTTTAGAAACGACGCTGGGCTATGGTGTGCTCCGACACGGTGAAGCAGTGGCAGTGGGGATGATGGGCGCAGCCGTGATCGCCGAGAAGATGGGATTCATCAACACGGAAGTGGTCAATACTCATAAAAAATTGCTGATTCGCTGCGGTTTACCGATATCATTGCCATATTCGGTTTCACCCAAAGGTTTTATTCAGGCGTTGATGAAGGATAAAAAGACCACAGGCGGCAGCCTGCGTTTTGTCTTAATCAAAGCCATTGGTGAACCGATCTATTCGGTACCGGTGGAAGTGGGGTTGATCCTTGAGGTTCTTCCCCAATTGGTCGAGGTGGAGACATGAGTATAAAGCTGCTTTTTATTTTTGGACCGAATTTAAATCTTTTAGGGGAACGTGAAGCCGATTTTTACGGTACGATGAATTATGAACAACTCACTCAAAGGATCTCCAAGGAAGCGCAAAAAAGAGGAGTAAGTGCTGAATTTTTTCAATCAAACCATGAAGGGGAGATTATCGATATCATTCAGCAAAAAAGGAATACAATTGATGGTATAATTATCAACCCGGGAGCATACACTCATTACAGCGTTGCCATTCGCGATGCGTTGAGCGCGGTGAAAGTGCCGGCTATTGAAGTGCACATGTCGAATATCTACGCCCGGGAAGAATTCCGCCACGTCTCGCTCACCGCCCCGGTCTGCTGGGGTCAGATCAGCGGCCTGGGGTGGATAGGATATATTTTGGCTTTGGATGCGTTTGTGATTTCCATGCAAAGTTCCCCCCTTTAAAAAAGTGGGGTTAGGGGGGATTTGGTTTGATCGCGATAAATATCGAATCCCTTTGACCAAAGGAGATTAAAAATGAAAGGACAGAGGAAATGATTGAAGCCGTAAGGGTGAAGAAGTTACAGCAGATATTACAGGAGAAGGGTGACGCCCCCTTTCTCCTTACCGATCTCGCCAATATATTTTATTTTACTGGTTTTACCGGGTCGGCCGGTTTCTTGCTGGTGTTACCCGATGGTAGGCCAGTGTTTTTGTGTGATGGGCGCTATACCACGCAGGCGAATGGAGAACTGAAGATTGACACCGAGATCGTTGAATACGATGCTCAAGCATTTCAAAAGATTGCTGATATTATCTACTCCCATGGATATCATTCAGCTTACTTTGAAACCAGCTTGAGTTATCAAAGCTATCGTTCCCTTCAGGAAAAGGATCTCGAACTTTTGCCGGCGCCGGCCTGGGTTGTGGAAATGCGCATGATCAAGTCCAATTTGGAAATAGAGTTGATCCACAAAGCGTTACAGTTATCCGAAAAAGCGTTGAGAGGTATTCGTTCGCTGATTCAACCGGGCGTAACCGAAAAAGACCTGGCGATTGAGCTGGATTATCAGATAATGAAATCCGGGTGTGAATCGGTTGCCTTTCCGACTATCGTTGCCAGCGGAGAACGCTCGGTGCTTCCCCATGCCCAACCCACCAATGCGTCGATTCCTACCGGGAGCTGGGTGGTGATCGATTGGGGTGCCCGTTATCATGGGTATTGTGGGGATATAACCCGTACCGTACCGGTTGGTTCGGGAGGGGACGGGTGGTTCAAAGAGAATATTCGGTTGGTTCAGGAAGCGCAACGCCTGGCACAGGAGGCAATTCGCGACGGGGTGCGGGCAGTCGATGTCGATCGAGTGGCACGTGACTTTTTAATCCAGTGCGGTATCGGGCAGTATTTTACTCATGGTCTGGGTCACGGAGTTGGCATTGAGATTCACGAAGCACCGCGCTTAGGTTCAACCAGTGAGACTGTCCTCCGACAGGGGATGGTGATCACGGTGGAACCGGGGATCTATCTCCCAGGCAGGGGAGGGATTCGCCTGGAAAACATGGTGGTGGTGGAAAAAGATTCCTGCCGGATTTTGAATTCCTTGCCGGTGATATTGGAATAATAAAGGGGGACGTAGAGGGTGCTTTTAAATTTTTTACTTTTTACCTTTCACTGCATTATCCCTTCTCCCTTGATGGGAGAAGGTGAGGATGAGGGTGATTTTTAAACTGTTCACT
>CAYSWT010000059.1:0-10673 GCA_964434845.1 uncultured Atribacterota bacterium | reverse complement strand
TCTCCCTTTGTTCAAAGGGAGAGGTCAGAAAACTCCGGTGAAAAATATGATTAAAGGAGAAAATATGCTCAGTAATTTGTCCCTACGGGAAAAGGTAGGCCAACTCTTTTTACTCGCATTTAGCGGTGATGATCCAAGAATGGTTGAAAAATTAATACAGGATTATGGAATTGGCGGATGTTATGTCAGTAACAGTAATGCGTCCCATGTTAAGGCTGCCCGTCAACTCTCATCCATTCTTCAATCATTTGCGATGAATACCAGACACAAAATTCCACTCATTTTGGGGGTTGACCAGGAAGGGACTTGGGGTGTTTGTATTTCTGAAACGACGACCGGTCCGGGAAATCTTGCCTTGGGGGCTACTGAAGATCCCTCCATCACTCAAGATATGTATCAGGTTATCGGTACAGAAATGTTAGCAATTGGCTATAATGCTATTTTTGCTCCCTGTGTCGATGTGATCGCTCCACCCTGGAATCCGATTTTGGGAATGCGCTCTTTCGGTCAGAATCCGCTCAAAGTAGCTGAACATGCTGAATCTGCCGTAAAAGGGGCTCGTCATTCTGGAATCATATCAACTGCCAAGCACTTTCCAGGACACGGGCATGCTTATATTGACACTCACCGAGATCTTCCCGTGGTTGAGGGTTCAATTACGGAACTGGAAAAGAGAGACTTTTTCCCTTTTCGAAAAGCCATTGATGCAGGGGTAGATATGGTGATGACGTCTCACATCATTTTTCCTGGAATTGATGCCAAGTTACCTGCCACCCTATCACCCGCAATCATGACTGATCTCTTAAGAAAACAAATGGGTTTTAAAGGGGTAGTTATAACCGATAGCATGAATATGGGTGCGATGAAGAAACACTTCAAACCGGAAGAATCCGCCGTTATGGCCCTTCTTGCCGGAGTAGATATGATTATGCTGGCCGAGGAACATTACGACCATGATCCAGCACGATATCTGGAGAATCAGATCAATCTCATCGAAAGTGTTCTTCTTGCGGTTCAAAAAGGGGAAATATCTGAAGACCGAATCAATCAGTCGGTGTTACGAATTCTCTCTTTAAAGGAACGGAAAGGGCTTTTTGATTATGATGAAAGCTTGAACCCTCATCTTTCGGTCGTGGGATGTGAAAAACATCGGGAAGTGGAAAAAAAAGCGGCAGAAAGGTCGGTTGCTATCCTGCGGCAACGAAATCATCTTATTCCTCTTTCTCCTCTGAAAAAGTATGTTTTGGTCAATCCGGTTCCACGGAAAGAGTATGACATTCTCACTTCAACCCGTGGGATTGGACCAAATCAGGGAAAACCCGCTTTTGATGTCTTTAGAGAGGAGCTCATCAACTATGGTTTTCCTATTCCTACTCTGAGTTACGAGGATTTACAGACCGGTGATTCCTACCGAGAGCTTTTCAATTCCGCTGATGCAATTCTCATCGTTACTGAAGATTACACCATCCCGGGTGTGGATTTCAACACCAGAAAGCAGATCAATCTCGTACAAAAAATTGAAACGTTCTATAAAGAAAAAATAGGAGTTATTGCGTTGCGTCCACCCTTTGATTTAACCAATTATCGGGAGATCAGCACTTATTTATGTACCTTTTCCAGCCGGTGGTGTGCTGCCAGGGCTGCTGCAAAAGCAGTCGTCGGTTTTCTATTACCTTCAAACCGATCGCCGGTTGAAATCTTTGATCGTGTATAGGTTCGATTTTATCTCAGCATGGCTTTTTTCTGAAAAAGCCGGTTTTCGAGCCAGACCCAGCGACGATACTGATCTCCAGATAGCGCTCTCATGCGCTCATGGGCTTCTGCGAGGGCTTTCTCAAGGCTTTTTTCTTCCTGAGGAGTCTGTAGAAAGAGAAGGAACTGGAGCGCATTCTCCTCTCCACCGAGTATGGGAGACAGATCTTTTTTAATGAATTCATTCCAGGTCAAAGAGGCATCATATCCAAAACGAGCAAATGCAAGATAGTTCAACTCATTCGAAACACTCAGATCACTCACTTCACCAAAGATGGTTGCTCCCCTGAGACCAACTTGTGATGCGAGCTGCATCATTTTAGCAAACCGGTCGGCGACGTATTCATATCGTTCTTTATTCCACTGGGATCCCATGTGGGTTCTCAAAATGTTTTTCTGATGAGGAAGTTTCGTCACATATTCATGGGTAAGCTCATTTGTCAATTTCGGCCAGTATGATCTGTTAAAACAAAATTGATAAATGGCATCTTCGGGAAGATGTCGGAGCGGAAGAATGGCTTCGAGATTTAAGATGTTGTCCCAGTACGCTTCTGATACTAACCATAAATCTTTTCTCACTTTTTTTGCAGCTTCAAACAGCCGGGGGTAGAGCAAGGTCATATCATTGATTGACCAAGTGTCGTTTTCAATCCGACGCCGGGTACACTCCTCGCACTGGCATACCCCGTAATCTCCCGTCTCGAAATTGATTCCTCCGATTTCAAACGTTTCCGTAAGCCAGGCAATGGCTTCTTCGTGGTAACGAGCATTTTCCGGTTTAGATGGACAGGCGGTATCGGTATATTGATTTTCTGGAAAATAAAGCTCGGGGAGGTCGGGAATATGAAAAGCGACTGGTTGACTCCGTACCGCGCGGTATTCAGGATGTTGTTTCAGCCAATAACTGAGGTTATACTGATGGTTTCCTTCCCAATAAATTCCTCCATAGGCATTGATTCCAACTCCGGGAAGAATACGCACCCCTCTTTCCCGTGCGTATCGGCATAACTCCTTTGCCGATTCGATCCCACCGTGACAGTCTCGAAGAAAACCATAGACGGTGACACCGCTGATTCGGTGGAGACTCATAAAATCGATTAGTCTTTTATAATCTTTGAGGAATCCATTGGAAGGCTTGGAATAATAATTCATTGCTCCTATTTCCTGGATTCCAACCTGTTCTAAATACCAGTTGGTGCTGTGATCCCAGGTCCAAAAAAGACGATACGGGAGAGACGGTGAGCACTGTACGTCGTGTATAGGGATAGTAATTGATCCATCAGAATTGTGAATCAAAAAGTGGGTCCCGAATTCGTGTATGGCGTATATAATGCCTGGAAGGCCACCTCCGGTAATCACCAGCAGCGGATTCTTTTTTTGAGATTGAGGATGGATGCGAAAGCCATCTTCTGGGAGATGCCCATGTATGGAACCAGCGTCTTGTCCTATTAATGAAGAAAAGGATTGATCAGTAACTACCATGGTGAAGTCGGGAGTCCTATTAAATGATCCAGAATATTCGATGAGAGGAAAAAAGCGAAGATTCTCCTCTTTTAAATATTTTTTTAACAAACGAACCGGATGGACGTGGTGGATTTCATCGATATAGATATCTATCCTGGATTGAGAATGAATCCTCACCAATTCGTGGATATCAGAAAGTGACGACATACGGACCTCCTTTGAAAGTAATACTTCATGAGGGTTTTTAGAAGTATCAATAATTGGGATCGGTCAGTGTCATTCGGCTTTCCTCATTATTTTTTCTCTCGCATGGTAAGCGACACAGCGATGATAATGATCAGACCGCGAAATATCATTTGCTGGTCGACGGATAGCCCCATCAAGATTAGGCCATTATTGATCATTCCCATAATTAAGGAGCCGACAATTGATCCTATCACCGAACCTCTTCCGCCGGATAAGCTGGTTCCACCAATGATAACCGCTGCGATGACGGTCATGAGGTCGGTTTCGCCTAATGTATAACGAGCTCCGTGAAGACGCCCGGCATATAGCATACCAGCAAGAGCTGCCAACATACCGTTTTGGACCATCACCAGCATTTTAATCCTATCGACGTTGATTCCCGAATAGAGCGCTGAAGTTTTATTCCCGCCGGTTGCAAGAACATATCGCCCAAATTTAGTTTTTCTGAGGGTTACCTGTCCAAGAATGAGGAGGGCTAAAGTCCAGATAAAAAGAATTGAAATTGGGCCGATATCACCTGAACCGAAGATGAAATTATAAGTATCGTTGGTCACCGGAATCGATTTGAGCTGAGTGATCCATCGTGCGACACCGGTTACGATACCGGTCATTCCCAGGGTGACCAGAAATGATGGAACACCTATTTTGGCAACGAATAACCCGTTCACAAAGCCTACCCCAATACCGGTGCCGAGACCGACCAGAATTCCATTCAGAAGTGAAGAATGACGCAGGGTCAGAGCGGTTGTAAGCGAAGCTAAGGCGACGATTGATCCGATTGAGAGATCGATTTCTCCCGCACCGAGCACGAAGGTCATTCCGACAGCCATAACCGATATCATTGCTGTTTGTCTGGCAATGTTCATGAGATTTCCACCGGATAAAAACCCCCGGCCGGATAAGACAATTGAGAAGAAAATAAAAATGGCCAGGAAGGCAATGTATACTATGTATTCTCGAGTTATAAGTCCTTTTTTTATCCTTTTCAAAGCATAATCCCTCACTTATGGGTCGATAGTCTTTTACTGGACCATTTTCAATATTTTTTCCTCATTCAATGTGGTACCACTGGTATTATCTATGGAATGAGTGATGTGGCCTTTTTTTACTATCTCAATCCGGTCACAAAACGAGGCAATTTCACTAAACTCGGAAGAAATAAAGAGCACACCGTTTCCCATTTTGGCAAATTCTCTTATGATTGTCATAATTTCCCATTTTGATTGAATATCAACTCCGAAGGTTGGGTCGTCAAGCATCAGGATAGCGGGATGATTGGCAAGATTCTTGGCAACCACCACTTTTTGCTGATTTCCTCCGGATAAATACCGGACTTCCTGTTCGATATGCTGACACTTGACCTTGAAATTGTTGGTATATTCTTCAACAATTTGATTCCCTTTCCGATCATCGATAAGAATAAACTTGGTGAGTTTGTCTAAAATCGGCAAAAGAATGTTTTCCGTAATAGAAAAATCCATAATAAGTCCTTGATTTCGACGGTCTTCGGGAACCAGTCCCATACCATAACGGAGCGCATCACCCACGGAATAGATTTTCACTGATTTTCCCTGGATGGAGATGTCCCCACTTATAATGGGGTCGAGACCGAATAGAGCCCGTAAAATTTCTGTCCGTCCACTCCCCAGAAGCCCGGCAAAACCCACCACTTCACCTGGCAAGAGATCGAAACTGATATCATGAATATGTTGAGTCGAAACATTCTTCACTGAGAGCAGAGGAGTAGTGTTCCGATCTGGTGTCATTCTTTCCCAATGAATGTTTTCCCGGTTCATTGTTTTCCCGACCATAGCATCGATTACTTCATCAAGATTCGATTCATTGATAGGTTTAGACAAAACGTTTTTACCATCTCGAAGTACTGTAACCGTATCGCATATTTTGAAAATATCTTTCAGATAATGGGAAATGTATATAATGGATATTCCCTGTTTTCTTAGATTATCAATCACTTGAAACAGAGCGTTGATTTCTGCTTGAGAAAGAGATGCCGTCGGTTCGTCGAAGATGAGGATCTTCGAATCACTGGATAAAGCCTTTGCAATCTCTATTAATTGTCTCGAACCGACGCTGAGGTTTTCTACGTAATCGTTCGGATCAATATCGACGTTAATACCGATGGTGGAGAGAAGTGATTCGGTCATTTTTTCCATCAAATGATCATCGAGGATTGGACCTTTTTTGTTTTGCTCTCGACCAAGAAATATATTTTGAGCGACGGTTAGGGTTGATACCAAGCTAAAATCCTGAAATACCATACTAATGCCGGCTTGACGAGATTCCTGAGCATTTTTATAATCTTGTTTTTTTCCTTCAATGAAAATATCTCCACTATCTTTGGTATATACTCCATTGATAATTTTCATCAGAGTTGATTTCCCGGCACCGTTTTGTCCAACCAAAGCATGTATTTCTCCTTTATTTAACGTAAAATCAACATTATCAAGGACCATAACGCCGTCAAAACTTTTACAGATTTTGTTAGCTGCTAACAATGGAAAATCCATAGAAAGAATAATGTTCTCCTTATATGTTCTTTTGTGTACGTAAATAATAACTTATATAAAAGAATGTATCCGATTTCTACAGCTGAAATATTGAAATCGGATACATTAAAAAGAATTTTAATCGTGTTGTTTCTTATTTCCCATAAATTTCCATGATCTCTGGAGGAGGATCTTGATGAAGTGACTCTCTCCAACCCTCGATTAAATTTTCTTTGGTAACTTTAATGGCTGGGACAATGACGAAAGCCGGGGCAGGTTTATCTAAAACTCCATATGCACCAAGCATGGCTTTGGTATACCCGAGCATATAAGCCAGGTCGGCGGCAATTCCCACCATGTTCCCACCTTTTGCCATGTCGAGCCCATTGTTTGCACCCAGATCGAGAGTGACGACTTTAATATCGGACCGTTTTGCAGCACGGCAAGCAGCGATAACTCCTTCGGCTGGAGTATCCCAAGGAACATAGAAACCATTGATATCCGGGTGTTGAGTGATAATGGCGGAGGCAATGGTTTCAGCATCTGATGGATTGGCTATACCTTGTTCGGCGACGATTTCAATATCGGGGTATTTTTCATTAATGACAGTTTTGAAGGCATTGTCTCTTTGGTTGGTAACATAGTAACTGGCATCATGGAACAGCCAGGCAATTTTCCCCTTACCGCCCAGAGCATCTCCCAACATCTCGGCGGCAGCCTTTCCCATTCCAAAGAGGTCGTCGGTCACTATTCCAATATAATCTTTTCCCTGGACATAACCAGCGGGAAGATTACTCATGAAAACCAGACTCACTCCGGCTTCAACTGCCGGTCGGAAAGCCTCGGCTCCGGCTACAGGATCGATAACCAGAGTGAGAATGATATCCGGTTTAAGGGCGAGAGCAGTTTCGACATCGGTTTTCTGTTTGGTTGGATCCATAGCCGCATCGGTCGTCACCACCAGTTCAATGCCTAATTCTTTAAAGGCATCTTTTGCCCCGGCAAGTAAGGCATTAGTAAAATCGGAAGAGGTGTGCATCAGGTATGCAGCCTTATATTTTCCTTCCTTTACTTTTTGGATTTCTTCATCGTTGAGTTTGACGTCGGTATACCAGGTTGGTTTTTCACCCTGTGGTCCGACGGTTTCATTGATTGCCTTTTCTTCGCTCTGGGCAAAGGCGAAAGCACCCGAGAAAACCACTATGAAAGCAAAGATTACTATGGAGAAAAAAAGCAAATTCAATCTTTTCATTAAAAACCCCCCTTTTCAGAATATTTTCTTAAGAATAACATAAAGTTGATGCTATCAAACAAACTTAATCGAAATTTTTTTTCTACCACCTCCTTATAGATTCAAGTCCATGTCTGATAAAACTCGATCTTCGGTAATATTCATATTTTTATAAAAAACAAGCCCCATTGCCGTTTAAAAAATTGGTGCCTGGTATTAAAGGAAGGAAATGCTCCAACTTCCACTTTTACACTGTAAACTGGATTTTCAAAAATAGTTTCATACCCTGGTATTTAAGATTTTCTGGTCCATAAATGGCGAGAGTGGTTCGGGACCTTTTTCGGTGATGAGATAAGCGCTTTCGAAACGGACTCCGTTCACATCAGGAACCGAGAAGACGCTGATATCGATGCAGACCGTCATGCCGGGTTGCAAGACGTCGTTGCTGTTCGGACCGAAAAATGGGGCTTCGGCTTCCATGAGGCCGATGGTGTGAACAAAGGGGCAAACCAGGTATTTTGAATATCCCTTTTTGGTCATAAAATCTCGGGTTGGGGTATCGATGTCTTTTCCAATCATTCCGGGACGCAGGCTCTGTTTTGTGATCCGATAGGCTTCGATCATGTCATTGATCACCGTTTTTTGAGCTTCATTCATTTTTCCTCCGGCAACAAAGGTGTACCCTGCCACACCAGCATAGCCGTTATATCGGGGGCTGATCCCGATCATGACCGTTTCTCCTATCGCTATGATCTTTTCCGGAGAGGCAGTGGGAACCACACCGTTGCTTCGTGGTCCACTGGCTACGATCGTTTTAAATGCAAACCAATTTGCACCCAGGGAACGAGCCTTTCCTTCCCCGGCAGCAGCGATAACTGTTTCCACCTGATCAACCTGGACCAGCGGCTCCATCTTTTGAAAAGCCTGGTCGGAAATCGCAAACGATCTTCTCACTTGTTCCTGTTCCCAGGCCGATTTAATTTTCCGGAAACTTTCGAATTCAGTGGTGAGATTTACCAGCTCGATTCCTTGTAGATCCTTTTTCAAGAGCTCGTATACACCGTAAGGCATTTTTTCCAATCCAACTACCCCGATTTTGGTGCAGGATGAATTCATACCGATTTCACGAAAGACCCGGGCAAACGAAGAGATAGTGGCGTTAGGATATTCTTCCTCGGGAACCATGAAGACCGGGATGTTCCGGGTTAGGGTAATGCTTGAGTCGGTTTTGGCAAAGGGTTCCGATTCCGGTCCACCGAGAATCATGGCTTCTCCGCTTTGGGGAATGAGAATGCAACCACTTTCAAATTGTGGACACCAACCGGAAAGATACCAGCCGTTGGCGATATTGAGTTCATCATAGTAAACGAGCATGCAGGGAAGCTGACGTGCGTTGAGGAGTTTCTGTGCTTGCTTGAGATGAGCTTGAGCTTCAAATTGCGGTAAAGACATATATTCTCACTCCTTTTT
The DNA here is from genome assembly GCA_964434845.1 of uncultured Atribacterota bacterium. GTDB lineage: Bacteria > Atribacterota > Atribacteria > Atribacterales > Atribacteraceae > CAYSWT01. Next base: position 2,003 of record CAYSWT010000059.1, on the reverse strand, counting down.
ATATTGACATGATTGTCTTTCGATAAGAAGAGGAGATATTTCTATCCTTTGAGCCGGGAGATCATTTCCCTTCATCTTTTCGAGGATGAGTTTAGCCGATAATTGCCCCATTTCTGCCCCAGGGATTCTCATGGTGGTCAGGGGTGGTTGATAGAATTTTGCCATCTGGATATCATCAAACCCCACCACTGAAAGCGATTCTGGGATGGATATGTGCATGGCTGCTGCTTGTTGAAAGACTCCCAGTGCGATTTCGTCATTAGTAAATATGGCGGTAGGAGGAACAGGAAGTCGCATAAGATGTTTGAGACCTTCACATCCGGCTTCTACCGAAAACTCTACATTATACGAGATATATTCATTTTGAATCGACAAACCACGATCGATGAGCATTTTCCGGTAACTGAATTCAAGAGCTTTGGAGAAATAATGATGTTGTGGACCAAGTATCAGACCTATTCGGGAATGGCCACAATTTAATAAGTATTCCATGGCTTCTTGCGAACCGCGTTTATAATCACAGAGGACACAATCGAAACCGGATGGGCCAATATCATCCACCGTGACCACCTTGAAACCATTATCACGTAAAAAGTAAAGCAAACGATTGGGTACTTTCCCAATACTGATGATATATTTCAGGTTTTTTTCTTCCACAAAGGGGGGAAGGTTGTGAAGGATAGTGGCATCGTGTTGAGAAGCTGAGGAGATGACGACGTTGATCCGGTTTTCAAACATAGTTTTTTCGATGCCAGATATAATGCTGGAGAAAAAAGTATGGTCGGAACGAACATATTCGCCAAAGAGAACTCCAACGTATTTTTTTATATCGTTAAAAATGCTTTTTCCCTTTCCCAGGGACCGGGCGTTGGGGTCGGGATGATATTTCAGGTCATTAATAGCGTTTTGTACTTTTTGACGGATAGAATCACTCACATTTCCGGAATTGTTCAGCACCCTTGAAACCGAAGCGACGCTTACCTGGGCTTTCTGAGCTACATCCCGTATCGTAATGTTGTGATATTCAGACTTCTGATCGATTTTTTGCTCTTTCACCATTTTCTACCTCGGTAAGCGGTTACAGAATCGTTTATCCTTTTTCCATCATCCAATTGCGAGCCAGTCGTTCGGCAGTGGTAAACCGAGCCCCTGATTCGTGCAGAGCATCGATGAGTACTGATAGCTCATGAAGAGCCTTTTGTCCGCAATTTTTTGTAATGAATGGGACGGGTTCAATAGCGGCTTCTCCATAAGTAAGTCGCTTGGGCATTTCGATAAATTCCCAGGGATGGAAATAAAAGCAAAAAATCATGGGAAGTTGTTTTATGGTTAGGAAATCAATCATGTTTTGAATGTGCTTCATAAAAACGGTAGATCCCTCGGTACGAAATAGAGGCCATTGATCTCGATCTCGACCGTAGGGGTCGTAACTTTCCAGGGTGAGATCGGCAAAATTCGGAATTTCCAAAAGGTGTAAACTTCCCGGTTCAGTCCAGTTTTCCCGTGAAGGATGGTATGGTGTGAGTTGTTTTTTAAAATAGTACATTGGGTAAGAAGCATCGGCGAGGTAGCCAAGTTCTTCAAGAGTATTTATCATAATGGTGCTTCCCCATAAGCGCGGGGCTCGGAACGAGAGTGGCTGGTGGCCAATGATCGCTCCGATCATTTCGGTGGCTTTTTTCAGTCGAAAGGGAACCTCTTCGGGTAGTACTGGTTTGACCAACGGGATGTCAAACAGCTGGTCACCGATGGTTTCATGGTGGATGGTATGACACCCAATTTCATGTCCTCTCTTCTCAACTTCTTTCACTAATGCTGGATATATTTGAGCAGTTTCTGCTACCCAAAAAAACGTTGCCAGGATTTTTTTCTGATCAAACAGCTTTAATAAAAGTGGTATTCCTTTTTCGACTCCATTGTAAAAGGGCGTAAAGCTCCCTATATCGGTTTCAGTGTCGATGCCGAAAAGGACCGAAAATTCCATAATTCTTACTCACTCCATC
>CAYSWT010000058.1:8661-11213 GCA_964434845.1 uncultured Atribacterota bacterium | reverse complement strand
CGGATGGTGTCGATACCCGCCATAAAAATCTATTGCGTCGAAGTTTTCATTGTCACTGGTACTGCGATAGCAGTATGATAGTCTACAGCTCATCTCGGGTGAGGTTACTGATCGAATCATTCACTTCTTTCAAACCATTATAAATCTTTTGATAGATATGATATCGGGGTTGGTAATGTGTCTGAATGTCTGGGTTGGGATAGATCGTGTCCTCAAAAGACACCATGGCATCGATCGCCTCATCAACGTTATGGAATATGCCTTTGGCCATGCCGGCCAACATGGCGGTCCCAAGAGCGACAGCCTCACCGGTTACCGGAATCAGAAGCCGCTTTTGGAGAATATCTGCCTTGATCTGAAGCCAGGCTCGTGACCGCGAGCCTCCTCCAATTGCGCGCAAGCTATTGATGGGAAGTCCAAATTGTTCATACAAGTCGAGATTCATTTTCATTTCATAGGTGAGGCTCTCTAATATCGCCCGCACTACTTCCCCTTTTGAAGTCGCCAGAGTGAGACCGACCAACGCTCCCCGGGATTTTTCATCGAGATAAGGCGTTCCGGACCCGGAAAAATGGGGAAGGACAAACACCGAAGCCGGTTTGTCAGGCATTCTTTTGAGCAACAAATCGTAGGTGCTCTCTCCGGTTTTAGCCGATTTTTCCGATTCTTCATAACCAAACTCATCTCGGAACCAACGTAATACGGCTGCCCCTGAAGCAATATAAGCCAGAGTGATAAAGGAGTTTTCTTCAACATGGGGATAGCAACAGAAACGGTTTTCCATCATATCCCGGCTTAAAAAAGGCTTGTTTCCCAAATTGAGTGCCACACATTCGGAGGTGCCGATTCCATACATGGCCTCACCAGGATTCTTAACCCCACATCCTAATACTCCACAGGGTTGGTCATGTCCTCCTGTCGCAACAAGAAGCGAGGAAGAAAGTCCAGTTCTACGGGCAACCGAAGGGCTCACCGTCCCAGCGATTCTTCCTGAAGGAGATACTTGTGACAGATTTTTCGGATCAACATCTGCCAGCCGGCACATTTTTTCCGACCATTGTTTTTCCACAACGTCAAAGAGCATGGTGCGAGCCGCCAGGGAATAATCGATAATTGGCTCATTTCCGGTTAGCCGGTAGATAATGAAATCTTCAACACAACAAAACTTCCAGGTCTTTTCAAATACCTCAGGACAATGATCCTTCAACCAAAGGATTTTATTGACAGTATACATACCATGGAGTGGCATGCCAGTTATCTGAAAATACGAATACGGATCGCCCCGTTCTAACCAGTAATTAATATAGGTATGAGCACGGGTATCAAAATTCGCCAGGGCATGGTAGAGCGCCTTCCCGGTTTTATCAATCGGAATGAGGGTTTCTCCATGGGAAGTGATCGCTATGACTTCAATTGTATCCTGTGTCTTCTTTACCACTTCCTGAAGCGAATCAAGAACACTTTGCCAGATATTCTCCGGATTGATTTCCAACCACCCGGGTTGAGGAGTGATGAACGGATATTCCCGGTATGACTGGGCAAGTATGGTTCCATCTTCACGAAAAACCACTCCCTTACAGCCACTGGTTCCAACATCTAAACCGGCTAATGCCAATGATATCCTCTCCCTCCATCATGAGGTTGACGTCGATCTATTTTGCGTAAAAAGTGAAATGGAAATGGTAAACGATTCATTTCCAGGATAGACCCTCATGCTGCTACGCAGCACCATGTGAGAAATGAAAACACATATTTTTTTCACCCATGAATTACCCCCTTTAGCAAAGGGGGATAAAGGGGGATTTGGCTGTGATGTCCAACCAATCGAATCCCTCTCAATCTCCCTTTGTCCAAAGGGAGAGGCTTTTTTTATGCTTTTCCAATACCACAATTCCATGTCTTTTCACAACACACTGTATTTCCAGGATAGACCCTCATGCCACGTTGTGGCACCATATGAAAATAGAAATGAGAGGGTCTATCCTCATTGTATTTTTTATCTTTTCAATTTTTTATCTTACGCCGTAGGCTGAAATCCTGGGGTAGTTTACAGGATTGAAAAGTGAAAAGAGTCAAAACTCCTTCGCCGTATCCTTAAAAAACCGGGACTGAAAGACGAATAGCATCGCGGTTACCAACAGAATAACCATTATAAAAATAAAACGAAACCCCATATAATCAGACAAGATACCAAATAACCAGGGGAAGAGGAGAGCTCCGGTTCCACCGAAAGCAACCACCACGCCGATGGCAGGGGCTTGCATATCTTCAATATTTCGAGCGACTACGGCAACCACTAAGGGCCAAATACCGGAAAAACCAAATCCGATGCCCATAAAGGCTATAATCGCCAGTACAATCTGGTTGGAAAAGAGAAGGAATAGGAGAAACGCCAGGCTGATAACCGCCGATATTCGCAAGAGGGTTCCATAGTGATATAAATGAGAAAGATAGGCAAAAACTATCCGTCCGATAGTAATCATGCCCCAAAAACCAGCCATGGCCAGACCACCTAAGTAGAGATTACCGCTCAGACCTTTTACGATATAGGT
>CAYSWT010000058.1:0-8561 GCA_964434845.1 uncultured Atribacterota bacterium | reverse complement strand
TTTGACGACGTCTTGGACCTGGGGGATGGAATTATCTTCCAGATAACGGCTGCACGGTACCGGCGCATCAGCCGCCCCCAGACGGACAATCGGAGCATCGAGATAATCAAAGGCGTTTTCCATGATTTGCATACCGATTTCTCCACCCGGCCCACCGGTCTTACAGGCTTCGGAGACAATAATCGCTTTATTGGTTTTTTTAATCGAAGTCACAATGGTGTTAATATCCAATGGTATAAGAGTTCGTGGGTCAATGACTTCGATGTCAATTCCTTCTTTTGCCAATATTTCCGCCGCCTCCAATGCCACTAACAGCATCCGTGAGTAGGCAATAACGGTCACATCCGTTCCTTTTCTTTTCACATCAGCAACACCAAGAGGGATGATATATTCTCCCTCCGGAACCGGTCCCTTGGTGTTATAAAGCATTTTATGCTCGATAAAAATGATCGGGTTATCTTCTCGTATGGCTGCCTTTAAAAGACCTTTGGCATCAAACGGAGTTCCCGGCATAGCCACTTTTAATCCCGGAACGTGCATAAACCAGGCTTCCAGGCTCTGAGCATGGTGAGCTCCCGAGGATCGCCCACATCCACCTTCGGTGCGGATGACCATCGGTACCCGGGCTTTCCCGCCAAACATGTAACGTATTTTCGCTCCCTGATTATAAATCTGATCCATGGCTAAACCAGTGAAATCAACATACATCAGTTCTCCAACCGGTCGTAAACCAGTGATTGCCGAACCAACACAACATCCAATAATAGCTGCTTCCGATATAGGGGTATTGCGTACCCGTTCGTTGCCAAAATCCTGCCATAACCCCCGGGTAACGCCATAGGCTCCACCATATAACCCAATGTCTTCCCCAATCAGCACGACATCTTGATCATGATTCAGTTCTTCACGCAAGGCTTCATTGAGGGCATCACGATAGGTTATAACCCGCATTGCCTCGGTGGAACCAAATTCAGTAATAGACTCAACCACTTTCGTTCCTTTTTTCCGTTCAATTTCAGCGAAATCTTCTTCCACATAGACATCTTTGACGATTTCTTCGAGAGGTGGATAAGGGCTGTTCTCGGCAAATTCAATGGCTTCGGCGGCTTCTTTTTCAACGTCATCATCAATCGTTCTTATTTCCTCCTCAGTAGCTACCGTATTTTCCAGTAACCATTGGCGGAAACGCCGAATCGCATCACGCTCTTTCCATTGTTTTTCTTCTTCTTTGGTTCGATAGGCACGGGGATCGTTTTTGGAATGACCCAGGTATCGATAGGTCTTACACTCGATTAATGACGGACCCTCTCCACGACGGGCTCTTTCTACCGCCTGTTCGACCGCTTCTTTTACAGCTAACACATCCATTCCATCAACCACCATTCCCGGCATCCCGTAGGCTTGTGCTCGTTCGGCGATATCCTGGATAGGGAAAGCCTCGCGAACTGGGGTCGACATAGCATAAAGGTTATTTTCACAAACATACACCACCGGTAATTTCCAGGTAGCAGCCATATTCACCGCTTCATGAAAAGCACCGGTATTGGAGGCTCCATCGCCAAAGAAACAGATGGTGACTTTACCAGTCTTTTTATATTTCCCGGTCAGCCCTGACCCGGTCGCAATCGGAATCCCTCCCCCCACGATACCATTGGCACCCAGGTTTCCTGCATGAAGGTCAGCGATGTGCAAAGAACCACCCTTCCCTTTACAATAACCGGTGATTTTCCCATACAATTCGGCCATCATTTCCCGCAAAGTCGCTCCTTTGGCAATACAATGGCCATGTCCACGGTGGGTGGATGTGATATAATCGTCGGGTCGAATGGCATTGCACGCACCAACTGCCACCGCTTCCTCTCCGATATACAAATGGGTCGTTCCTCGAATTTTATCCTGAGAAAACAGATCGCTTACTGTTTCTTCAAAACGACGGATACGGAGCATATCTTTATACATTTTCAGTAATTTTTCTTTCGACTCCATTTCTGGCACCTCCAAGAATACAGTGAACAGTGACGAGTAACGAGTGAACAGTTTTTTAATACTCAGTTCCACTCATTACTGATAACTGATCACTCATGACTCATAACTGCCTTTACGGTTTGACGACTATCTTCAAATAATTTCCCTTTTCGGCTTCGACCATCATAGCGGGAAGCTCATCGAGGGATATCACCTTACTGATCAGCTTGCTGGCATCGACTCTTTTTCCCGCCATCAATTCAATACACATGTTGATTTGCAGAGAAGTCGCACCACTGGTTCCATGAATAAACAATTCTTTGTAATGGATAACATTACTATCAAGATTGACCATGTGATCGTCTTTGGGGAGTCCTCCGAAAAAGTTGATACGGGCTTGATTGGCCGCCAGATCGAGGGCCATTTCCTGGGCTTTCCGCGCTGGAGCAGCAATAATGACTACGGAAGGACCGATACCTCCGGTCGCTTTCATCACCGCTTCTTTGAGATCTTCTTGCATCGGATTCACATAGACATCAGCACCAAACTGACGGGCTAGGTTCAAACGGGCTTCCTGAATTTCAGAAATAATAACTTTAGTGGCACCAAGAGTTTTCGCTAAGGTAATATGCATGCACCCCACCGGACCAGATCCAATAATCAACACGTGATCCCCGACTCCAACTTGGGAAAGCATTTGACCATTCAAAGCGCAGGCCATGGGTTCGGCGATGGCGGCTTCTTCCAAAGCCAGATCATCTTTGATTCGAATCAAGTTTCCCTGTCGGATCGCTTTTTCGGGGATGCACATATACTCAGCGAAACCACCGGGATAATAATATCCAAAAGCTTCAGTCGTTTCTTTGAAAGGGATACACAAATTGGTCATTCCCCGCCGGCAATAATAGCACTCGCCACAGGCAACAATGGGATCAACCACTACCTTTTCACCCACCGTATATCCCCTAACCTCTTTCCCGAGCTCGGCAATGGTTCCCGAGATCTCGTGACCGACAATTTGAGGTGGCTTGACTCCCCGATGGCCATGTCGAAAAATTCGCATATCAGTTCCACAAATGGCGCACGCACCGACTTTAAGAAGAATATCTCCCGGTCCGATTTCAGGAAGAGGACGATCTTCAATCCTCAAGTCTCCCGGTCCATAATAGACAGCTGCTTTCATTCTGCCCACTCCCTTCATTCCTTCCTTTTTCGGAAGGTCATAGATTCAATTTGATTTACATCTTATGATTGATGTTTGCGAAAACGATTTTGAAGAAGCTGATACCAACGAATGATTTCCTGGCCGACTTCAGTTTGGGAATCAATTCCACATACTTTCTGAATCACCGCCGGGACTCCTTCAGTCGCAATCATTTGTTGAAGCTTCACTGCATCGGGATCATTCGGATAATCATAGCTAAGTGCAGCTCCACCCACTGCAAGAATTGCTTTCGGGAAAATATTTTGAGACAGGCAGAGTTTGATTCCTCCGATGATGCGATCCTCCGGACCGAGCTTGCGAACCGGGTCTCTCCCCACTCGCTGCACGGTATCCATGAGAAGAGGATTGGTAAAACGTCCTTTCAAATCTTCGACAAATTCTATTTGTTCCTTCCGATCCAGGTCGGTATATTTATGAAGAATAGCGGTGAAGGTTTCATTGAGGACTTCATCAAGCATGGTTTTAATTTCTCTATCGGCAATCGATTGATGAATAAATTGATATCCCTTGAGATAGCCAAAATAGGCCAAAGTGGCATGACCTAAATTATGAATGAACAACTTCTTATCGACTTCGGAGGGGAAGTTATCAACCGGCTTTAAACCGGCAATGTTCGGGGCAGTTCCTTTAATTGCTTTGGCATCATAGGGAAGAATATGGTAGGATTCAGCCACGATAAAAAGAGGATCATCAACCCCAAAACGATTATCCATAACCGGTACCATCCGGGCAACCACGGTTCCCACAAAACCAACCTTATCCTGAAGAAATTGTTTCTCGGTTTCTCCTAAATGTGCCATCACTTCATTTTTAAAATAATTGGGGGCGTCTTTGAGGTTTTCGCAGAGAAAAATATTGAAAGAGACCGGATTCCTTTTGAGTCGAAGCTTGATGCCTTCGGCCACCAAGGGTGCTATAGCAGGGAGGTTTTTGACTCCTACCGCCGTAAAACCCACCTCAGCGGATGTAATTGCTTCGGCAATTTTTTGGGTTTCATCGGTCCGGTAGGCCACCAGATTATCAATGGTTAAATTGATTTCTTTTCTATTTTTTCCTAACAGACGTAAGGGGTATTGTGCTCTTTCATTTAATTGATCGACCAATTTGGGAAACACTTCAACAAAAACGGTCGTATATCCCGATTCCCATAGGAGGTGTCCGATAAAACCCCTCCCGATATTTCCTGCTCCAAATTGAATTCCCGATTTCATTTACCCGAACCTCTCACATTCGATAGAATTTAGGAACGTTTCCGAATAAATTCCATGACTTCGTCAAAATGACCAACTCCTTCGGTGGCGCCTATGGCTTGAACACACATCGCTCCACAGGCATTGCTAAAACGCCCAATTTCATAAAGATCCCAATTTTTCAGAGTGCCGACCAGAAAACCTGCGGCATAGGCATCCCCAGCACCGGTTCCATCAATCGCTTCCACTTTGAAGGGTGGTACGAATATTTTTTCCTCTTTGGTCATGATAAAACTGCCTTCTTCTCCCATTTTAATGGCAACCACTTTTATTCCATAATCGAGGAAAAATTTGGCGTTATCGACCATATTCTGACGACCGGAAATGTGGGTTGATTCATCCCGGTTTGAAATAAAAATATCGATATGAGGGAGGTACGATTCAATGGTTTGGAGCCACTTCCCGGTATCATCCCAATAGGTATCAATTGAGGTCATAATTCCCGCTTTTTTCACTCGTTTCAATAAAGCGGTGGTTTCCGGTCCATCAAAACCAGGCATCAAGAATGTGCCTGTAATATGAACGATATCCGAATCGAGGAAAAATTCATCTTTTATATCCTCATTTCGTAAACTTTGATTGGCTCCCACACAATGAATAAAGGAACGTTCTCCTTTACTATCGATAAGGACCATGGTTGATGAGGTTGGATACTCACTGGTACAGGTAATTCCCTTGGGATCGATGCCCTCTTTACGAAGGGAATTAATGACAAACTCGCCCAGACCGTCTTGGCCTACTTTGCCGACCATCACCACTTCTTCGCCCAATTTCTTTAAAACCACCCCGGTATTATTGGCTCCTCCTCCGACATGCATCTCCATCTGAGGAATTAAAATCAACTTTCCCTTTTCCGGTATGCGATCGATCGGGCGACCCAAGAGATCGGCTACCAGGATTCCAACACAGGTTATTTTTGCCATTTTTTTAACCCTCCTGACTGGTCGTTCGGTTTAAAATTTTTAATGCGGTTTTTTCGTCGGTGATGAGAATGTTGATAAAATGACCACGAAGAGCTCCCAGTATGGCATCGGCTTTTTCTTCTCCCCCCGCCACCCCAATGACATTCTTCATCTGACGGATATCCTCGAGTGGAATTGCAACTGTCCGCCGATGAAGTGGAGTATCGAGAATAGTACCATCAATGGTATAAAACTGCCCTAAAATGTCTCCCACCGCTCCTTTTTGCCTTAATGATTCCAATTCATGGTAATCGATAAAACCGGTCAGAGAATAGATCGAATAGCGGACGTCGACCGTTCCCACTCCAACTAAAGACCATTTCGCCTGGCGAGCGAGATGAAGTGTGTTCTGATTAATCCGCTCGTTGAGATAAAAATTCCGGATTTCTTCACTTTCTACCACTGCCGGTGCATAAAGATAATAACATTCCCCTTCAAAAATGGAAGCCAACTTTTCTCCAATAGTATAAGGATTCAGCGATGCCGAGGAAGTGAGCCCTCCCACCATGGTGACGAATTTCAGATTTTTTACTTTGGCCGATTTGATCGCTAATGCCAGATGCTTCAGCGTTCTCCCCCAAGCAATACCCACCAAGTCACCTTCGTTGAGAACTTTTTCTAAAAACCAGGCACCGGCTCTCCCCACACTGTCATAGATTTCCATTTCATGGGGAGTAGGGATAACCACCACATCCTGCAGTGTAAACCGTTTGCGAAGATCGCTTTCAATCCGAAGACAATTGGATATCGGCGATTCAATCGATATCTTCACGATTCCGCTTTTTTGAGCTTTATCAATCAGACGTGCGACCTTGGGCTGAGAAACTTTCAGGAGGCGGGCAATTTCATTCTGGGTCATGCCCTCCATATAATGAAGCCAAGCGATTCTGGTCATCAACTCGATATTTTCATCGGAAAGATTCATAATCGATCAACCCGGTAACAACCTTCAAATTTGAAGTGATAAAATAAATGAATGATTATTCATCATAAAAATATTGTTTCAAAAATATTTTATAAAATTTTTAAGAAATGTCAATAAAATCGTGGTAATCTGAATAATATTTCATTCATCAATTCCCCCTTTCGTAAAGGGGCGAGGGGGCATTTGAATAATATTTTTTATTAAGAATCGGGCTTGAGGTTATGGATGTCTACTTACCGGTGGCAAGGGCCAAAACCAATATGGTCTTGCATTCGGAACGGCGCAAAGTAGCAGAAAGACTTTCCACAGTTGAGCGGGAGGTGATGACATCATCGATAATTAAAATTCTTTGATGGCGGACGAGAGCTGCGTTCTTGACCTCAAACGCTCCCAGCAGGTTTAATCTTCTTTCTTTCATGCTCAATCCCACCTGAGATTGAGTCTTTTTGACCCGGTCAACAGCTTTACTGATGAGTGGAACATGGTACCAATCGCTGATTCCGCGAGCGATGATTTCCGACTGATTGAATTCTCGTTCTCGAAGCCGAGTCGGATGGAGGGGAACGGGAAGAATGGCATCCACTTCCCGGAAAAAAGGGTTGCCATTCATAAATTCTATGAGCAAATTGATGAAAAAAAGACGGAAAGAAATGATTTTTCGATACTTGAATGCCTGGATGGCTTCCTTCATCGGGGAGTCATAGATGGTAATCGCCCGAGCGATATCGAAGGAAAAGGGTTTTTCCCGACAGCGGCGGCACTTGGTCTGACGAAAACTTCCCACCGGTCTTCCACAGGTTAGACAATACGGAGATACAAATGTCTGGATCTTCAATTCACATTCGGCACACAACGGATACCCAGCCGATTCAGCGATATACCCACCACATCCGACACAATGCTGGGGAAAGAAAAAATTTAACAGCCCTTCTCCAATTCCCTGACGATGAGACACTAGTATCTCCGATGATTTTATTAAATATGCTGATTATGCTGAATTTTTTTACCTTTTCTGGCAATTGGGACAATAGTAGGTACTACGTTGAGATATTTTCAAACGTCGAATCTCGGTTCCACACACATCGCAGGGAACACCTTCCTTATTGTATACCCGAAGACGGTATTGAAAAGAACCGCTTGATCCATCGGAATGGTGGTAATCTCGAATGGTGGTTCCTTCACAGACAATCGCACGGTTAAGGATGACCGGAATAGATGAATAGAGGGTCCTTTTTTCATCGAGGGAGAGTTCACTCACTCTCTTTTCCGGATGGATTGCGCTGAGAAACAAGATTTCACTGGCATAGATGTTCCCAATTCCCGCAAGATATTTTTGATTCATCAAAAAATTTTTCACCGAGAGAGATTTGTCTTTAAAAAGTTGTTCAAAACGATCCCAACTATAATCCTCAGAGAGTGGATCAATCCCTAATGAACTCATAACCTTTTCACGTTCAGTCATGGTCAGATACTGCATCTTTCCGAATCTTCGGGAATCGCAAAAGGAGAGATATCCCTCCGATAAAACAATCAAAGCTCTTTGGTAGGGAAGATGTTCTCTATTCGATGTATAAAGGAAGTGACCGGTCATACCTAAATGCACTAAGAGAGAGCTCTGATCGGAAAATATCCAGAACAGATACTTTCCCTTTCGAATGAGGTTTTTAATCAATTTCCCGCCAACATCGTCGGGTTTTACTTTCAATTTCGGATCTATGATTTCCAGCGATACTATTTGCTGATCAACAAGCACAAGTGTTAATTCTCTTTTTATAATTTCTACTTCAGGTAATTCCGGCACTGATCTTCTCCTTTTCTGAAGATGAAATGATTTATACGCAGAATAAGTATCAAAATTAATCTGCCGCATAAAATTTTTATACCAAAAAAAAGGTCTGGATAACGAGCCAACCTACATGATGACGATGTAAGATATTAAAACAAAAAAAGATGAAAACGGAAAGAGGAGAAGTTCATTATTTTCATTCTTCTGATGGTGCTGCCAAGCAGCATGACAGTCTATCCTGGAAATACACCAGGATATCAGCCTACGGCGTAAGATGAAAAAAATTCAAAACAACATGCATACACGTGGAGAAAGAATCCAAGAGTATGGCGTTAGGATCTCGTCCTTTGATCTTTTTCAACTCAACACCTCAACATTTTGCAATTTCCATACTCATATGGTGCCACAACGTGGCATGAGGGTCTATCCTGGAAACTGTCACAGGATT
>CAYSWT010000057.1:10103-11300 GCA_964434845.1 uncultured Atribacterota bacterium | reverse complement strand
CCCTGACCGACAAGACGATGTATGACGTTTTCCTCAACGAAGGAAAACTCCTCACCGAGTAAGGAGGTGACGAAGCATGGCCAAAACCTTACCCATGACATATGAAATATTCATTAAAAAGCAAGCTGATGGGATTCCTCGCCGTGACGATTGTTTTCGTATTCATTCACCATCACAAGAGATTGAGGAAATGGTCTAAATCAATGGAGGCTTGTTTCAAAATATGTGAGAGGGTAGAGGGTTTCACTGGCTGGTGAGCGGGGATGGTGATTTTTAACAGCTCATTCCCAATTCTTTTGTGCATTCTGATATGGCTCCCTTTTTGCCAAACAATCGTCCATCCATCTCGTTGGAGCGCTCTCACCACCGCAACGTAGGAGAGACTGGGAACCTTCGTCACACTTCAATCTCCTGGATCATGTTTTTTTCATCAATGATGAGATCGTCATCCACCGGTTCCAGGTAGAGTTCGATGGCTTCCCGGATATTTTGAAGCGCTTCCTCAGTTGTATCACCTTCACTGATACAACCGGGAAGAGAAGGAACATAGACGGTGAAACCTCCGTCGGGGCTTGGTTCCAGAATAATTTTCAGTTTCATAGAATAAGTCACCTCATATTTATTATATCCCAAAAGAAAGGAGAAAGAGATATGGACCTCCAGAAAATCATTTATGATGTCATTCTTCTCATCCTGCCTACGGTGTTAACCATCATCTTTGGGAAATTCGGCATCGACCGGATCAAGTTCCAGCGCTACCAGCGTTTGGTTCAGATCGCCCAGGAAGCCGTCCTGTGGGCTGAGGATGCCTTCCCGGGAAATGCGGGAAGTGAGAAGCTCCTCAAAGCGATTGACTATTTTCGCAGTGCCGCCATCGAGGCCGGCTTCTGGATCGCCGACGAAGACGCCGAGAAGAAAGTTCGGGTCGCCTACCAGGCCATCCGCAAAGCCTTCCCGGCTGACGCCCTAAAAAATTAATTGCGGGGGTGATCACCGCCCCCGAGATAAGACCTGCTTTCGAAGACCTGCTGCGTAAAATCTTCCCCGGCATTGTGATCGACCTCCCTGAAGAGAGGATCAAAGAAGCGCAAGAGTTCGCCCGGCAGAGACGCTTTCAAGAGAAGCTCGACCGGATGAAGCTGGAGGAGGTGGAGGGGTATGATGAGGTGGTTTTCAAGACAGATGAATTTCTTGACC
>CAYSWT010000057.1:0-10003 GCA_964434845.1 uncultured Atribacterota bacterium | reverse complement strand
GAGGAGGTGGAGGGGTATGATGAGGTGGTTTTCAAGACAGATGAATTTCTTGACCTTCCTTCAATTCAGTAAGATAACTTATTATAATATTATAATTCAGATACGAGGGGGTCCGGCGTCCTTAAAAGAGGGTTTAGCCAGGGTCAATAATGGCGAATGGCTTAAACAAGCCATTCACACCTTTGAAATAGCTCAGCTGGGAGAGCGCCGGCTTTGCAAGCCGGAGGCCACGGGTTCGAATCCCGTCATCTCCACCAAATATTATTAATAAGGCCAAAGAATAGTATCCTACCATCTCACTCTTTATTAAAATCATCGTTGAGAGCACCGGACTCTTTTTTAATAAAACAGCGAATAGGGCTCACCATCATTATTCGGCTTATCTCACTTAAATAAATTGTACCGGGAGAAACAATTTGTTATAATAGTATAGAAAATAGGGGATGGAGTTCCCCTTTAAAAACGCCAGTTCGGCTGATAACTCCTGTCCATTTTTGGGCAGGAGTTTTTCTTTTTTATATAATCTTTTCAAACCGGGCGCAATAAATTTGCGCCCCTACAATGAGAATGGCATTGGTAGGGGTTTGATTTATCAAACCCGAAAATGAATTTTCAGGAGAGTGTTATGGATAACATCTTTTATGACTTGAAAGAGCTCTTTGCCGAAAGTGGTTGCCCCATCTGCACCCTGAAGCGCCGGTTCGAGGAACGCTATCTTGATGGACTTCTCTATGAAAACGTCAACGATCCGGGGGTTCGAGACCGCATCCGGAGCCAGGGCGGATTTTGTCGGGAGCATGTTCGGAGCCTGTTTGATCTGCGGCCGTCGGTCCTTGGTATCAGTATTATCTATGATGATGTGCTTCGTGCTTATCTTCATACAAATAATAGTCTCAACGGATCCTGCCCGCTGTGTGCCGCCTGGGCAGAAAAAGAGAGGTTCATCCAGGTAGTGATCGAGAAACAGTGGCATGAGCTCAAATCGGTCTGGGGGGAACGGACATTTCTCTGTCACTGGCACTTCACTCATATCAGATGGGATGAGAGCGTGAAAGCAGACCTCCGCCAATTCTCACTGAATACCCTTCATCGGCTCAGCCAAGACGTATCTTCTCTGATACGGAAATTCGATTATCGGGTGAAGAAAGACACCATCACCCCGGGAGAAAGCAGCTCTTGGCAGGAGATCTTAGAGTTTTTCGGAGGTCGACGACTCAGAAATGGGTCGCTGGACCGCCGCCATTTTTAGCTTATTGTTCATAAAATCTGACACATCTCTAACCATAGCGATCTTTCAAGAAAGAGCATTGAGTATCTTCCGGTTATTTGTCCGGGGTTGCTTCATAGAGATAGACAATAGCCCGTTCTTCAGTCACCAAGCCTTCCTTGACCGCTTGATCGATGACCGGCTTGATTGCTTCGATTTTTTCTTTACGGTCAATCACTTCAATCACGATCGGAAAATCGGTAGAAAGCCTGAGGATCGAGGTGGTTTGAATGCAGCTCATTTTCCCAAAGCCAGCAATACCCCGGAGAACAGTCGCTCCTGCCAGACCGGCTTTTTTGAAGGCTTCTAAAAGATAGCGGTGGAGAGGCTTCCCTCTATAGACATCAGATTCACCTATAAAGATCCTTAAGCAGATCGCTTCTTCTTGTCTTTTCATGTTTACCTCCGTAAGAGGAGAGCTACTTCCTTTCCCAGAAAGACAGCAAAAATTGTACAGATGACATTCCCGAATACATTGAGGCTAAGGTGAAAATACTCATGCCCTTCAAGCATACGGAATGATTCGTACTCAAAGGTGGACATAGTGGTGAAAGCACCAAAAAATCCAACAGTGAGAAACAGCCGGATATCACGGCTGATAATACCTCCGTATTCGGATAAATACATGATGAAGCTCAAGAAAAAACTTCCGATGAGGTTCACCACCAGGGTACTCATCGGAAAACCGGGGAAATTTTTTTGGATCAAACCACCGACGAGATAACGGGCCAAAGCGCCGAAAACACCTCCGGTACCGACGAGCAACAATTCTTTCATATGCCTTCACCTTCGATCAATTGTGAAATTCGATTTGAAGCATTGGTTTCCACTTATCGCATATGATGTCAGACTCGGTTACAAGCTGACATAAAAAGAAGAATAGAAGTCGTCAGCATGAGGTGCGGTTTCGGCTAAACCAGGGCGGACTTCATCGCCATCCGAGAAAATTGTATCACAGAGAAATATGGATGTGAACACCTTAAAGTTGATATTCAGCCCACGGCGTAAGATTTAAGAGACGGAAAAAATAAGGCACGTGGAAAATCACCCACGTGCCTACTGCGAATCATTCGCACCTAAAAGGTGCTCCTACGAGAAAGGATGATCACCCAGATGATGTTCCTATGAATACAATTTTTCTTTTTTATGATATTACCAGGGCATTCCCCTGATGTGAATAATATTTACTGAATGACGTACTTTGCGATCATCCTCAATACTATTATAATTCTGACAAGGAGGAAAAAGAAATGAGCAAAGATGAACTCTATCAATCAAGACTCAAGCGGTATGTCACAGCGATGCGAAACGGCAAACCGGATATGATTCCCATCCGACCATTTGTGGCCGAGTTTGCCTCCAAATATGCCGGTTTCACTGCACAGGAAGCCACCCATGATTACCACAACGCCATCATAGCCTACCTCAAATGTGCCCAGGATTTTGATTGGGATGCTCTCCCCGCCAACATGATCTATTGCTGGACCGGCATGGTGCAAGCGATGGGACTTCGGTATTACGGGATTCCCGGCATTGATATCCCACCCGATGTCGGTTTTCAGTACAAAGAGCCATCGGAGGACAAGGCGTTCATGCAGCCCGACGAGTACGACCAACTCATCGCCGACCCCACCGGTTACTTGTTCAACGTCTGGTTCCCCCGAGTCTCAAGCGAAGTGAAACCTCTCGGTGAACCCGTTACTGAACGCCACAACCTGGCACTCCTTAAGGGTGGAATGGCGATGATGGAATATTTTGACGCACTGGGTGGTCTTGCCAATTCCCTTCGTACCGAATGCGGCGTGGTTTCCGCCATCAGCGGTATCCTCAAGGCACCACTCGATATTCTCGCTGATAAGCTACGAGGGTACTATGGCCTGGTGAGCGACCTTCACACTCAACCCGACAAGGTGCTCGCCGCCTGTGAAGCGGTAATGCCTCATCTATTGCAGGTCGCTCTTGATGGAGCTGACCCCCAGAAAAACGTGCCGGTGGCTTTTTGGATGCATCGCAGTTGCGTGCCTCTTATTACCCCTGAACATTTTAAAAATATCTTTTGGCCCACTCTCAAGCCTATCGTCGAGGAAATCTGGAAACACGGCAACCAGGTTCTTTTTTACGCCGAGGGGAATTGGGATTTCCACCTGGAAACCTTCCGTGAACTTCCTGCAGGAAGTATCGTCTATCATGTAGACCGAGGTGACATTTTTAAGGCTCATCAAGTTTTGGGAGATAAGTTCTGTCTGAGCGGCGGGATCCCAAACGACCTGTTCCACCGGGAACCGGAAGAGGTGAAAACTTATTGTAAAAAAGTCATTGACGGGGTCGCCCGCAACGGCGGATACATCATGGATGCTGGGGCTATCATTCAGAATGATGCCCGAATCGACTGTATTCGAGCCATGACCGATGTCACCCGGGAATATGGACAGTACTGAACCCAGAAAGCAAACAAACGGGGAAAGGAGATTCATCATGGAAGAAAAAAACAGATCGCTTCTCAAACGACCGGGAGTCAACCTCCCCTGGGAGCTCCAAAAACAAAGAATCCCTCAGTTTTCTGGAGACGAAAAAATAATTCAGGAAGTATGGGAACACATCGACAAGCTTGCCTGGACTTTTATCTGGCACGTACTCGTATCGTTCTGAAAGCGAGCTGTAAATAAAATGAGGGGCACGTCGTGAATAGCTTAAGACTTAAATCTCTCACGGCGAGATCGCCAACCTACGGCGTAAGATTTAAAGATGAAACCGTCAAATCCCCCTTGACAATTGATTATAGAGAAGAGTAAGTTATTTATTATTACTAAAGGTTAGTAATAAAAAATGAGGGGAACTCCAAGTTTACTCCGAAAAATTAATCGATCAAATATTATCGAGCTCATTCAAAAACAAGGATCGGTGTCTCGCTCCGAGATATCCCGAGCAACCGGGTTATCGCTCCCCTCGGTCTCGCGTATTGTCGACGCACTCATTCAAGAAGGAATTCTTAAAGAGATCGGCAAGGGGAGTTCGGTGCGAGGAAAAAAACCGCTCCTGATCGACATCAACTCCGATCACCAGTTTGTCCTTGGGGTTGAGATTTCCCGGAAGGGACAAATCATTCTCTGTAATTTGCTGGGGAATATATTAGAGCGAAGCCAGTTCCTCCCGGATCTGACCCAGGGTCCGGTTTCCATCGCTTCTCAGTTAGCTCAGGAAATTACCCAACTCGGTGAATCTCTGCATTATGCCCCGGAGAAGATAGCCGGTATCGGTATCGGAACCCCGGGATTTCTATTTAAGGCCACCTCGCTCATCGAGCAATCGCCGTTTTATGGCTGGAATAGCGTTGATGCCAATCAGTTATTCAAAAACACCTTTCAATACCCGGTGTTGGTCGAGAACGTCGCCAAGGCATCCGCTC
Source organism: uncultured Atribacterota bacterium (assembly GCA_964434845.1). Taxonomy (GTDB): domain Bacteria; phylum Atribacterota; class Atribacteria; order Atribacterales; family Atribacteraceae; genus CAYSWT01. The sequence goes on along the minus strand of CAYSWT010000057.1, from coordinate 5,330 downwards.
TTGCGGAAAAAATGTTTGGCTGGGGAAAACGATTTGAAAGTTTCTTTTACATTTTCGCCGACTGGGGGGTGGGGGGTGGAATCGTTTCCCGAGGAAACCTCTATCGTGGCGTGAGCGGGAATGCCGGAGAATTTGGCCATACCATCATCGAACAAAACGGTATTCCCTGTTATTGCGGAAACCTTGGATGTCTCGAACAATATACTTCTACCGCCTCCATTGTTCGTGAAGCCAAAAAAAGGCGAGTCCATTCCTCGCCAACCGGGAGTAGTATTGATTTTGATTCCGTCCTCGATGCTTATCACCATGGCGATACCGATATCATAGCCATCCTGAAACAGTCGGGACAAACCTTAGGAAGGGGAGTGGCCAATATCATCAATATCCTGAATCCGGAAGCCGTTGTTATCGGTGGAGAAATCGCTCGTAAATGCCCTACCTATATTCAGGCGGTAATCACCAGTGCTCGGGACGCGATTTTTTCCCTCGAAGCTTACAATACTCCCATCCTGACCAGTCAATTAGGAGAAGAGGCAGTCGCTTTAGGCGTTGCCAGCGAAGTGATCAGCAACTCCATAAACGGAAATCTATAACGAACAAGGGAGGGTATATACCAAACATGGAACTTCTCTCTTTCCGGGAAAGGGTCCTCCGAACCTTTCGCCGTGAAAAAGTCGACCGGATTGCCTGGCAGCCGCGTCTGGAGCATTGGTTTAACGTCAACCGGATACGTGGGCTGTTGCCGGAATCCTATCGGCATATGTCAATTCTCGAGCTGTATCAAAACCTCCAGTGTTCCATCCGCTACTACTACGGTGAGGGACAAGACATCTCCTCGCCGAACACCTTCATCCATTTTGAGTATCCGAAGGGGTCGGGAGTTTTTGAAACCCGGAATGGAGATGACATCCTTCTGGTCTTTCGCTCGCCCAGCGGAGAAGAACTGGTCGGAAAGAAAAAGTTGGGGGAATGGGGGTGTTCCTGGCATTACGTCGAACATCCGGTGAAAACTATCGACGATCTCCGCATCCTCGAAGATATCGTGACCAGCACGACCTACCGTTTTGATGATGAATTTTATGCCGAAGCTCAGGCCGCAGTGGGTGATCAGGGAGAAATCCAGTTCTACTGGGAACGATCTCCTTTCCAGCGCTTATTTCTTCAATATGCCGGTATTGAAAACACCATCAGTCTTATCTATGATTATCCGAAACGACTCAAAGACTATCTACGACGCGCCGAAGCTGCCGAAGATTCCCTGTTTGAAATCTTGGCCTCCAGCCCGGTTCAAATCTTAAATTTCGGTGAAAATATCGACGGCCGTTTCAATTCTCCGCGCATCTTCAATGAATATCTGGTCCCCTATTATCAACGAAGAGTGAAATGCCTTCATCACTCGGGAAAGTTCTGTCACATTCACATGGATGGTTCGCTCAAGCCGCTCTTGCCCTACCTCCGGGATTCCGGTTTTGACGGTATCGAGGGCGCCACACCGCTTCCGCAAGGAGATGTCACTCTGGAGGAGCTCAAAGAAGCCATGGGTGACATGATCCTCCTCGACGGTATTCCCATGCTCCTATTTTTACCTGAATACTCCCATCAAAAGCTTGAATCCTATGTCCACCGGGTGCTGGAGCTCTTCGCGCCCAACCTGGTATTGGGCATATCGGATGAAATTTCTCCCCTGGGCGAAATTGAGAAAGTTCGATATGTCTCAGGATTGGTTAACGAGTGGGTGCCAGAAAACACCACGAATGGTGAATAGGAATTTATAAATGGTTTGTATATTCGGAAGGAGGTGTTAACCGGATACAACCTTTTTTCAGGCAGGTGAATAGCAATTGAATCAATTTATTTACGAAATGGGAGGGAATTACATGAGGAAAAAAATCGTACTTTTTAGTGTACTGATGGTAATGGTCTTGGTCATTACGGGTGCGGTGCACGCTCAGAAAGTCACCTTGAATGTCTGGTTGATGAAACAGGCGGATGTCAATCTCTTAAAAGCCCAGGAAGAAGCGCTGGCGAAATTTAAAGAGATTTATCCCGATATTGACGTGAAATTCACGGTTTTCCCCTACAATGAATACCGCGATAAACTGCTCATCGCTGCTGCAGCCGGCAATCCGCCTGACATCTCGGTTGTGGATCAGATTTGGAATCCAGAGTTTTCCGCCGCCGATTTCATCATTCCACTCGATGATTACGTCGCCAATTCAGCGACGGTGAAAAAGGATTACTACTTTGCCGGAGCCTGGGATTCAGCACTTTACAAGGGCAAGCTCTACGGTATACCCTTCGATGTGGGTGTCTGGGCTCTCAATTACTACAACAAGGCGTTCTTCAAAGACGCCGGTCTCGATCCGGAAAAACCACCGGTCACCTGGGATGAATTTTACGAAGCAGGTAAGAAAATGACTTCGACCGACAAATGGGGGACGGCTCTTTGGGTGGGACAGGGGGATGCAGTGCAGTGCATCACCGATGCTCTCGTTTTCTCCAATGGTGGTTCGGTCCTGAATTCCGATTTCACCAAATGTGTACTCGATCAACCTGCAGCCATTGATGCCATGAAATACTTCAAAAAACTCCAGGAAATCAACCCCCCCGGAGAAGTCAGCCGTACCGAGGAAGATTCATTCCAGCTCTTCACCGCTGGTAAAGTTGGGATGTTCTGGTATGGAGAATGGGGACAAGACACTGTCACCGCCCGAGCTCCCAAGATGGATTGGGCAATAGCCAACTTCCCCAAACCGGCCAATGGGCAATCGATCGGGACCTTTGGCGGGTGGAATATGGTCATCTATAAAAACGCTCCCAACAAAGACGCTGCCTGGAAATTCATTGAATACTGGACCAGCAAAGAGGTCAACGAGAAGGTTTCTTCGTTGACTCCAGCCAACGTCGAAGCCGCCAAGGCATTCCTGACCAGCAAACGGAAATTCTCCGATGTGGTCTTCCAGCAACTTACTCAGGCGCTCTACCGACCGATATTCCCGAAATATCCTGACCTCGCTGAAATTCAAAGAAACGCCACTACTGCTATACTGACCGGTGGAAAAGACGTGGAAAGTGCCCTGAAACAGGCCACTGAAGAAATTAACGCTTTACTCAACGAGTACTACGGGGCAAACTAAGGAGAACGAAAGAACCGGGGGTACCTTCAGGCCCCCGGTTCTTCTTTGATGAGCCTATCCTGGAAATACAGTGAGTAGTGAGTCGTTAAAAAATCACCCTCAACTTCACCTTCTCCCATCAAGGGAGAAGGGATAAATAGATACCTAAGACAATGAAAAGTCCTCTCTTCAGAGGGGACTTAATTGCTCTCCCTTTGGACAAAGGGAGTTGGAGGAATTCGATTGGTTGGTCATCATTCTTCAAATCCCCCTCACCCCCTTTTTGAAAGGGGGAAAATTATGTTTTAACATTTATATAGTGCTGCATAGCAGCAGGACGGTCTTCATCATTTACAGTTGGTACCCAGTTCGAGGTCAGGAGGATTATTCATGAAAAAAGAATGGCTTACCGGATATTCCTTTACCCTCCCGTCGATTGTTCTGTTGGCGATACTGGTCATTTATCCTTTGATTCTGACCTTTATCTATAGCCTGAGCGATATGTCGCTCACCTCAACCCGCTATTTAGGTTGGGCTGCCTATTCCAAGTTGTTCAGCGGTAAAATGCTTCCGCTTGTCTTCAAAAATTCCATCATCTGGACGATTCTGGTGGTCATCTTTCAACTGCTGTTAGGGTTGGGTTCGGCGACGGTTTTGAATAAACCTTTTTTCGGGCGTTCAATCATACGAGGCATCATGATACTCCCCTGGGTAATGCCGGGGGTGATTGCCGCCATGGTTTGGAGATTGATTTACGATCCCCAACTCGGTCTACTCAATCACTACTTAAAAAGCTTGGGATTAATCAATCAATATCTGACCTGGCTCAGTATTCCCGGGACCGCTTTATATGCCGTCATTTTCGCAGCGATCTGGAAGGGGTTTCCCTTCTCCATGCTGATGTATCTGGCAGGGTTACAGGGAGTGCCTCAAGAGCTCTATGAAGCAGCCAACATCGACGGAGCCAGCAAATGGAAACAGTTCCTCTACGTCACCCTTCCTTCCATGCGGCCCATTATCACCATTACCTTTTTGCTTACTTTTATCTGGACCTTCAACTATTTTGAGCTGATCTACGTGATGACCGGAGGCGGACCGGCGGAGAGCACCCATATTTTCCCAACCTATGTGTATGATCTGGCATTTAAACGTTTCCGGTTTGGAGCGGCATCCGGATTTGCAGTCCTTGATTTTCTCTTTCTTCTGATCTTCAGTATATTCTACGTACGCCTCAGCCTGAAACGAGGAGGAGTTGAAGCGTGAAACCTCGCTACCGAGAAAAGATCATCACTGGCATCTTTGTTGTCCTTTTGGTCATATTTATATTATTCCCCTTTGCGGTGATGCTTTCCATGTCGCTTAAGGCTCCCGACGAACAATTTACGTCGCCTCCCTATCTGGTTCCGAAGCGTCCTACAAGTGAGAACTATCAGCACGTGTTTGGTCATAGTTCAATGTTTGTGAGCTATTTCATCAACAGTTTAATGGTTTCCCTGGGAACCACGGCAATCGTGGTTGGGGTGTCGGTTTTTTCCTCCTATGGATATGCTCGACTCCATTTCCCCGGGAAAAAAATTTTCTTTACTCTACTGCTCCTCAGTCAGCTTTTTCCTTTAGCAGCCATCATCGTACCCCTCTATCGCATCATGGGCAAAGCTGGCCTTATCGACTCCTTCCTTTCGCTGATCATTGGTTATCTCACTTTTTCAGTGCCAGTTGGGGTCTGGTTGCTCCGCGGGTTTTTCTCCAGTGTCCCCAGAGAATTAGAGGAAGCAGCATTAATTGACGGGTGTACCCGTCTGCAGGCTTTTTGGAGAATCGTGATTCCCCTGGTCCGACCCGGTATTGGCGCCACTGCCGCTTATATATTGTTCATCACCTGGCAGGAATTTATGTTCGCCCTCACCTTCATGACCAGCCAGAATAAGCGAACTCTTCCCGTTGGTATCTTTGATTTTGTAGGACAATATGAAACGAACTGGGGTAATCTCATGGCGGCATCGGTGTTGATCTGCATACCAGTTTTTATTCTTTTCCTTTTCGTTCAAAAACAATTAGTTGGCGGCCTCACTCAGGGAGCGGTAAAAGGATAGACCGTCATGCTACTCCACAGCACCATGTGAGTATGGAAACACCAAAATGTTGAGTTGTTGAGAGGCTGAGGTGTTGAGTTGGAAAAGATAAAAAGATGAGATCCTCATGCCATACTCTTGG
>CAYSWT010000056.1:9900-11305 GCA_964434845.1 uncultured Atribacterota bacterium | reverse complement strand
ACATTAAGAGAATAAAAGGGGAAAGTTAAAAGTTTAATAGGCACCTTTCTTGTTGCTCCACGGTGCTCCTCCAGAAGGAGGAGTCCAAAATCTGTAACTGATTTCCAATGAGATATCAATGAAGGATAACAATTTGCTATACCATCGGTCATCCCAACCATGAAATTCGTCATCTGATTAACTTTCTTCAAACGCACGGTGTCAATTGGGTGGTTGTTGTAAGAAGCATTCCTATCAAAATAACTGTGTCGTTCAGACCGCATAAAATATTAAGCGATGAGTAAGGAAATTTTTTCAATAACTTCCCTGACCACTGAATAGGGGAGAGAGTCGATGAATTCTGCCTTCCGGATCACCCAGTCAAGGCTTTTCATCTGATCAGATAAAATACAGCCGATTACTGGAAAAGCGGTAGGGATAATCACTTCAAAGGGATAACCTTTGATTTGGCTGAAAATCGGACAAAAAAGCCCCAACCCAACCTTTGCGTTGTATAGTTTTGGAGAAACAACCAATGCCGGTCGACGTCCTGCTTGTTCGTGACCAGACTGTGGATTGAAGTACAACCAAACCACATCTCCTCGATCGGGAACATAAGCTGATGTTTTTACCATAATTCACAACCCTGACTCTGACCGAATTCAACTTCTGAATGAATATTCTTTTCGTCAATCTTTTCTACTATTTTAGAGAGCTCAATTGAAGCTTTGGATTGCGGGCAGATCAGAATGTTTCCATCAACAATTGTTATGGTTACCAGGGTATTATTTTCAAGACCGGTTTGCAGCGCCAAGGGTTTAGGAATACGCAGCGCCAAGCTGTTCCCCCACTTTTGAATACGATGAGTATTCATCGTATTCACCTCCATGATCATGATGTATCTACAATGAGTATACATCTTTCTCTAAAAAATACAATACGATCAGATGTTGTTCAAAGGGTTCTGGTCGTTTTGCTATCCTGAAAATGCAGTGAAATGTAAAGGTAAAATGTAAAAAGTTTAAAGAAACTATCCTGGAAATACCAGGATCAGCCTGCGGCGAAAGATTATAAAAGAAAAAACAAAAGAGAAAGGGAACCAGCTGTCATAGAAATCAAAGAAAAGTATATAATAGAATTTGGTAGATGTCTCATTCAAATCTCCCCTCATTCCCATTTGGTCAAGAGGGGAATTTGACGAGTGAAAAAAAGTTGAAGTGACCATGGAGGCACTGGATAAGCTTAGAAGCCAAGGAAAGATACGGGCAATTGGCGTTTCAAATATCACTATCGACCATCTCAAACGCTATGGGAATATAGCTTCGGCTCAGGAAAAATTCAGTCTTATTGACCGAGGCATTGTGGAAAAGGGAATAGTCAGTTACTGCATTGATCATAATATAGCACTATTAAGTTATTTCACCCT
>CAYSWT010000056.1:7427-9800 GCA_964434845.1 uncultured Atribacterota bacterium | reverse complement strand
GGAGGTCGAGTATGAACGAAAGAGTCATTGTGGGATTAACGGCTGCGGTTCACCCTGGAATGCCTGGTGATGATGTGGGAGTGTATCAGGCAATTCTCCCTCAGATGGAGAAACTTGCCAAAGAATATGATTTTGATTTGGTTTTTGTTCCGGAACCAATTCGCAACGAAAACGATGGATATAAAGTCAAAACCTTTATGGATGAGAAAAAAGTCGATTTTATGTTGCTCTTTTGTCCGAGCCTTCCCTTTGGACGTTCCATCCTCCCTTTAGCAAAGGTAAACAGCTATATTGGTATTTGGGCGGTTCCTGAACCAACTCAAGACGGGGTATTACAACTCAATTCCTTCTGTGGATTGAACATGGTAGGTTCAATTTTTGCCAATTATTTCAGTTCCCATAATCTTTCATTTAAATGGTTTTATGATTATCCAGAAACTGAGCTTTTTCGCAAGAGACTCAAAATTACCATCAAGGTCATGAAGGCCCTGAAAACCATCAAAAACGCTCGTATTGGTCAAATCGGTGATTTGGCGAACGGATTCGAAAACATGTATATTGACGAACGTGACCTTGAAGCCAAGTTTGGTACCTACATTCAGACTCGACACACGGTTGAGGATATCGTACGAAGAGCGCAGTCATACCCAGAAAACGAAGTCGAAAAAACCCTTCAAAAGATATTGAGCGAAGGAAAGTGGAACCAAGAACACGTTTCTGCTGAACAAATGAATAAGATGGCGCGACTCGATATGGCGTTTATTGATTTTGCCAGAGAAAACAATTACCAAGCGCTTGCTATCAGTTGCTGGACCAAATTCCAGGAAGTATATGATTTAGCTGTTTGTGGAGCCATGGGAAGATTAAACCAAGCTGGTATTGTTGCTCCCTGTGAAGCGGATATCCCTAGCACGGTGAGCATGATAATTCTTAAAGCATTGAATGACAAGATACCGACGATCAATGATATGGTGGCACTCGATCCTGATGATAACAGCATCAATCTTTGGCATTGTGGGGTAGCGGCAAATGATTGGGCAGACTTCAGCGGAATCACCTGGGACCAGCATTTCAACATTGGTCAATACCAAAATGGTAAATGGCATGGCAAAGGAGTGGTCGCCGATATGAATTTCAAAAAAGGCGATATCACCATTGCCACTCTGCATAATGATTTTAATCATCTCTTCATCCTGACCGGGTCGATCATGGAAAATAAAAAACCGTATTACGGATCAAGTGGATGGGTGAATAATTTAAAGATCGCCGGAAAGGGTACAACCATACCAGAGCTTATCAATACCATTATGGTTAACAGGGTGAACCATCACTATCCGACTTCGTATGATAATCTCTTTGAGGAGCTCGCTGAGTTTGCAAATTGGAAGGATATCCAAATTTTTAAGCCAATTCCTTATCAGGATTTTATGCAAAAACCACAAAGATAATAAATTTCCTCTCAAGGAATATGCGATTATTGAGGTCAATTATGTCACATGAGCTAAACAAAATCATCGATCAAACCATGCTGAGACCGAATGCCACCAAAAATGAATTAGAACAATTTTGTATGGAAGCTATTCAATACAACTTCGTCTGCGTGGCATTACTGCCGAATGTCATAAAAGAAGCCTATTCGATTCTAAAAGGAACTGAGGTACATATTATGGCGGCAATCAGCTACCCTCGGGGGATGGTCCCTAAAGATTTAAAGGTTAAAGAAATCGATGAAGCATTAAATGATGGAGCGAACGAGATTGATATGGTTATAAATCTTGATGCGATTAAATGTGGAAACTATGACTTGATTGAGAAAGAAATTTCTGCCTTGAGGGAAGCCACTTTATCTTTAACCGCAAAGGCCATACTCGAAACCACTCTCCTGAATGATGAGGAAATTATTCGGGTATGCCGTATAGCAAGTGAAATTGGAATTGATTATGTTAAGACTTCAACTGGGTTCAACGGCAATCAGGCAACCATCCATGCCGTGCAATTGATGAAGAAGAGTGTATTCAATAAAACCAAAGTCAAAGCAGCCGGTGGCATTAACAAACTGGATAAGGTTGTTCAGATGCTCAAAGCAGGAGCGCGGAGGATTGGAACCAGTGCAGGTCCGGCAATAATGGAAGAGTATAAAATAAAAAAAATTGATTTCAATCACATTATGACTGATTGACATGGAGCTATTCAATGAAATATGGGATTCTTTTTAAAAATACTCCTTCTCACGTGAAGAAGGAAGTAATGGAAGGATGCAGTTATATATACGGTGAAATATCGGCTATAGAAAGAATTTTGAATGATGGTTTAGCTAAACCCTCTTCCTGTATCCCGGTGATCTCAGCCTTTTTAGGGGCAAAAAAATATTTA
>CAYSWT010000056.1:0-7327 GCA_964434845.1 uncultured Atribacterota bacterium | reverse complement strand
TATTATGGCTGCAATTGAAGATAAAGTTGATGTTATTGAGAAAACTCATCAAACTCTCTCGTATTTAACCAAATATTTTGACACTCAGAAAATCCAGTGTTTATTCAATACAAAATTGGAAATGATTCGTGCCGCATCGATTCTCAAAGCAAATCATATTGAGAACGCTGTCTATTATGCATGAATAAAAAAATAATAAAGTTGAAGGAGTCTATCATGGGAAAGACGATTAATGGACATACAAAAGAAGAAGCGATGCAACTTGCTTTCAAATTGGGGTTTGAAAGTGAAAAAAACCGGTTGTCGTGTTCACAGTCTTCTTTTCATGCAATTACCACTGTTCTTGGATACCGAAATCCTCTCGTTTTTAAATGTCTCCTGCCTTTCCAGGGTGGAGGTGCAGATTCCGGACTCAACTCATGTGGAGCTTTTTGTGGACCGCTGGCGGTGTTCGGTCTTTTCTTTGGGAGAGATTATTCTTTGTGGGAAAAAGGGAAAATGGATTTAAAGGCTTCTTTACTCGGACAGAAACTTTTAAAAAAGTTCCAGGATACTTACGGCTCTGCAGTCTGCAAGGATATTCAAACTTATTGTCTGGGGTTCGCTACTCGATTTGTAAAAGATGGTGAATTGGACAAAGAAGCATTCAAGAATTTCGAAAAACATGGGGGTCATGAAATTGTCGCTCCTACCGTAGTTGGTCGTGGAGCAGCCTGGGCAATTGAAATTTTATGGGATGAGCTTCCCAAAGATCAGGATATTGATTTAAGCACCATCCCCTCGATGAAGGAAGCTGAAAAGATGTTAGAAGAGAAAATTCAAAATCTCCAAGTCAATCGGTAAAAAAACACCTATGGGCACCCCGTTCTCTCCACTGAAGTGCCCATAGGTGTTTTTTTACTTCAACTAGCCGTTATTGTTACTATCTTCTTTTTTCCCTCTTGTTTGTCAAAACGAATCGGAACTTATTTCTATCCCCACGGTAAAAGGCGAGAGTAAATTCAAAGGGCAAGCCATTATTAAGGAAGGAAACCGACTCAATATATTGAATAGAATCTCCTTTTTGGATGCAAAGATGCTTTGCCAAAATTTCATCTGCTTTGATGGCTTCGATGGTTCTTATTGATCTATCGATCTGATACCCATAATCATTCTCAACAATTTGGTAAAGTGAATTGTTTTCAAGATCTTTTTCGAGCATTCCATGAAACAGCTCAGCTGGAAGATAGGTTTTCACATAGACTGTTGGCTCGTCATTGATCGAACGCAGCCGAACCAGTTTGATAACCTCGCTACCAAGCGGGATCTGCAGATTGGTGCTCTCAATCTCGTTGGCTGGTTTTTTTTCAAACTCTAATACCTTGGTTTTGTGGACCAGCCCTTTTTGGCTCATTTCATCGTTAAAGCTTTCGATGACCAAAAGGTAATCCTGGTTGATTTTCGTTCTGACAATTAAAGTTCCCTTCCCCTTAACCCGCTCCAAGTAGCCGTCGGTGACGAGTTCATTGATGGCTTGTCGGACAGTTGGTCGACTAATATCGTAATGTTTACAGATTTCTATCTCGGTAGGTAAACAACCACAATGATTCGGATTCTTGATATATTCTAAAAGAATCTCCTTTAATTGATAATAGAGAGGGATTGGTATAGTTTTATCAATTTTTTTATTTTTAAAAAAATCTAATGGATTGCAGTTGTTTTCTTTCATAATTGTTATGGTTTAATGACCAGTGAAACCTTCAAAGCTTTTTTGGTTTTCACTAATTCTATCCCTTTTTCAAAATCTTCAAGGGGGAATATATGAGTGACAAAATCATCAAGTTGAATCATCCCTTGGCGTATATAATCAATGACCTGGTTATGTAAGGTTGCTTCGGTTTTAACATTCGGCCACTGAACAAACTGAATCGTCCAGTTATAGGGCGCTTTCGACCAATCGATATTGGATGAACAATTGGGCGAGATTCCATAAATACCAATTTTCCCATTAAATTTGATTAGATTCAGCCCAATATTCATCAGGTTATTCACTCCAACTGCATCGATAAATAAATCCAATCCATCTTTTTCTTCTTCTCGGATAATTTTATCAATATCTTCTTTGAGAGGATTTATTATTCGGTGTGCACCCAATTCGGCCGCTTTTTCTAAGCGAGTTTGGTCGATATCACTGGCAATTATTTTTCTCACACCAAGGAGTCGAGCAAATCGCACCATTGAGAGACCAACTGGTCCACACCCATTAATCACTATTGAGTGGTCGGGTAAGGCTCCAAAACTTTTCAATCCGGTGAATACTTCTTTAAAAGTAATAATCATAACACCTTTTACTGGATCAATATCATGAGGAACGACCTGTTGGGCAATATAATAATCATTTACATTGGTTAATCCATCATCGATCATGCTCTGGTAATCATAGACTAAGCTGTATTCCGAGAAAGAACCCCAGCCACTGAAATAGTATGGTCCGATATCATCAAGGAAGGTTCGCAAGACATGGTCGCCCTTTTTAAATGATTTGACCTTGTTTCCAACCTCAATCACTCGCCCGATTGATTCATGTCCTAACACAGCCGGATAGGTATCGAAGCCTTTAAAATGGCCATCGATGATTTTGAGATCAGTCCCATTGCAGATACCACAGGCAATATTTTCGACAACCGCACTGTATGTTGACACTTTTGGCTCTGGAATATCGTTTTTTAACCTTACTACTCCTGGCTTTTCAACCACAATCCCCTTCATTGGATTCTCCTTTATATTTTTGTAATGTAATGACACTATTACATTATCATTATATTACATAGTAAATCTGTGGTCAATCAATATATGTACTAATAAATGAGGTTCTTCTATCTTTTTTGTGGGTAAATCTTGAAATTTAACCAATAACCCCACACAATAATAAAAAAAATAGAATCAAAGTGAAACGACACGATGCAAGATAAAGAACTCTTCTTCCAATTCATCGGTTTAAAAACCCTTGGGAAATCTTTGACATATCGGTCAACTACCAACTCCTTGAAGTTCACATCACCGTTTCCTTCCCCAAAAGGGAGAAAGCTCCCTATCCTCTATGTGGAGCTTTGGCTTCCCAGTATGACCACTGCCCGGAAAAGCCCTGGAGAAATCTTGACACCATGCAGTTTAAGACCTTTATCCATACCTCAATTCCCAGTATTGACTGTCCCACCCATGGCGTCCAAACTATTCCCGTTCCCTGGTCAGCAAAGCACTCTCGTTTCACCATTTTCTTTGAACGATTGGCCATCGATATCCTCACGTCTTTCCAGAATCAAACCAGTGCCCAAAAACTCCTTTCCCTCTCCTGGGAAGAAGTTCATCACATCCAGGAGAAAGCGGTGAAACGTGGCTTACACCGCCGAGAAGACTTTCCTCTTTCCCGTCTTGGGGTCGATGAAAAGAACTTCAAAAGAAACCATTCCTCTGTTACCCTTCTCTATGACCTTGACCGATCACGGGTATTCGATGTCGCTCCTGATCGTAAAGCAGCATCTTTATCCTTGCTTCTGGACCGAATGCCTTCCTCTTTCAAGAAAAACATTCAAGCGGTAGCGGTTGATATCTGGGATCCTTTCTTGAGTGCGATCACCCAATGCCTTCACCAGGCACGAATCGTCCATGATAAATTCCACATCATCCGTTACCTCCTCCAGGCTGTGGATCAGGTTCGAAAATATGAAACCAAAACTCACCGTGGACTCCTCAAGGGAACCAAGTATCTCTGGCTCAAGAATCCCATCAACTTTACTCCTTGGCAAGTTGACCAGTATGATGCCTTAAAAACCAGACAACTCACCACCGGAAAAGACTGGGCTTATAAAAAACTCTTTCAAGAATTCTATGCCTGTACTCAGGAAGAAGCTGGCCGGAACTTCTTTACGAAATGGTATGAGGAAGTCATCCAATCAGGATTAACCCCCCTCATCAAAGTGGCCAAAATGTTTCAAAAATACCTTTCTAGTATCGTCTCTTTTCTCACTTACCGGATCACCAATGCGGTAGCTGAAGGGATCAACAGTAAAATCCAACAGATCAAATCAGCCGCTCGGGGATTCCGGAGCTTTCACAATTACCGGATTGCTATTCTCTTTCATTGTGGTGGAATAAACTTTTACCCATAGAAATACCGGAAGAACCAATATTCCGTTTCTTATTCACTCCCGATTTATCATGTGACTCTCTTATCTAAACTTCCACAAAATTGGGGGAAGTCCAAATTGATGGTCATGGGAAAAGCAATGATTCACTTCAGCCAAAACACGGTATATCGCTCAATCATGGTTGGTCATGTAATACTTTAATAGGTTGGAGCTAATTATCCCAACTCCAATTGAATAGAAGGTATCACGGGAGGCTTCAGTCGACTTTAAACTTTCAAGACACTTTTGAAGACACCTTTGGGATCGGTGACCAACAACACCACGACCCATACCAAGAGGGCAAGAGTGATGACCGAAAGTCCAAGTAATGTTGCATCGAGATTTATCTCGATAAACTCTCTCCCTTCCATTAAATAGGCCATCACATGGTCAACAAACCACATGAGTGATGCTCCCCATAGAAATAAGCTTAAAAAGCCCAATTTGTATTGATCTTCCGGAGCCTTTATATACCATATCGCCGTTGTGATGATTGCTGCAAGCGTTGTCATGATGAGCCACATTACTCACCACCTCCGCTGACAGGATTAAATTTTGTTTCGGGTATCGCCTTTACCTTTCTTTCAGCGATAAAAATCATTATTGCCCAGACGATTGTTACGAATGTGGCCATAGCTACTCCGATTGTCGCTATCTCATAAAGCATTGGAGCGATATCTGCCGGATTCTTCATTGCTGTTAAAAAAGGCGGCCAGGGGATCACTTCTCCATGCCATATATGTTCCAATGCCAAAAGGATAGTTCCACCCCACAAGAGCCGATTCAGCCAGCTCAACTTCCGGCTCCAGTATAGCCCCGTTTTAACCGTCCTTTCCTTGCCAGCTTTTTTTTCTCTATTCTCTACGATTTTCTGTATAACGGTTGTTACAATAGCCTCTCCCATGGGGACAAGAAAGCATGCCATATCTTTTTACCTCCTTTATATGATTGTAATTCATTATAGTATATATCATGCTGTCCAATATAATGTAAAATCATAAAACCACCCCTTACTGGATCAACATGCAGATTCAACAGATGTCGACCACCCCTTAATATGAATAACCGTTGGATGAGAAAATCATAAACAACTGTTCGGCATCAATCAAGATGTGTATACTTTTTTCTCATCAAATCACTTCTCATTTTTATTTGATATGAATTCACTGCTGTCCAAATTATTCAAAAGGAAGAGGAATCATCACTCCTCGGATGCGATCACCGGAACTTCAAAGGGATGGTTGATCCACAGCCACCGATCCCGATAGGTAAAGAGATGATAGCGAAGCAGAGCAACTAAAGTAGAGAGTGACCAGGAGAGCGTCGATTGGAACTGGAGATACTTTAAAAGAAGGATGGTAATCAATGCTATCCAAATCTGAATAAAGAGTGCATTACAGCTCGTTCCAACCAAGGTCTTGATCTTCAAGTTTTGCTTGAGGGTTTTGAAGAAGGTTTCAATCTGCCAGCGATCCTGATAGATACGGGCAATAGTAGTGGCTCCAAACTCAAGGTGGTTGGTGAGAAGAACGATCACCCGGTTATTTTCGACATCATCCACTTCAATCCGCCGCAAGGGGTGAGGGCAGGAGGTCCTGGCATAATATCCAATAAAACAGATCACTTCGTCTTTGAGAATATGCCGGTTGGTGGGGACGGTCTTTTCTGCAATCACCCGATAACTCGCATTGTCTTTTTGTCTGGTGACAAAGTAAAATTTTCAACAGACAGGTGGCCAGTCCTCGTCAAGTTTCCCGGAGGGAGTGAGCCTGACCTCATTGACAGAAGAGCATGGCAACAAATTGATCCCAGAAACGAAAACCTTTGGTTCCTTTTTCCGATTTGGTTTCTCTGACCACTTTTTCGAATTCGTACCGGTTGAAATCTCTCGAATCTGGCCAAAAATGCTGCTACACTATCCTGGAAATACAGTGACGAGTGATCAGTAACGAGTAACCAGCAAACAATAAAAACTCATTTTATTCAGGATATTCAATAATTCCATTTACCGAACCTCTCCCTTTGGATAAAGGGAGATTGAGAGGGATTCGATTGGTTGACCGTCTATTTCAAATCCCCCCCTGGCCCCCCTTTTCTAAAGTGGGGGAAAGTATTTCCATATTCACATGGTGCTGCGAAGCAGCATGGTGGTCTATTCATAGAGGGGAGACCACCTTTCAGGTTTTTTGTTAGCTTACATTTACCAATTTACCCGATTGGTGCTCCCCTTTCAATGGGAAAAAGCCATTTTTGGGCAGATGTGCTATCATTTATCAAAACGATCCTTTCCTGAGTGACCTGAAGATGCTGGCACTTGTCCGTTAAAGAGTCAACATTCAAGTATCAATAAATTTCAAATTGGTTGATCCAATGATAAAATTAATAAAAATGATTTGATTATGGAGATAAAAATGGAAGTCACATATAATTATTTTACTTTTAAAGAGGGTCAGGTTTACATCGCTTATGCACCCCAACTGGATCTTTCGAGTTGTGGAAAAACCCAGCGAGAAGCAGGGAGAATGTTAAAAAAAGCAGTAAAACTTTTTATTGAAGAAGCTCAAAGGATGGGAACCCTTCGAGAAATACTGATTGAAAGTGGATATAATGAGAGGGATAACGGCGTTTGGACTTATCCTCCTATTTGCGAGATTGTGATGGAAGAAAAAGTATAAAATGCCTCGAATTGTTCCAGTTCATTATTCTCGGTTGATTCAATTATTTGAGAAAGTTGGATTCAAAGTTTCACGAACTACTGGAGATCATGTTGTCATGGTAAAAGAAAACCATGCTCGACCATTGGTGATTCCAAAATGGGAAGAGGTTCCGGTTTTTATTATAAAAAATAATCTTCGGTCTGCTGGAATTTCGAGAGATGAATATTTTTTCATCATCAAATCAATTTAGTTTTTTTATTTGGATCACTGCTGTCCAAAATAATTCAAAATCATAATACCACCCCTTGTTACATAAGCATTTAAGACCGGTTCATGAGCCTTTTCAAAACCAGATTCCTCCCTTTTCTTTTTAGATGCTGTCCAAATTATTTAAAGTGACAAAGTAAAATTTTCCCCAGACAGGTAGCCAGCCCTCCACAGATTTCCCGGAGGGAGTGAGCCTGACCTCATTGACAGAAGAGCATGGCGACAGACCGATCCCAA
>CAYSWT010000055.1:0-12011 GCA_964434845.1 uncultured Atribacterota bacterium | reverse complement strand
GGAGTATCTGACGTGGTTGTTCACGTTGAACCGGTGAATCAAGGAGAATAAAGGAGAATAAAGGATAACAAAATTATTAGAAAGACATGTTTATGGCATGTCGCTACATTATTTTAAGTTTATCTATTCATTTCCCCATCGAGGGGGATAAAGGGGAGTATACCTTTTCATTTTTTAACTACTCACTACTCACCGTATCTAAGCTATTTACATAATAGCGGTTATTATCGCAGAATTGAAATATGGGTTAATGGCCAGTAGATGACAAAAGCCCGACCTAAGATGTTTTTGCGGGGGACGTAGCCCCAAAAGCGGCTGTCATCGCTGTTCTGGCTGTTGTCACCGAGGACGAAATAGGAATCCTCGGGGACGGTGCGCTCGCCTTCACCGTAGAAACCGACGTCATAGTAAGTTCGACCGAACTTTTCCCCTTGTAGAGGTTCCTCGTTGATATAGACCATGCCATTGGCAATTTTAATTTTTTCCCCAGGTAACCCAATCACTCGTTTAATCAGATTTTTACGTTTGTCGATCGGATAACGAAAAACAATAATATCCCCTCTTTGCGGTTCAGTGATGCGGTAATAGAATTTCGCAACCAGGACCCGTTCACCCGGTACCAGAGTCGGCTCCATGGAACTGGATGGGATATAAAAACTTTGGACGACGAAGTTAATGATCAGCAAAGCGATTATCAATGACCAGACGATAGTCTCTATTGCTTCCCGCAGGGGACTCTTTTTTTTTGCTCCTTTTGAGGGCTGATCTTCTTTCCCGGTTTTTATTTGGTTTTTTTCTTTTTTCATTCCGCACCTCTTCCAGTATGGGAATATTCGGTATTTCAACTTATCTCTTTTATCAATGTGATATATCAATGATACCCGACATGCATGATGACTTTACCAATGATACGGGCTGGTTTGTCGATCAAAATAATGGGATCATAGTTGGGATTGGCGGATTTGAGGATGACAGCTTTATCTTGAAAAACGACTTCTTTGATGCACAACCCGATGTCATCGAGCTCAACCACGGCAATATCGCCCGAGCGAGCCTGAAGATCGGGAGAAAAGATCACCAGATCATTTTCGGTGATTCCTTTCCCGGCCATAGAATCACCCTTGGCGCGAACGATAAATAAGCGGATACCCTCTTTGAACGAATTCCCGGTTTTCATCTGGATCAGTGATTTTTTGAAGACTTCGTAACCAATGGTATAGGTGTTAAAGTCATTTTCTGCGATTCCACAGGGTATTTTTGAAGAGAGAACCGGAATGGTAACATCATCGTCGTCAAGCGCAAAAATGTCATGATTCACGATTCCGGTGATCAGAAACAGCTCCCAGTCGGGGATATTCAGCGCATGCCCAACCTTTTGCAGGGTTTCAATATCGGGTTCTCTTTCCCCTTTGAGCCAGCGACAAATTGCTGCCTGGGAAACCCCGGATTCGTGAGCCAGTTTGACCTGGTTCCATCCTTTTTCTTCCATTTTTTCTTTGAGCCAGTTTTTGAAAGCCATAAACGCATTATATGACAGATGGAAAAAAATATCAAGTCAAATTTCCAAAGTAATAATTGACAGATGTCATAATTCCATTTTAAAATAAAATCCCATTATGAAAATACCGTGAATCGTGAGTAGTAAGTCGTGAATCGTAAAAAAAATCAAAATAATCTGTCATTGCAAGCAAGACAGCCTACGGCGTAAGATTAAAAGATCAAAAAATGAAAAACCATACTTGGGGGAAACCGCCCCAAGTGTTTACGGCGTGAGATTAAAAAAATGAAAGGATCAAATATTACGCTTGGGAAAACCATCCAAGCGTGGGTTGTGGCAATCTCATCCGACAACGAAGTTGTCGTCCTGAGGAGCGTTTTTTGCGACGTGAGGATCTCATTTTTTGATTTTATTCCAACTCAACGACTCAACATCTTTACAATAAATATTTTCATCCTCTACTGGTGTTCGAATTTTAGCTGGATTTGAGAGAGTCTACCATGAAAAATCTATTTGCTCTGGTCGATTGTAACAATTTCTACGTGTCCTGCGAGCGGGTTTTTCAGCCCAAATTAAAGGGAAAGCCGGTGGTCGTTCTCTCCAATAACGATGGGTGTGTCATTGCCCGTTCCGAAGAGGCCAAGGCATTAGGAATTGCCATGGGAACCCCGTATTTTCAGTATAAAGACCTTATTGAACGCCAGGGAGTTTATGTTTGTTCCTCGAATTACGCGCTCTATGGCGATATGTCGGGGCGGGTGATGAGTGTACTGGCTCAGTGTGTTCACCAGATTGAGGTCTATTCCATCGATGAAGCCTTTCTCTTTCTCTCCGACACCGGGCCGGTTATTTCCACTGAATATGCCAGACAGATCCGGGTGATGGTCAAGCGTTGGACTGGTATTCCGGTGTCGATTGGTATCGGCCCGACCAAAACCTTGGCGAAAATTGCCAGTAAAGTGGCCAAAAAAAAACCGGATTGTGGTGGTGTTTTTGACATTACTGATCATTCCGATGCCGATCAACTGTTAGATGGCGTGCCGGTGGCCGATGTTTGGGGGGTAGGTAGGCAATACGCCAAATTTTTGAATCATCGTGGAATCACAACCGCCTTGCACCTGAAGAATGCTCCCGACAGGTGGGTTTTGAAACATATGACGGTGATGGGGTTGCGGATGGTATTGGAGCTGCGCGGGATATCCTGTATTCCCTTGAAAACTACGCCTGCTCCCAAAAAAGGGATTTCCGTCTCCCGGTCGTTTGGAAAAAGCGTGGAAGCGCTGGATAATCTCAAGGAAGCCATTGCCACCTATACTACCCGGGCGGCCGAAAAACTTCGTGCCGATCACCTGATTGCCTCCTGCGTCACCGTTTTTCTCATGACCAATATGTTTAGCGACGGGCCCCGCTATGCCAACAGTCTTACTGCTGAATGCCCCATTCCCACTTCTTACACTCCAGATCTTATTCACCTCTCGCACCAGCTATTGGAAAGAATTTACCGGCCGGGGTACCGCTATCAAAAAACCGGTGTCATCTTCACCGGTCTCGTGCCGGAAGATCGAATCCAGCTCAATCTCTTCACTCCTGCCTCTTCTCTTGACCGGAACCAGGAACTTATGCACACCGTGGACCGCATCAACGGCCGCTGGGGAAGCAACACCATTTTTTTTGCTGCTGCCGGCATCAAACAACCCTGGAGAATGCGGCGATCCATGGTTTCTCCCCGCTATACCACCTGCTGGGATGAGCTCCCGGTCGCACATGCCGGGTGAGGGGGAATCATTCACTGGTGTCTTTTACAGTATTTCCATGATTGCTGTCCAAATGTTCCCATACATCCTGTTCAATGTCGGGCAAGGACCGAAGGAAGCGGTGGACGATTTGGGGAAGAAGTTCCTTTTGAGTGGCTTCAAAGCGAAGGGTGAAAACTGGTTCGGTAACTGATTTGCGTAGGAGCCCCCAACCTTCCGGCCATTCGACCCGGATGCCGTCGATTTGAGAGATGTTTTCATTTGGGAAGGAGCTTTCGAGGATAGCCATTATATTGGAACGTCCGTGAGCTGAGATGCGGATGTCGGGAGTGACATAGGATTTGGGGTAAGTAGCGATAATCTCAGAAAGGGTTAGATTCTGACGGGAAAGTGAAGAGAGGAAGACTAAAGCAGCGTAAAGACCGTCATCGCGATGTAGTTCGCGAAAAAAATAATGACCGCTGATTTCACCCGCCATAAAAGCATTTTCCTGAATGAGGCGGGTTTTGATGTAGGTATGACCGGAACGTTCCACCAGAGGGACGCCGCCCAGACGAGTGGTCTCTTCGGCAACGATTCGGGAACATTTCACGTCATAGACAAATTTTTGTCCCGGAGGGAGAGTAGGAAGGAGATTGCGCAGAAAAAAAATCATTCCCTGTTCAGGGAGCAGGACCTGACCTTTTTCGTCGGCAAATACTACCCGGTCACCATCTCCATCAAAGGCAATTCCAGCATTGGCACCAGAGGTAAGAATGGTTTTCCCCAGAGTGGTTAAATTCCCAGATTGAGATGGATTAGGTGGGCGGTTGGGAAAAGAGCCGTCTCGCTCGCAAAATAGAGGGACGATTTCATACTCCATGGTTGACAAAAAGTGAGGAGCAAGACCGGCGTAGCATCCATTCCCGCAATCAACCACTATTTTTAAATTTTTCACTGGAGCTACTGCCAGATTTTTTAAAAAATTGAAATATTCTTCCTCAAGGTTTTCAACAATGCATGAGCTTCCCGTCCCACCTCGAAAGTCTTTTTCTCTTACTCTTCTTTCAATTTCTTTGATGTCTGACAGAGTGATAGGAATTTCGCTCAACATAATCTTAAAACCATTGTAGACAGGTGGGTTGTGAGAAGCGGTAACCATAACTCCACCCCGTAAATGGAGATGGTCAACGGCATAATACAAGAGAGGAGTGGGAACAATACCGATGTCGGTGATATGTACTCCACTGTCCATCAATCCTCGAATGAGGTGATTTTTCAGCTTGGGAGTGCTTTTCCTTACATCTCCACCTACGGCAAAGCAACTTCCGGGGGGAACCATGGATGCACAAGCCCTCCCGAT
Organism: uncultured Atribacterota bacterium; assembly: GCA_964434845.1. Lineage (GTDB taxonomy): Bacteria > Atribacterota > Atribacteria > Atribacterales > Atribacteraceae > CAYSWT01. The sequence goes on along the minus strand of CAYSWT010000055.1, from coordinate 7,417 downwards.
GAGGTAGGCATTTTCCTCGTTGATTTCATCAGGGAAAACTCCCCGAATATCACAGTCTTTGAAGATACTCATTCGATTTACCCCAGGTCAACTTTTTTTGGAAAATCAGATCGTTTAAAGCTTCCCGCACGGCGTCTTCAGGACTATATCGGGGTGAAAAATTGAGCATTTCGATAGCTTTATCCATGGATACGCAGCATCCCTGGCGAATATGATTGGCAGCCATCTCTGGAAAACCAAAGTGTTCGGTATATTCTTCAAGTGAAATATTTCGATAACGAAATTCGGTTCCGGCCAGTCGAGCCAGGTATTGGCCTAATCCGTAAAAGGTCATGGCATGGGAGGCTCCGCAATTGAAACATTCGCCGATCGTATAATCTTTTTCTTCGATGCATCTCAGAAACAAAAAAGCGATATCAGCCGGATGAACATGATGAAGAGAAGCGAAGCCGCCGTCGAGGAGATAGATTTCCTTTCCATTCATAATATCCTGGATGGTTTTCGGGTTGTTATCCCCAAAGGGAGTGATAAAAGGTTTTCCCGGACCAGTAATGTGGGTTGGATGGATGAGGGTTGCTTGTATATGACCTTGATGGGTTAGAGAAAGAAGTTCTTGTTCGATGACCACTTTTTTTCGAGCATATTCGTTCTGCGGATTTCGAGGAGCGGTCTCCGGGGTGGGTATGATTTCGGTTTTCCCATAGATCCAGGCGGTTCCGCATGTCAAAAGATGAATGTCTTCTCCATCAAGGAGCTCGGCCATCAATTGAGCGCTTTCTGGCTCAAAACAAACGATATCAACGATAATATCCGGACCGACCTCTTCTATTTTTTCTTGCCAGTTCCCATTTTTTTCTTCCCGTTCGCGATCGATTTTAACTATTGGAATATTTTTCCAGATAAAAGACCCGGGATAGGGTTTAGTGGTCCCGCGTGAGAACACCGTTACTTTATAATCGCGACTGACAAGGAGAGGAACAAGGTAACTCCCGATATGCCCGGTTCCGCCAATCACCAGCACCTTTTTCGATTTCATGATTAATCCCCCTGTTAATAATGTGAGTAGATAATGTGAGTAGACACCATACCCATAGTTATTGCTTCTTGAAAGTAGAATGATTTTTTGAATTTTTTCAGGATAATGATTTGGAAAACTTGAATCTCATTATATATCATCATTTATTCCTGGTCGATTATTCAGGAGAAAAAGAAAATGTTACAATATTAAATATGAAGGAAAGTTAACAGTTTATGAGACCGCCATGCTGCTTGGCAGCATTATCTGGCAAATGAAAACACATATTTGTTTCACCCATCAATTACCCCCTTTGCTAAAGGAGGTTAAAGGGGGATTTGGCGGTGATGTCCAACCAATCGAATCCCTCTCAATCTCCCTTTGGATAAAGGGAGAGGGTATGATCCGGAGAAGGTGAGGCTGAGGGTGATTTTTAAACTACTCACTATTCACGACTCACTACTCACTGTATTTCCAGGATAGAAATAACGAAATATCTCATTTTGAAAGGAGTCGAACCAACCTCATGGTAAACTGGAAAAAGATTATGGAAAAAGCACCTCTTTCTGACATTATGAAGGTAGCAAGTAAAGAGCATATCCTCATTCCGGCTTTTAATATTCCTTATTTACCGATGATAGAAGCGGTTATTGCTGCTTTACAGGAAACTGAATGTTTTGCCTTAATCGAAGTTGCTCGTCCCGACATCAATCGTTTTGAAGCCCGTAGCTTTGCTGCGGTAAAGAAAGAATTCGATCGTTGTAAAGACCTGTCAGTTACCCGACTTCATCAGGATCACGTTCCGGTCATCGATGAAGAGGGGATGAAGGTGGATTGGAAACTTTTAGTGACTGAAGCGATCGACCTCGGGTATGACTCGGTGATGATCGACGGATCGAGGCTTCCCTTGGAGGAAAATATCGACACAGCACGCCAGGTAGTGGAAATTGCTCATTCTGCCGGTGTATTGGTTGAAGCTGAATTAGGTGCGGTTATGGGGCATGAAAGCGGACCGGTTCCTCCCTATGAAGAAATTTTTGCCTCCGGAAAGGGTTTTACTTCTCCAGATGATGCTGAATACATGGTAAAGAAAAGCGGAATCGACTGGCTTTCGGTTGCCATTGGTAATATTCATGGAGCGATTACCGGTGCAGCCAAAGACCAAAAAAAGGTGGAAGCTCGCCTGAATATCGATCATTTAAAAAAACTTGTTGTCAAAACTGGAATCCCACTGGTTCTCCACGGAGGATCAGGAGTGAAAAAGGAATACGTCTTGGAAGCCATCCGGAATGGTATTACCAAAATCAATGTCGGAACCGAAATTCGCCAGGCCTATGAAAAAGCCTACCGGGAAAGTGGGAATAACGTGAAAGAGGCTCAGAAGGCACTTCAAGGAAAGACCAAAGAAATTCTAACCAAGTATTACGAGATGAAACATACTGCTCGAGCTTTGGCTCAGGCCTTGTAGTCAATGATAACTATTATGAAAATACAGTGACGTGTGACAAGTAACGAGTAAAAAATTCAAAAAGGCTCAATCATCGCACTATCAAGACTTCTCCCTTTGGACAAAGGAAGAGATTATAGGGAAGCAAATTTATTGCTCCCGGTATCTAAATGATCCGGGTTTGATAAATCAAACCCCTATAAAAATAGATATGTTATGTGTATATGTAGCGACACGCCATGGCATGTCGAAATTGTTGTTTGGGAAAAAGATTCATTTTTCATCCACTCCTCATGCCAGGGTTTTTGCCTGGCACGAGGAATTCTTTATTCCTTCTGAGTCGCTTTTTTAATCATTTCTACTGCTTGCTCAGTATCCAGGTTGCGAATTTCAATACCGACTAAATGGTTGGTATTGAAACCGACTTTGTTGAAACTTTCTCGAAACATCTTCTGCTGCATAGTTGGACTGCAACCGGCAACATAAAGAGTGTCAACATCCTGTCCGGAGAGTAGTGTTTGAAGATACACATCACCATCATCCGCACAGAGTTGAGGATGGAGAGAAACAAAATCCACCAGTTTCTCTCTTCGAATCGCATTCAAAACTTCAAGTGTATTCATTTTATGGAACGATGGACAGCTTCCCTCACAGACACAGAGTAATAATCCTTTTTTAGCCATAATTGCAACCTCCTTTGTCAAATTGGTTTATTCTTATAATTATTTATTCTCATCATCTGGATAAGAAATCGCCTCATAGTCACACGCTCCCTTTTGACACCCCCGGCAAAATTCCACACAGTTTTCCGGGTGTGCGACCACCGGTTTACCGTCTTTTACTTCAAATACTTCATGGGGACAAAAATTGACACAAGAAAGACACCCGCTGCATCGATTATAATCAATGATTGGATACCAATTTTTAGCCATTATCATCCCTCATTATTGTATGTAATATTGTACTATATTACAATATTGCTTAAAAGAGTATAGCATCTGTGTCAAGTCTATGGTTGTTAAAGATGAAAATACAAATTTCTTCTGTCAATCCAATATAGAAGCTTAATTTATTACGCCCGAGGTATGGATGGTTCGGGTTCGATACATTGAACTCCTCATTTCGACCTTTTTACTTTACAGTCTTACGTCGCAGGCACTTTGGGGTGGTTTTTCTCCACGTCTTTTTCTTGTTTTTTTGTTTTTTAATCTCACGCCGTAGGCTGCAGATCAAACCCATCTTGCTTCTTCCTTTGTCCAAAGGAAGAAGCCAATGGAAGGGAGATGGAATAATTATTAAAGATGAGGTTGCCATGACCTACGCTTGGATACTTTTTTCACCAAGCATAATATTTAATCCTTTCACAATTTCATTTGTATGCCGTAGTCCGACGGCTTCGTAACGACAGATTTTTTGATTTTTTTGCGATTCATGATTCACGGTATTTTCGTAATAGTGTTTTGTTCTGGTATAAACTTTTCTATGCTTGAATATTTTTTATAAAAAGGAATTGACGAAATTAATGTAAAGTTGTAATATCACGCAATAAATAAATCGAGGTGTTGTTATTATGATAGATCGCATCTTCAAGGCGCTTTCCTCACCCTGGCGAATTGAAATCCTCAAGAGGATTGACGAAAAACCTCTTTGTCAGTGTGAGTTTGAAAAGTCGATGGATATTGATAAAACCACCATCTCCCGGCACGTTCGAGAGTTATTGTTGGCTGATTTAATCGAAGTTGAGCAGAAAGGAGTCATGAAGATTCTTCATATCAAAGATGAACGGATAATGGAAATCATCAACTTAGCAGAAGAAATAACTATCCAGAAAAGGGAGCATGTATAAATGTGGCAAACCGCCCTCCGCGAAGGACTTAATACCATCATTACCTATCTTGATCCACTCCATCTTCTCTTGGGAATCGTCCCGGCTTTTTTAATCTCTGGAGCAATTGCATCGCTTCTTGATCGAGAGAGTATTTTGCGCTTTTTTGGTCCGGGAGCCAACAAATGGATTGCGATTGGCATTGCCTCGATTGCCGGGGCAATTTTAGCGGTCTGTTCCTGCTCAATATTACCAATGTTTACCTCCATGTATAAGATCGGTGCCGGTATTGGTCCAGCTACCAGTTTTCTTTACTCCGGTCCGGCCATCAATACTGCCGCCATCTTCATCTCGGCTGCCATGCTCGGCCGTATCGGCTGGGCGCGGTCACTCTCGGCGGTCATTTTGGCAGTCTGTATTGGTCTGGTAATGGACTTTCTTTTTGGAAAAGCCCGGGTTCGAGAAATCAGACAAAACGGTGCGGAAACCCGAGGATCTTCACCTATTTCCTGGAAAGGGCTTCTGGTCATTTTTATCCTGGTTGCCGTCTATATGGTTGGAGATAACCTCTACAAAGGTATTCTTCTTGCCAGTGCTATTATTCTCGGATATTTCTTATTTGGAAAAGAACAGCGCCTCGGCTGGTACCGGGAATCCTGGGGTTTGTTTAAACAAATTTTCCCTATCCTCATTGCAGGTGTTTTTGTGGCTTCTGCCCTCAAAGTTTTTGTCCCGGCTTCGGTTATCGTGCGGCTCTTCGGAGCGAAAAGTTTTGTTTCCAACATCCTCTCTTCGATCATCGGGGCTATTCTTTATTTCAGTACCCTCACCGAAGTCCCCATCACCCGGAGCCTCATCGAGATGGGAATGAGTTCAGGTTCGGCAATATCTTTCTTGTTGGCTGGTCCGGCGCTCAGCTTGCCCAGTATGCTCCTCATCAACCGGGTAATGGGTCTCAAACGAGGGATGTCCTACGTTATCCTGGTGGTGATATTCTCAGCATTTGCAGGTACAATCTATGAAATGATTTTCTAACAGGAGGGTGAATCGTCCATGAAAGTTCAAGTTTTTGGTGCAGGATGTAAAAAGTGTAATCTTATTTATTCCACGATTAAGTCATTCGTCGAAAAAAATGGGCTCGATATCGAAGTGGAGTATATCGATGACCTCGACGAGCTCCTCAAAGCCGGGATTCTCATGCCGCCGGCGGTGTTTGTTGATGGGGTAAAGAAAAGTGAAGGACGAGTCCCAACCGAAGCTCAGATCAAAGAATGGTTATTGGGACAGTAATGGGGGAGAGGCGTAGCAATGGATTTTAAAGTCAAACGAGAAGAAATACCATGGTTTCCAACCGTCGACTATGATATGTGTACCGGATGTCGAACCTGCTTTGATTTCTGCCCCCATGGAGTCTATAGCTGGGATGAAGAAGAGAGTCGTCCAGTGGTAACTCATCCCTATGAGTGCATTGTTGGCTGCACCGGCTGTTATCCTCAATGCCCCAATGAGGCGATCAGTTTCCCTCCGCTCTCGATTCTGAAACAATATCGATTGTAAAGAACATAAGGAGGCAATTATGGGTTTAACACAGGTTAAAATTCATGCTGGGATTTGTGGTTTTATCACTATCGTCGAAGCACGATCAACGGATGATCAAATGGTCCAATTGAAAGTCGTCAGTCCGTGTGAAACGATACAGAATCTCGGGCAAAGTCTTGCTGAAGTTGATGCCTATTCTGAAATTGGATGTGGATTTAATGGGGTGGTTCATCAAACCGTTCAGAAAACCCTCAAAGGGGGTTGCAGTGGATGTATCGTCCCCTCGGGTATTTTTAAAGCGATGCAGGTCGCAGCCGGGCTGGCTCTTCCTCATCCGGCTTCAATTCAATTTCTTTCCGAGGAGAGCACATCATGAAATCCCTCTTGGTAAAGATCAGTATTGTGGCCGTTTTAATCGTGGCGGTGGTAGTGGTTATCAATCTCAAGGAAAATAGAGCAGCCGACCAACCGCATGGAAATCAAGTGTTACTCAGTCCGTCTTCTTCTTCCGATGAACCTCAAACGGTTACCGCCACTTTAGCTGTTGCTGTTCCACGCTTTCTGGAATTAGGAGCTGACAAATGTGTTCCCTGCAAAATGATGCAGCCCATTCTGGATGAATTACGAAAAGAATATCCCGGGAAGCTCCAGGTTGACTTTGTCGACGTCTGGAAAGAACCGGCGGCGTCTCAACAATACGGCATTTCCGCCATTCCGACCCAGATTATATTTGACACGAATGGGAAAGAAGTCTTTCGCCATATTGGTTTTTTCCCCAAAGAAGAAATTCTCGCCCAGCTTTCTCAATTGGGGGTTCAATAGCCCATGGGAGACTTATTTTCAACTCTTACCCAAGCGATTGAAGGAAGTGTTGGCATTGCACTCACTGCCGCCTTGGCGTGGGGGATCTTGAGCATTCTCCTCAGTCCCTGTCATCTGGCCAGCATTCCCCTGATCGTCGGTTTTATTTCTAAGCAAGGGAAATTGACCTTCCAACGCGCTTTCTGGACCAGCACTCTCTTTTCAGTCGGGATTCTCACAACCATCGCTCTGATCGGGCTTATCACCGCCAGCTTAGGGCGGATGGCTGGTGATATTGGCGGATACGGAAATTACATTGTAGCCGTGATTTTTTTCATCGTTGGCCTCTCTCTCTTGGATGTCATCCCTCTCTCTTTTTCTGGGCCAGCCCAGGTAAAAACCAAGGGGAAGGGGATGACGGCCGCTTTTCTGTTGGGCTTTCTTTTTGGTATCGCCCTTGGTCCCTGCACGTTTGCCTATATGGCGCCGGTATTGGGAGCGACTTTCCGGATCGGATCCAATGCGCCACTCCTGGCAACCGGGCTTCTCATAGCCTATGGAATCGGGCATTGTTCGGTGATTGTTCTCGCCGGTACCTTTACCCAGTCGGTTCAAAAGTACCTCCGTTGGAATGAAACGTCATCAGCAGTGGGGATTATTAAGAAGGTCTGCGGGGTTTTGGTCTTGGCGGGTGGATTGTATTTAATTTATACCGCACCGTGAGATTGTTATTCAATGCTTTTATTGAGTATTTGTTCATTTCTTTTTCATTCATAAAACTTTTTATTGG
>CAYSWT010000054.1:0-12132 GCA_964434845.1 uncultured Atribacterota bacterium | reverse complement strand
TTATCCAAAGGGAGAGGTTCGGTGAATGGAATTATTGAATATCCTGAATAAAATGTGTTTTTATTGTTTGCTGGTTACTCGTTACTGATCACTCGTCACTGTATTTCCTGGATAAACCGCCATGCTGCATGGCAGCACCATCTGAAGAATAAAAACAGCTATCGTTGATAATTCATAAAAACAAAGGCACACCCCCCTTCATCCCCCCTCAATAGGGGAATTCCCCTCCACGGGAGGGGTGTCGCCAAGCAACGGGGAGGGTGCCTTTAAACTTTTTTCATTTTACCTTTTACATTTCACTGTATTTTTAGGATAGTGCCGACTTACTTGGATGGCAAAAATATCAAGTTCAACCCAATAAAATTTTAGGAGGTTCTCATGGCTTCTCGTAATGAAGCATGGAAGGTTGTCTGGGCAGGTTTCGGGGTGAATCTATCTCTTGGTGTTCTATATTCCTGGGGAATAATATCAGCCGCATTAATCGATGAATTTCAATGGAGCGCAACTCAAACCCAAATCCCCTACATGATCGCTTCAGTGGTTTTTGCCCTCTCTATGATTCCTGGAGGGAGGTTACAAGATAAAATCGGTCCCCGGGTTGTGTTAATTATTGCTTCTGTCCTCGCTGGTTGTGGTTTCATATTGTCCTCTTTATTTATCACCGTCGTCGGTCTCACTCTCTTCTTTGGAATCGTCTTTGGACTTGCCATGGGTTTTGGGTATGCGGCTCCCACCCCAGCAGCAGTCAAGTGGTTCCATCAGAATCATCGAGGATTTATTTCCGGGATCGTGGTGAGTGGATTCGGGTTAGCTCCAGTGTATATTGCCCCTTTGACCAGAATGCTTATTCATCGGTATGGCATCTGTCCCACTTTTATCATTTTGGGTATTCTTTTTTCCCTCACCATATTTTTTCTCTCTTTCTTGATTCATAATCCCCCTTTCGGACATGAGCCGATTCGACTTCAATCAAAAAGGAGGAAAAGGTCACTATTGCCCACTAAAGAATATGATTACTCTGCCATGTTAAAAACCCCTCAATTCTACCTTTTATGGGTGCTCTTCTTCTTCGGGACCTTCTCCGGATTGCTCATCATCGGACAGATGGTAAAAATCGGCCAGGAACAAGCCGGGATGGAAAACGGAGCGATCCTGGTCATGACTTACGCCTTATTTAACTTTTTAGGTCGAATTTCCTGGGGGTCAATATCTGATCTTTTAGGAGAAAAAACCACCCTCTCGGTGATATTTGCGGTGCAAGTTATCGTTTATTTTATCTTCCACACCATGACTCAGCCTTTTACTCTCCTTATCGGAAAAAGCCTGGTCGGTTTTACTTTCGGCGGCATGCTTACCCTTTTCCCCGTTCTCACCGCTCAGATGTTTGGGCTGAAAAATTTGGGAGTCAATTACGGTTTCATGATCACAGCTTGGGGTGTTGGCGGAGTTCTCGGTCCTTTATTGGGCGGAACCGTGCGGGATATCACCGGCACCTATCAAACCAGCTACACCGTATCCGCTCTGTTCTGCTTGGCTGGCTCACTCCTTTCATTTTTGATCAAGAAACCAGAATAAGAGTGAACCCTATAGATTTCACTCACCTTCTTGTGTTTTCAGGATAAACCCTCATGCCGCGTTGCGGCACCATAGGATATGGAAACTTCGACGCAATAGATTTTTATGGTGGGTAACGACACCATCCGTCATTCCCGAATGTATTAATCGGGAATCTAAGTCTTTTTTACTTTAGACCCCTGATAGAACCATTCAGGGGTGACGAAAACGTGTGATACTGATGTTTCATTTATCGAATCCCTTTATCCAAAGGGAGAGACTTGGGGAAGGGCGATGATTTAACATCTTTGAACTTTTTACTTTTTACAGTTCACTGTATTTTCAAGATTGATTATTTTCGAATCACCTGAATATCCAGACGTGCGCTATTTTCGTCGGGATCGAAGGCTTCGATGGAGAGAGTGTTTCCCCCTTTGTTTAAAGATACTTCCAGCCGTAATTGATAGAGCCCGTTGGCAAGTTCTTTAATGTTCTGAGTTGAGACCCGCTTCCCGTTCAGATAAACTCTCTCAATGTTACCCTTCAGATCGGCAACAACCATCACCTTCGAAGAGGAAACGATCGACCCTGAAAGCGGAGCAACGATTTCGATAGAAATCGGTCCTGGTTTTTCCTTAAACCTTATATTAAAATCTATATTTTTTGAATTAATTCCTCTCCCTTGACGGGAGGGTGTTGGCTTATTTCAATTAAATTGCGGTAATCCACCTTCGGTTTGGGGAATTTGCTGCATTCCCGGTTGATCCATTTGGGGAAGTCCGGAAGAAGGTGTTTGTTCAGGAAACAATGGTAATTGTTGCTCAGGGAGGAGTGGAGATGGTTGCTGCTGGAAGGGCTGTTGTTGCTGTGGAAAAGGAGTTTGTTGCTGAAATGGCTGTTGCTGCTGGAAGGGTTGCTGTTGGAAAGGCGTCTGTTGCGGGAGATGTTGGATAGGAATGAGAGTGAATGAACCTAACATTTGGCTGAATACGGGTTGATATTGTTGGTATTTATTGGCATCAGAAGTACATTGGAGAATATACGCTTGATTTTGGTTGATAATATAGACCACCAGGAATGCCATATTTAATTGTTGCATCGTTCCGGTGTAGAGCGCGTATTTAGCCGGTACATTCGACAGTGTAATGTTCTGTGTCTGAACCACCTGCAAATTTGGTATCTGGGTTTGGGATTGCTGGGTGTACATATTGGCTAATGTATCAAGGTTAACCTGCCCTTGAAGCGGAAAAATCATTATAGAAAGATTTTCCTGGAAAAAATCCTGTTGTGATTCAGGCGGAGATAAAAAATAAATAACGTCTTGTCCATAAATATTTTGTGACATTTGTTGCCATCCGGCTGGAACCTGAATAGAAAACCCTTTGGATGGATTTTGATAGGGAACAATATTTTGAGCAAAAACAGTGGCTGAACCAACCAATACCGTTATCAAAATTAGATAAACCAATGCTTTTTTAAACATTTTAAGACCCCCCTATTTATACAAAAAACATAATGAAAAAAATTGGATAGAGTTCACATAACTTATAATAAAAGGCTTTATGCTTTATGTAACTATTATAATTTTCTGTATAAGAGAAAACAATACAGCATAAAGACCTGATGCGAAAATATGACAAAATCTATTTCTAATCTTTGAAATAATTTTTAATAGTTTTGGTTTTTACATGAAAATAATTCATGCTCAATAAGGAGGCCTTAGGGATGTTTCAATCACAATTCAAAAAGGGTATTTTGGTCAATGTTATATTTGGAGTACTGTTAATCAGTGGTATCGCCCTTGCCCACCCCCCTTCTGCCATCAATGCAACATATAACCAGGATTCAAAAATACTCACTGTTAAGGTTCTCCATAGTATTTCAAATCCCACTGGTGACCACATCATCAAAGAAGTGAAAGTAAAACTCAATGGAAGAGATATGATTATTCAGAATTTTCTTTCACAAGCATCTACAAATGAGCAGGATACTCAATATTTATTGATCGACGCCAAGTCGGGAGACACGATCGAGGTCTATGCTCTTTGCAGCAAATTTGGTGATAAAACCATCACTTTAAAGGTTGAATGAAAGTTTCCAAAATAAATAAAATCGGTTTAAAATAGGAAGAATGAATGAACTCATTGGAAAAGGAAGTGATGAATCATTGTTAACCTCGAATGTCTATCATTCTCAATGGATTGACTTGCGAAGCGATACTGTAACCCATCCCACAGAAGAAATGTTGGAAGCCATGCGTTACGCCGAAGTTGGGGATGATGTGTATGAAGATGATCCCACCGTCAATCGTTTGGAAGAAATCGCTGCCAAATTCGTTGGAAAAGAAGCCGCTTTATTTGTCCCCTCCGGTACATTTGGGAATCAATTAGCGCTCATCACTCATACTGGACGAGGAGATGAAGTGCTCATTCCTGAAAGCAATCATATCGTCATGCATGAAGTCGGCGCTTCGGCGGTCATTGCCGGCGTGCAACTGCGCTGCCTTCCCAGCGAGAATGGTCAGGTGACCATCGATGCACTCCATGATCGAATTCGAGGTCAGGATATCCATTATCCCCGAACCAGCCTGCTTTGCATGGAAAATGCTCATTCTTCAGGTACAGTCATTCCGCTCAATCATATGAAAGAAGTCTACAAATTTGCCCAATCGGTTTCGGTGCTGGTTCATCTCGATGGTGCCCGGATATTTAATGCTGCCACTGCCTTGAAAGTTGACGCCCGGGAAATCACCCGTTTCTGTGACTCGGTGATGTTTTGTCTCTCCAAAGGTCTCTGTTCTCCGGTTGGTTCTCTTTTGGCTGGTAGTAAATTGTTTATTGACCGAGCTCGAAAAAATCGAAAATTAATGGGGGGAGGGATGCGACAGGCCGGATATCTGGCTGCTGCCGGAATCATTTCTCTGGAAAAGATGACCAAAAGGCTCCACATTGATCATGCAAATGCCCGCTATTTGGCTACCCAATTGAGCACAATTCCATACGTTGAGGTTTTGACCGACCGCCTTGATATCAATATGATCTTTTTCCGAATTCAGCGTGAAAACTTTAATAGCGATTCTTTTGTCCAATACTTGAAAAACCAAGGAATTAAAATGAACCCTCCCGACAGTGGAGAATTTCGCTTAGTCACTCATTACTGGATCGATCGGGATAAAATCGACCGTACCGTTCAGGCTTGTGCTGACTATCTGAAAAGATTATAGAAACCCATGTTGAGCTGGCTCTTTGAGAGGATGAAAATATTTATTGTAAAGATGTTGAGTTGCTGAGACGTTGAGTCGATGAGTTGGTTAAAAGATGAAATCCTAACAACGTAGGCTGCCGGTCTCGCAATGACAGCCTTAAGATGCTTTTATCAAATCCACAATTCCACAATCTTTACCGTATTTTCATAATACCTATTGAGTCATCTCCCGGTAAATTTCTTCGGTTTTTTTGATCACCCTCGCCGGAGATACACCAAGCTGTTCTGCATACCAGACCGCTCCTCCCGCACCCACTCCTTCTTTGACATATCCCTTCTCATAGTCAGAGAGACCGGTAAACGCCGATTGGCTGAAGTCGAGCGGCGCGGCATAGGTTGATACCTGAATTTGCTCGGCGAGTTCAAGAAAATGAGCATTTTTATCCTGGGCAACATATTTTGTGGTTGCAATAAGGAGTGGTTTTATAAATCCGGTATTTCGTAACAAAGCCGCCACGGCTAACATTTGAGTCCCTCCTGCCAGCACAACCTCAACTCCATCGGGAAGCCCGGTCACCATCCCGGCAACCGTAATCTGCATCGGGTCTCCCAACTCACCAACGGCTTCGATAGCTTTGCCAGCCATATCACCCGGCTTTATGCCAATTCTTCGTGCCGTTTGACTCCAAACCATTTCTTTTAATTGAAACGGATTTACCGGACCTGCCGACGAAACCATGCCATTGTATCCCAAAGCACGTAAAAGCAGATAGGCGGTAGTGGTCCCACCCGGGAGGGATTCAGCAATAACGATCCGGTTGGTGATCTTCCCCAAATTCTCTCCTAAGACTTTCGATTTTTCCCATATCATCTCGACAGTTGGAACTGCTGGTTGGAATTGAGGGTCCTTCCCCGGTTCAACATTCATTTCAATATATGGCACGACTGGTGGCAAGTAAGTTCCGGAACGAACGATCCATACCGGAAAATCTGCTTCACAATAGGCAGCACGGGTAATGATCGCCGGGGTCGGATGACCTTGAGGATCAACCGGGATGACATCGATTATATGAGGCTTCCCCCACAACACCATATCTGCATCCGCAGGAGCAGTAAAGGGAATCACTTTTAGATTCGAGCCAGCTACAGAAATCCCGGGTATTTTACAGACATCGGTTCCACTGATGACTAAAACGAACATTGTCCCTTTTCCTCCTCAATCGAAACATCGTAATAGACATCATCCTTTTTTGATTAATTCCATTCGATATTTCTCAGCATCAAGATTGTGGATGGCTTCACACTCTTCTGGCGAGAGGATACGAGGTTCGCCAAACTGCTTGGCAGCAAGTAAAATTCTTGCCGATTCCTCGATCAATTCTGTTCTATGAAAGGCTTCTTTGAGATTGCTTCCCACCGTCAGTACCCCATGACCGATTAAGAGTACTCCGTTTTTCTCTTTAATCTGATTTTGTACCGCTCGCGCTAAATCGGGGGTACAGGGAGTGACGTAATCTACATAACCCAACGAGCCGAGATAGGCAACGAAATCAGGAAACATTGGTTCAATTTTACCACCACCGGCAATGACACCAATGGTCAGAGGAGGATGGGTATGAACCACGGCTCGTATATCCGGTCTTTGTAGATAACAAAACCAGTGCATAACCACTTCCGAAGAGGGTCGTCTCGATGACAAAGTTTTTCCTGTCTCCAGACTCACTGGTATATAATCCTCCGGAGAAATCTCATCAAATCCCAATCCACTGGGAGAAATGAGCATGATATCCTGATACCGGGCACTGATATTCCCTCCGGCACCAACCACTAATTTTTTTTCGATGATCTTTCTCCCCCATTTGACCAGTTCTTGCCGTATTTCTTTTTCTGTCATCTCCAATGCACCTCGTTCTATCAAAAATGATGTTACCTATCTTAGAAATTCCGTGAATAGTGAGTCGTGAATAGTGAGTAGTTTAAAAAAATCACCCTCATCCTCACCTTCTCCCAATATTTTCCCTCTCCTCACCTTTCAAGAGGGTCAGGGTAAAGGGGGTATTTCCATATTCATATGGTGCTCCACACAACATGGCGGTCTATTCGATCACAAATCTGTCACTATGAGAGGATGAAATTTTCCCATCACTCTGACTCTCTCCCTTCTAAGTAGGAGAAAATCATGCATAAAGAGGGTTAAAGGTACATCCCCGAATTGGATTCATTGTAATCGGTTATTCATAAAAAAGAAAGACAAACTATGATATAATTCCTTGCTTGGGAGGTCAAAATGATTATCAGTGCCAGTCGTCGAACTGATATCCCCGCCTTTTATGGGGAATGGTTAATACGACGCCTCCGAGAGGGTTTCGTTATTGTTCCCAATCCTTTCAACCCTTCCCATCTCACCTTACAATCACTCTTCCCTGAAGATGTGGAAGCGATAGTCTTTTGGACAAAAAATCCTCAACCGTTTCTTTCGTATCTCCCGGAAATTGACCGTCTTGGTTTTCGCAACCGCTATTTCTTTTTGTTTACACTCAACCCTTACCAAGACACTGTTTTTGAACCCAATCTTCCACCACTCACGGAAAGGATTCATACTCTATACCACTTGGCCGATCTCATCGGTCGGGAACGAATCGTCTGGCGTTATGATCCAATCATATTCAGTAAGGGGAAGCATCCCATGGACAGTGTGTATCATCGTCGGGTCTTTCACCAATTATTGAAAGAGATTCATCCTTCTGTCAATAAAGTAATTGTCAGTTTTCTGGATTTTTACCGTAAAAATCGGGGGTATTTCCGGATTATGAAACAAAAGGGTATTGTGGATGTCGTCGAACCAAGCCAAGACGACATTGCCGATCTGTCGGAATTCATGGTGGACCTTACTGCTCAATATGGCATTGATGTATATGGTTGCTCCGAAAAAAAGGAATACTTCGACATCATGAACTATAAGGGAATCAAAGCAGGAAGATGCATTCACGCTGGCGACTTGGAAAAAATACTACCTAAAGGAAAACTTCCAAAAGCCCTCCATAAAAAAGATCCGGGCCAACGTGAAACCTGTGGGTGCACCATCAGCAAAGACATCGGTGTCTACCATACCTGTTTCTATCAATGCGGATATTGTTATGCCACCGATCCCCATCGCGTCATACGGCTTAATCATCTTGATAATCCTTCTTTATATCCCAAACTGGATCAGAACACCGTCTCGCGACTCTTGGAGAAATGGCGTTTTAGATGACCAAATGTATCAAACCATTTTTATTTCTCTCTCTTCCCCGGTTGGCGATATGGTCCTGGTATAAATTCCACCGTCGGTCTTTGTTGTTGAGACTGTGGATAGAGATCCATAAGGTCGTAAATTTCTTGAGGAATCCCGACTTGGACAGGTAATCCCAGTTCTTGCGCCAGCTCAACCGTAATCGGAAAATCATGAGTCCACACTCCGGTACTCAACATTTTAGCCAGTTTTTCTGATTTCTCTGATTCAACTTGATCTTTGACTAAATCGTATACTACCTGATAAAGTTGATCTATGGCCTTACGAGCAATATCACCCATAATGAGGGTTTCATCGTCACGATTGGGATTTGGCTCCTCCAAAGCCTTGAGGATAGATGCGGCGGGATATTGAGCTCGCATGGTTCCGATCTGAGGATCTACCGGTCCCATGACCGCGTTTGGATCCATCACGATTTCATCAGCTGCCAGGGCAATGAGTGTTCCACCTGACATGGAATAATGTGGGATATAGACCGTCACTTTCGCCGGATGTTTTTTGACAGCTCGAGCGATCTGTTCGGCTGCCAAAACCAGCCCACCCGGGGTATGAAGAATAAGATCAATTGGCATCTCTTTGGCAGTCAGATGAATGGCTCGTAAAATTTTCTCTGAATCTTCGATATTGATATATCGAGCAATGGGAAATCCAAGAAAACTCATCTCTTCCTGGCGGTGTATCAACACTATCACCCGCGAACCGCGTTTCCTTTCCAAATTGCGAATAGCAAAATAACGTTGCTGTTGAAGAGCTTTCATTTGAAACATCGGGTAAAATAATGCTATTAAAAGAATGATCCATAGAATATTCCAGAACATCGATTGCCCTCCTTTTAACCGTCTCTCATTCATTCTCAACGTTCAAATTTATTATTTATTGAGAAAAGAAATCATAGAACGGAACATAGCACAGTTTTAAGTTTATAATATAAATGAATCCCGTTCATTATATCTTGTTGGCGAGTATGCTTGCCAGTAAAGAATTATAAATACTATTATGAAAATACAGTAAAGATTGTGGAACTGTGGAATTGATAAAAGTAACTTAAAGCTGTCATTGCGAGACCGGCAGCCTAAGGCGTACAATTGAAATTATGAAAGGATTAAATATTACGCTTGGGAAAAAGTATCCAATCGTGGGTTGTGGCAATCTCATCTTTTAATTTATTCCAAATCAACGACTCAACGTCTCAACAACTCAACATCCTTACAATAAATATTTTCCTCCTCTACTGGTGCCAGAATATTGACCTGACATGAATGTCATATATTATAAGGAGGTTATCATGAATAACTACCACGAAATCCGAGTGAAAGATACCTTCCGGGAAGCGATTATCAAAACGGTCGGCAAGGGAGAAGAAATAAAAAATAAAATTCAAGAGATCGCTCAGGATATCCTCAAAAATGAAATCAGTATTTCTGGTATTTCCAAAGAAAAAATCAAGTCGATCGCTCGTGATGCCATGGAAGGGGTTATCCAAGGAACGAAAGAAACCAAAGTTAAAGGTGAAGATTTAACTCGAAAGGCAGCGGAAGGGATCATTGAAGCCATACGGCAAACGTCTGGCTCGGTAAAAGGAAAAACCCGAGAATATTTAAAACAAGCGTCATCTGGTATGCTCGACGCTGTCAAAGAAGCGGGTGACCGGGTTATCGATTCGGTGAATGGCGCTTTGGAAAACATTATGGAACTTAAACAGAAATCACGGATCACCTTTAAATGCCAAGCCCCAGAGGCAACCAATGTGTATTTAGTCGGCTCGTTCAACAACTGGAATCCAAATGCGACTCCAATGAAAAAAACCCAAAAAGGCCACTGGAGTGTTACTCTGACTCTTCCTTACGGTACCTACCAATACCGTTATTTAATTGATAACCAGTGGTTTACTGATCCGGAAACTCCTCAAGTGGCCAACGAATTCGGATCGAATAACTCGGTCATCGTGGTTGGAGGCTGATTAAAACATTTCATGTAAAATACTCATCTCAAGGGCTGCCTCATCCAGAACTGTACCAATTAATTGGTTTTCAAATCTCCCCCTAACCCCTCCCATCAAGGGAGGGGAATATTATTTTTGGGGAGGTGGGGTGCCATCTATATTCTCGGTATATTTGCATAACGGGTTTTAAAAGTAGTTTCGTCCATTTTGGCTGCTTTGGCGAGTTTAGAAAGTACGTCGGGATTATTCAAATCGGAGGGTTCAAGCAGAGTCATGAATGCCCGGGCAACTTTATAATGATAGGAATAAGTGTTCACCAAACGAATGGTTTTTTTCCCGCTTTCGGGATCCATGATTTGGCTGAAAGGAATCGGGTTGAGATTTCCCTCGACCAGGCTTATCATGGCTCCTCCTTCTTTAAAGTCGGCATTGTAATCATCACCCAAAAGAAAATCAACTGCTCCAAATCCGAGTTCGCGAGTATATTCAATGTCAAACGGAATGGGATCGGCACATCGGAGTTCATATCCAATGTCTTTGGTAACAATGGTGATTTTTTGCTCTCTCTCCAGAGAGCGATTTTCAATCTCACGTTTGAGCAAGTCTCCCAGCGGAACTTCAGCCAGTCGTGGATGACCATGCGGATCTTTGGGAATGGGACGACCAAGAACTTTTTCTAATTGCTCGAAATCACCAAATTTATAGGCAACGCCTTCGGCAATTAATGCCACTCCCCAATCCATGCCTTGGATCTTCCTCTTTAACATTGACCCTTCGATGATATCGCAGACACCCTTGAGGGTGGTTTTCCCATCGCCAAATTGCTCGGGAATAATGGTCACGGTTGAACCAGCAGCGATTCCCATTCCCAAAGCCAGATGCCCCGCACTTCGACCCATAGCGATCACAAAATACCACCGGCTAGTGGTACGAGCATCTTCCAGGATATTTTTTAAGAGTTGAGTTCCCAGTTCACGAGCGGTTTGAAAACCGAAAGTCGGCATATTTCCCGGAAGCGGCAGGTCGTTGTCGATGGTTTTGGGAACATGAGCAACGTAGAAATTTTGTATCTCTTTGGAAACAATGCTGGCACTAAAAGCGGTATCGTCGCCACCAGTTGTTACCAGGTAACCAACATCCATCATTTCCATAGCTTTTTTGACGTTATTTACCTTCTCGGTATCAATTTTACCATTTTTAACCAAACTGTCCCGTGCTGTTCCTAAAATGGATCCCCCTTTAAAATGAATCCCGTCCACCACTTTTCTATCCAGTGGAATAGTATGAATTTTCGGATCAAAAGCCGAAGAAGAAATCCATTTAAACCCATTATAAATACCAATAACTTCTTTGCCTCTTTGAATCGACTCAAGCGTCACCGAAGAGATAACTCCATTTAATCCTGATGCTGGTCCTCCACCAACCAGAATAGCGACTTTTTTTTGTCCCATAATATAAACGACCTCCTTCTTCGTTACCCCACCAGGGTGGGTGGATTCACAATTTATCTATCCTGGAAACTACCCAGGATTTCAGCCTACGGCGTAAGATGAAAAACAACAAAGACTAAAACTGATAGGATAGACCGCCAAAAGTTTCCATCATCTATGGTGCCGTTTCACGGCATGGCGGTCTATCCTGGAGACTCATTTTCGAATTTGATTTATCAAACCCCTACAAAATATCATTATGATGGTAGGGGCGCAAATTTATTGCTCCCGGTATCTGAATTGAATGGTAGCGACATTCACGAGCATGTCGTTCCTTTGGTTTTCATCATC
Organism: uncultured Atribacterota bacterium; assembly: GCA_964434845.1. Lineage (GTDB taxonomy): Bacteria > Atribacterota > Atribacteria > Atribacterales > Atribacteraceae > CAYSWT01. The sequence goes on along the minus strand of CAYSWT010000054.1, from coordinate 359 downwards.
ACCGGTGCTGCCATGCAGCATGGCGGTCTATACATAGATGGAAAAAATCTTCGTATAATTATAACTCTGATTTCCAAAATCTGTTCAACAATATGAACTTATTTCTAATAAATATCTATCCTGAAAATACAGTGAGTCGTAAGGAACTGTGGAAGTGTGGAAGTGAAAAAACTTAAATAATCCACCCTCAACCTCATCTTCTCTCCATCTGCCCTTATCCAACTCAACACCTCAACCTCTCAACAACTCAACATTTTGGTGTTTCCATACTCACCTGGTGCTGCGAAGCAGCATGGCGGTCTATCCTGAAATGCAGGAAATAGGCAGAAAAAGACGTACACCATGTCGCTGTGCGACAT
>CAYSWT010000053.1:0-12421 GCA_964434845.1 uncultured Atribacterota bacterium | reverse complement strand
TTGACATGGGGTTTCTTGCGTTCAAACTTTTGTTTCGCCATAGGTATCCTCCTCTTCTTTATTTCAGCTTATCAGTGATTTCCTTCATAATATTCGAGGGAACATCTTCATACTTAGAGAACTGCATAGTATAGGTTGCCCGCCCTTGAGTAATCGAGCGCAAGGCAGTCGCATATCCAAAAAGGGAAGAGAGCGGTGCATGCGCATTGATGATCTGAAGCTCACCCTTACTATCAATTCCCTCAACTTTACCCCGGCGGGCGCTTATATCCCCAATCACATCGCCTAAGTATTCCTTGGGAGTGATGATCTGAACCTTCATGATCGGTTCCATCAAAATTGGATCAGCTCTTTTAATCGCCTCTCGGAGAGCCAGCGATCCGGCGATTTTAAAAGCAATGTCGGAGGAATCCACCGGGTGGTACGATCCATCGACCAAGCGTACCCGAATGTTCATCACTGGATAGCCAGCAATCACGCCACTATCCAGGGCTTCTTTTACCCCAGATTGCACCGAAGGAATGTACTCCCTGGGAATCGCTCCGCCGACAATTTTATCTTCAAAAACAAAGTTGTCTTGGCACGGTTCAATTTCCAAGACACAATGCCCATATTGTCCTCTTCCACCGGTCTGTCGAATATATCGCCCTTCAGCACGGGCACTGCGGCGTATGGTTTCCCGGTAGGCAACCTGGGGCCGGCCGATGTTTGCTTCAACTTTGAATTCCCGTAACAGTCGATCAATAATGATCTCCAGATGAAGTTCACCCATGCCGGAAATCAAGGTCTGACCGGTCTCTTCATCAGTCTTGATCTTAAAAGTTGGATCTTCCTCTGCCATTTTCGCCAAAGACAGTCCCAGCTTGTCCTGGTCGGCACGAGTTTTGGGTTCGATGGCTACCGAAATAACCGGTTCAGCAAAGACCAGCGACTCCAGGATGATCGGAAACTTTTCATCACACAGGGTGTTACCGGTGGTGGCATTACGCAGACCAACAATTCCGCACAGATCACCTGCTTTGACCGATTGCACGTCTTCCCGATGGTTCGCGTGAATGATCAGGATCCGGCTCACTCTTTCTTTGATGCCTTTATTGGAATTGTATATATATGAACCACTCTGTAATTTCCCTGAGTAAACTCTGAAAAAAGAAATTTTTCCGGCATGCGGGTCCATAACAATTTTGAAAACCAGGCCTGAAAATGGTTCCTGTTCCAAGGGAAGACGCTTTTCCTTTTCTTCCCGTTTCGGGTTTTTCCCTTCAACCGGGGGCAGATCGAGCGGTGAAGGTAAATACCAAACCACCGCATCCAAAAGAGGTTGAACACATTTATTGCGGAGGGCTGATCCCCCTAAAACCGGAATAAATTGACCCTGGGTGGTACTCCTGCGGATGGCACGACGAATTTCCTGGGGGGTAATCTCATCTCCATCCAGATATTTTTCCATAATCGATTCGTCGATCTCGGCGACGGCTTCGAGTAGCTTGTCCCGGTGAGCAAAAGCCTCTCTTCGATAGGACTCTGGGATGGGGGTCGTCTCATATTCGATTCCTTCAGTATTTCTATCATAGATGTAGGCTTGCATTTCGATCAAGTCGATGACACCAGTAAAATCCGATTCTTTACCGATGGGAATCTGGAGGGGATGGGCATTTCCATTTAACTTTTTGCGGATGGCATCGACCACAGCAAAGAAATCGGCTCCAACCCGGTCTAATTTATTAATAAAAGCAATGCGAGGGACGTGATACCGATCGGCTTGATGCCAAACCGTCTCGGATTGTGGTTCAACCCCACCCACACCACAGAAGATGGCAACCGCTCCATCCAGAACCCGAAGGCTTCTCTCGACTTCAATCGTAAAGTCCACGTGCCCTGGCGTATCGATAATATTAATTCGTGCATCTTTCCAAAAACAGGTGGTGACGGCTGAACTAATGGTGATTCCCCTTTCCTGCTCTTGGGGAAGAAAATCCATGGTGGCCATACCTTCGTGAACTTCTCCCATACGGTGAATTTTGCCGGTAAAAAACAGTATCCGCTCGGTGACCGTGGTCTTTCCGGCATCAATATGTGCCATGATACCAATATTACGAATGTGATTGATGTCAAACTTTTCAAATTGTTGTTCCTGGTTGAGGTTGCTATTCACAAAAAAACGGGACTCCTTTCTTAGAACCACCGATAATGAGCAAACGCTTTGTTGGCTTCGGCCATGCGATGTGTATCTTCACGTTTTTTAAAAGCGCCTCCAGCCCCGTTGGCAGCATCAATGATTTCATTGGCTAATTTTTCAACCATAGTTCTCCCTGCACGTTGACGGCTATAGTTGATGAGCCACCGAATACCCAAACTCTTACTCCGATCCGGCCGCACTTCCATCGGTACCTGGTAGTTGGCACCTCCAACCCGGCGGGCTCTCACTTCAACTAAGGGCATGACGTTGGTGAGGGCTTGTGAAAAAACTTCCAATGGATCCCGTTTGGTTTTTTCCCGAATAATATCAAATGATCCATAGACAATTTTTTCAGATATACTTTTTTTTCCTTTCATCATGACTTTGTTCATAAGCCGTGCAACATCTATATTGCTATAGATGGGATCAGGCTGAATCTCTCTTTTCGAAACCGGACCTTTTCTCGGCAACGTCCTTCACGCTCCTTATGATTTTGGTCTTTTCGCTCCGTATTTGGAACGGCTTTGTTTGCGGTTTTCAACACCTGCGGTATCCAACGTTCCGCGGATGACGTGATATCTGACTCCAGGAAGATCCTTTACTCGTCCACCACGGATAAGAACAATGGAATGTTCCTGAAGATTATGTCCAACTCCCGGAATATAAGCTGTTACTTCAATCCCATTGGTCAATCGAACCCGGGCGACTTTTCGGAGCGCTGAATTTGGCTTCTTGGGGGTAATAGTCCATACCCGGGTGCACACACCACGTTTTTGAGGAGAACTTTTGAGAGCTGGTGCACCGCTTTTGTTTTTTGGTTGTTTTCTCCCCTGTCGAACCAATTGATTAATGGTTGGCATATCGTTCCTCCTTCTTGGAATATTACCTTATGAATGCCGGTATTTTTAAACGGGACGTTCAAATTTTCCATCGGCTTTCATGCTCTGACCATATACTGACCATATAAATAAATATGAAATCTCAAGTGCAACGGAGCAATTCTAACAGCATTAAAAATGAATGTCAATCACAATTGAAGATGGTTTACAAAAAAAATGAGGGTGATGGCACACACGTGCCATCACCCGAATCTTTCACCAACTACTCATCGCTGTCGTTGCCATCACTATCATCTTCGATGTTATCTATAAGATTTTCATAATGTCCGAATTCTCCTTCGGTATCATCTTCATCGTGGTCAGAGTTAGGATGCAGGATATCTTCAATGTCGATTTCTTCTTCGTAATTCATGAGCTCACGCAGATCAACTTTTTCTCCGTCGCGAGCTTGCCGATCTATAGTTTTATCATCCAATACTTCAGTCTCGAGCTGAACATTTCGATAATCGATAAAACCGGTTCCAGCAGGAATGATCTTCCCGATAATTACATTTTCTTTTAACCCAACCAACTCATCCACCTTCCCTTTTATGGCCGCATCGGCCAGTACATGGGTGGTTTGTTGAAAAGAAGACGCCGATAAGAAGCTTTCAGTCGCCAGAGATGCCTTGGTAATTCCCAGTACCACCGGTCGACCGGTCGCAACCTGTTTAATGCCTGACAGGTAGGCAACATTTTGAACCAGACTTTTTTCCTCTTTTTCGCCCTCTGCATCGCGGATGAGAAGGTATTCCAAATTATCCTCGGCAATCTTCACTACCGTATCACGGTCGATGGTTTGCCCAGCTCGTATCAAAATGGTATTGTTAGGTCCGATGATGATGTCCTGGGCTGCAACCTTGCCGGTGATTTCCCGCTCTAAGAGTTCACTCAACCGTCCTTCGATCGAGAAAAAACGTCCGTCACCCAATGGTACCTCCTTGACTCCTTCCATCACCAGCCGCCGAGCCACCGCCCGACTAATGGGTTGACCTGATGCAACGATCAGATCACCAGTGTGAGGGCTCACGATATCTTTTGTTACTTCTTTCCCGAGGATTTCTTCACGCAATTCTCGAATCAAATTTTCTTTCACCTGGAAGGATTCAATGTTCTTCCAAAAAATGAGAGTATCGATGTTGTGTTGCTGCAAAACGTCGAGATGTTGATTGTCGATTTTGGTATTGGCCGGTAGCACCAGTTCACCGGTTTTTAGATCGATTGCATCCTGAGCTAAAATCGATCCTTTTAGTTTTTCCCAGGTCGATTTTTCCCGAATGCGCAAGATCACCGGCCCCAAATCGGCAATGTGTTCTACATGCGATTCGGTGATGATTTCTCCAGCTTTGAGAACAACGTTTTCTTCCTGGTTATGAATCTCATCCACACTGATCTGATTCCTGAGTTCAGATTTCAGAGAACGATACCCCCGGATCATTTTATAGGTCAATTGACCATCGGTCACCAAAAACGGTTTACAATCGACGGAAAGAATGAGTTTCAGCTTTTCCTCATCTATGAGCTCCCCTTTTTGGAAAATCGCTTCTCCGGAAAGATCAAAGACTGACTCCTTGAGTATCGAACCTTCAAAAAGTTCTAAAGCTTTTTCCAATACTTTTTTATTTTCTTCGTTGATTCGATTGTTTTCTCGTTCAAAATCTTCAATATAGACCAACTCACCCGAGAGGAGTTCAGTATCACCGGAGTTTTCGACCATGACTTTATTCAAGCGAGCGATTTGCCGGACGATGGTCTCGATATGTTTGTCGTTTATATTCACTCCCTGGGAGAGATAGACTGTTTGAATTTCTTCGACCAGGTGACTTTGGACTTCCCGAATCCCTTTAATCCGAAGGATATCACGGGGATTAATCGGACCCAGCGTCAAACGGTCGCTAGCCTTGATCTGATCTCCTTCGGCGACTTTAATCCGGATATCCTGAGGGACGATGTAGGTGCGCGCCGTCTGGTCAGCTTCATCGTCATCCGGTCTTACCGAAATCTTCCGCCGATTGCCGAAGGCTTCGATTTTCTCCACCACTCCATCGACATCGGAAAGGAGAGCGGCTTTCTTTGGTTTTCGGACTTCAAAGAGTTGCTCCACCCGCGGCAGACCCTGGGTGATATCTTCACCGGCAATACGGATGCCCCCGGTATGGAAGGTTCTCATGGTCAGCTGGGTACCTGGTTCACCGATCGACTGAGCGGCAACAATCCCAACCGCTTCTCCAATATCAACCATGTGTCCAGTGGCCAAGTTCCTTCCATAACATTTGGCGCACACACCATAACGGGCTTTGCAGGTGAGCACCGAACGGATCTTCAATTCTCGGATATGGTGCTCCCGAAGTTTTTTAATCACGTCCTCATTGATTTCCTCTCCGGCGGGAAGCAGCACTTCACCGGTTTCAGGAACGATGATGTCATTGAGGGTCATCCGACCTAAAACTCTTTCTTCAAAGACTTCAATGACGTTATCGTTTTCATCTTTCAAATCTCCAATTATAATGCCGTCATCGGTTCCACAGTCGATCTCGCGAACGATCATGTATTGAGCCACATCGACCAGTCGCCGGGTGAGGTACCCAGATTTTGCGGTACGGAGTGCGGTATCAGCCAACCCTTTGCGGGCACCGTGGGTCGAAATGAAGTATTCCAATACCCCCAATCCTTCCCGGAAGTTGGCGCGGATCGGATATTCGATGATTCTTCCCGAGGGGTCAGCCATCAAACCCCGCATTCCAGCCAGTTGGCTGATTTGCCGGATACTTCCTCGTGCCCCTGACTTGGCCATCATGTTGACAGGATTAAAATCGTCTAATCTTTCCAGGATAGCATCGGCAACTTTATTGGAGGCATCGGTCCAGATATCGATAACCGACTGTTCGCGTTCTTCGCCAGTGATGAGTCCTTCGTTATAATGGTCGTTGGTTTCGGAAACCCGTTTGGTGGCTTCATCGATGATGGCAAATTTCTTTTCCGGAATTTCCAGATCGAGAACACCGATACTTGTGCCCGATTGAGTGGCGTAATGGAATCCCCCGGTCTTGATCCGGTCGAGCGTTTCCACCGTTACTTTATTCCCGAATTTTCGATAGCACAGATCGACGATGTCCGAGAGTTTCTTTTTGGTCATCGGTTCGTTATAGAACGGCATCCCTTGGGGAAGGATGCGATTAAAAATGATGCGACCGATCGTAGTCTCCTTGATGCCGGGACATTGCGCGTGGATTTCCCGGACATAGATTGGTTCATGGAGATCAACCCGATTGAATTCATACGCCAGCAGCGCTTCATCGGCATCGAGGTATTTCTTTAGGGAGCCCTTTCCTGATTTCTTCTTCATCAAGGTGAGGTAATAGCACCCCAGAACCATGTCCTGAGTGGGCACCGCAATGGGCCGGCCACTTGCGGGGGAAAGAATATTATGGGATGACAGCATCAGAATTTCCGATTCAGCCTGAGCTTCAGCGGACAGGGGAACGTGAACCGCCATTTGGTCACCATCAAAGTCGGCGTTAAAAGCCGGACACACCATGGGGTGAAGATGGATGGCATTCCCCTCCACCAATACCGGCTGAAATGCCTGAATACTCAACCGGTGCAAGGTCGGCGCCCGATTGAGCAGGACCGGGTGCTCGGCAATTATTTCTTCCAAAACTTCCCAAACCTCATCCCGGGTTTTCTCGACCATGCGCTTGGCACTCTTGATATTATGAGCATAGCCCTTATCGACCAAACCCTTCATGATAAACGGTTTGAAAAGTTCCAAAGCCATTTTCTTGGGGAGTCCGCACTGATCGAAACTCAGCTGCGGTCCAGAGACGATAACCGAACGACCTGAATAATCAACCCTCTTCCCTAATAAATTCTGACGGAAACGACCTTTCTTCCCCCGCAGCATATCGCTGAGTGATTTAAGAGGTCGGTTTCCGGCTCCCAACACCGGCCGGCCGCGTCGACCATTGTCAAACAAGGCATCGACCGCCTCCTGTAACATCCTTTTTTCGTTTTTTACAATAATATCGGGAGCGCCCAACTGGAGTAATCTTTTCAAACGGTTGTTGCGGTTAATCACTCTCCGATAGAGATCGTTTAAATCGGAGGTGGCAAAACGACCGCCATCGAGCTGAACCATGGGGCGCAGATCAGGGGGCAGAACCGGAATTACTTCTAATATCATCCATTCAGGTCGATTACCCGATTTGCAAAAGGATTCAACTACCTGCAGTCGCTTGATGAGTTTTTTCGCTTTTTGACCGGTGGCTTCCTTGAGTTCTTTACGTAAACTCCTGGCCAGGGTTTGAACATCCAGGGTTTTTAGGATTTCTCGAACCGATTCGGCACCGATCCCGGCCTTGAAATCGGTATCGTAATGGGAGAGAAGTTTGGCCTCGGTTTCCAGAATCATCTGGGCTTTCTTGAGCCCGGTTGAACCAGGATCGATAACTAAGTAACAGGGCTCTTCCGCAGTATCGGAGAGGATCTCTTCATCAAAAAGATCACCAAAGACTTCACGTAACTGTTGAACTTCTGATTCGGAAATTTCTTCATCGCGTTGATACGGAAAAACACGAACGTCGACCACCTCAAAGCGATTACCTTCGAGTTCTTCGACGGTAAAACTCTCTTTAAATTTGGTCCGAAAACGGGTCAATTCCTTGGAAGTGAGCTCATCACCCACGGAAAAAGGCAGAGAATGAACTTCGGTTATCCGATGAGCAGTTTCCGCTTTAAATACCGGATCATACTTCTGATGGATATGGAACTCGGTATCGCGAACCACAGCTCCAACTTCTAAGCGAGTTGATCCGGGTTCGGTTACTTTATAACAATCCTCTTTTTTCCTGCCCGAAGCAAAATAGAGAACCTTTTCTAAGTTTTTCGGAAGTATCCCTAAGAGAAGAGCCATTTTGCTGGGAATACTTTTAAAATACCAGATATGGGAGACTGGGGCAGCGAGTTCGATATGTCCCAGTCGGGCTCTCCGCACCGAAGATCGGGTGATCTCAACTCCGCAACGGTCACAGACCACCCCTTTATGACGGATTCGTTTATATTTCCCGCAATAACATTCCCAGTCTTTGGTTGGACCAAAGATTTTTTCACAAAACAACCCGTCTTTTTCCGGTTTTAGGGTTCGATAATTTATGGTCTCGGGTTTTTTTACCTCTCCCCGCGACCATTTTCGGATTTGTTCGGGAGAAGATAATCCAATTTGAATCGCACCAAGATCATTGACATCAATCAAGGGTTTTTCCCCCTTTTTTTATTTTTTCTCTCGTCCCTGGAGATTGACTCCCAAACCAGGCATATCATCATCGGCGTCTTCCATCTGTTCAATCGATATTTCTTTCTGCTTCAAATCAAATACTTTTACGTCGAGACATAAGCTTTGTAATTCTTTCACCAGCACTTTAAACGATTCGGGAACCGATGGCTTGAGGACGTTCTGACCTTTGACAATCGCTTCATAGGCTTTAACGCGCCCGACAATATCGTCGGACTTGACTGTCAGGATTTCCTGTAAGGTATAAGCGGCTCCATAGCCCTCGAGTGCCCATACTTCCATTTCTCCAAATCGTTGCCCACCGAACTGAGCCTTCCCGCCCAAGGGTTGTTGCGTCACCAAGGAGTACGGCCCGGTTGACCGGGCATGGATCTTGGTTTCTACCAGATGGGCCAGTTTCATCATGTAGATATATCCAACGGTGACCTCATTATCAAAAGGCTCTCCAGTGCGACCATCGTAGAGGATCACCTTTCCGTGAGGCAATAAATTAAATTCCGGTGAAATCCGATCATCAAAAGGATGAATCGGATAATGGGTATCATGTTGAATTGTTATATTTTTCAGTGCTTCTAAAATTTCATTCTCCTTCGCTCCATCAAATGGTGGGCTGGCGACAAATATTTGCTCTTTATTGGCGATCCACCCCAGATGAGTTTCCAAGATCTGGCCAATGTTCATTCGGGAGGGAACACCCAGGGGGTTGAGCACGATATCTATCGGGGTCCCATCGGGAAGAAAGGGCATATCTTCTTCGGCGACGATTTTGGCAATAACTCCTTTATTTCCATGGCGACCGGCCATCTTATCACCAACGGTAATTTTTCTTTTCTGGGAGACGAACACCTTCACCAGTTTGTTTACTCCTGGAGCCAGCTCGTCGTCATGATCGCGGGAGAACACCTTCACGTCGATGACCTTCCCATACTCTCCATGTGGAACCCGCAGTGAGGTATCCCGTACTTCTCGGGCTTTTTCACCAAAAATGGCTCGAAGCAGTCGTTCTTCAGGAGTGAGTTCGGTTTCTCCTTTGGGAGTCACCTTCCCAACTAAAATATCACCCGGTTTCACATCCGCTCCCACCCTGATGATACCTTCATCATCCAAGTTGCGGAGGATATCTTCTCCGAGATTGGGGATATCACTAGTAATCTCTTCTGGTCCCAATTTGGTATCCCGGGCTTCCATTTCATATTCTTCAATATGGATTGAGGTAAATACCTCGTCCTTTACCAGTCGTTCGCTGATCAAAATAGCATCCTCGAAGTTCTCGCCTTCCCAGGGCATAAATGCGACCAGTACGTTGCGACCCAGAGCGAGTTCACCCATTGACGTACACGGCCCGTCAGCGATGATTTGCCCGGCCTCAACATATTGTCCGACCCGAACAATTGGTTTCTGATTAATTGAAGTGCTTTGATTGGATCGTTGAAACTTTTCTAATTCGTAAAGATCGATATCACCATCATCATTTTCAATTTCAATGAAAACCGCATCGACCTGTTTCACCGTTCCACTATTGCGGGCAACTACTGTGGTTCCTGAATCCTGGGCGATTTTATATTCCATGCCGGTCCCGATGAGGGGCGGCCGGGAAACCAGGAGCGGAACTGCCTGACGCTGCATGTTGGTTCCCATGAGAGCGCGGTTGGCATCATTGTGTTCTAAGAATGGAATGAGTGAAGCCGAAGCACTGATAATCTGTTGGGGGGAAACATCGATATAATCAACTTTACTGCTATCGACTTCTACAATTTTCCCTCGGAAACGAACGATTACATTACCTTCTGGAATCATGCCGCTTTTATCAGCCAAGACATCTGAGGGAGCGATATGATAGCGATCTTCCTCGTCAGCGGAAAGATACTTGACCTCGTCAGTCAATCTCCGGTTTTCGACTTTCCGATAAGGAGTGACAATGAAGCCATATTCGTTGACTTTGGCATAGATGCACAATGACGTTATCAGACCGATGTTCGGTCCTTCAGGAGTCTCAATTGGACACATTCTTCCGTAATGGGTATAATGGACGTCACGAACTTCAAATCCAGCTCTCTCCCGGCTCAAACCACCTGGACCCAAGGCGCTTAATCGCCGCTTATGGGTAATCTCAGAAAGGGGGTTGATCTGATCCATGAATTGAGAGAGAGGGCTGCTCCCTAAAAACTCTTTGATGGCAGCCACCACCGGGCGGACATTGATGAGGTTCTGGGGAGTTGCCGAGTTAGTATCGGGCTGAATGGTCATTTTTTCCCGGATCACCTTCTCCACCCGGAGTAAACCGGTACGGAATTGATTTTGTAAGAGCTCGCCTACCGGACGGGCGCGCCGGTTTCCTAAATGATCGATATCATCATCGTAACCAACACCATTGAGGAGGTTCAAAAGATAGCGGATGCTTCCCACGACATCAGCCCAGCTCAAGGTTCGCCCTTTTTTCACCCAGACCCGTTCGATACCGTGAACTCGCAGAGTCCGGAGCGACTCCAGGAAGATTTCCTCTCCCCGCTTAATGAGAACCTCACCGGTTTCGGGTTCGATGATGTCCTGGCTCACCACCCGCTTTTCCAGATCATCGCTCACGGTTTCGAGGTCATCTTCCCGCTCGATGAAAACTTTCACCACCTGGTCTTCATCGTTCACCACACTGAGGTACTCGATGGCGAATTCTTCGTTGAGTTCTTCAATTCGCCGGGCGAAATTGCGATCGATCTTATCGCCCTTTCTGACAATGATTTCGAAGCGGGAGCGATTATTTTCGTCGATGGCATTGACGGTACGAAAACATTTATGTTCCTCGTGGTCGAGAACGATGTCTTCCGCCATGATGAACTCTTCGATCCGTACAATACGCTCTTCTAATTTCAATTTATTATTCAGCTTATAACGACCGACCTCGCCCAAGTCATAGTGTCGAGGATCAAAAAATAAATATTTTATGAAATCCCGGGTGTTTTCGTCGGTGGGCGGTTCGCTGGGACGAAGACGGCGGAATATTTCCATGACTGCTTCTTTCGGATTAGAAGTGGTATCCCTTTCAATAGTGGAGAGAATGTAGGGATGATGGTCGAAGAGATCCAGAATCTCTTCATCGGAAGTAAACCCTAAGGCTCTCACCAGAGTCATGGCGTTTATTTTTCTCCGTTTATCAACCCGCACATATAGAATATCGCCTGGATCAATGCCAAATTCCAACCAGGCACCGCGGTTGGGAATAATTTTGAAACCGTATTCAATCTTCCCGGTTGGCGTTACCTCTTTGGAAAAGAAAATTCCCGGTGACCGGATAAGCTGGGTCACGACTACTCGTTCCGCTCCATTCACCACAAACGTTCCTTTGTCGGTCATGAGCGGAATTTCACCCATATAGACATCCTGTTCCTTGATTTCGCTGGTTTCACGATTGATAAGACGAACCCGGGCATAGAGAGGCGCAGCATAGGTTCGCCCGCGTTCTTTGCATTCTCGAACCGAGAAAACCGGTCTATCCAAACGATAATCAATATATTCAAGTACTAACTTACCGGTAAAATCTTGAATGGGAAATATTTCAGTAAAAACTTCTTGCAAGCCCTGCTTTTTACGGATATGAGATGGAAGATTGCTTTGAAGGAACCACTCGAAGGATTTTTTCTGTATCTCTATGAAGTTTGGAAGTTCGGCAAATGAAGTGATCTTATTAAAAGACTTTCTTTGAATATACCCAGATTTCACCCAGCACACCACCTTTGTGGAAAGTTAAAAAAATCCCCCTATACAGGCGAAAAAAATACCCTCTTTTCTCACTGAATCTGTGGCGAAATGGTGCAAGATTAAAATGTGGAATAACAATGACTCATTGTTTACTGATAATGAATAAAAGTATCAAATGTAAGAAGAGGATGAACCAGTTGAACCAATGTATTTTAATGAAATACAATAACACCCACCATGAGGAAAGTTTTAAACCTGCGCACCAAATTGAGTTCAAATTTTGAACCGACAATTTACTATAATACTTTATAATTATAGAAGTGTCAAGAATGTTCCCTGATTTTTTTTAAATATTTTTTAAGCGATTGATTGCAGATTGAT
>CAYSWT010000052.1:0-12671 GCA_964434845.1 uncultured Atribacterota bacterium | reverse complement strand
TTTTCTGTGGCGGTGACTGCTGTGGAACAGGTCAACCGGCTCCGAATCCGCTTCGCATCTTGTAGTTTTCATTCCTCAACTGGTGCTGCACAAAGCATGAAATTCTTTCCTAAAAAAGGAATCAATATTCTCAACTGGTTACAGAATTATGATTTCCAAACCGACCTCACCCAACTGGTTCTGGTAATTAGATCTTTGACCATAGATAATTAAAATCTCTAAACAATTACGAATAACTGCCGATAAATTAAATCAAATATTTAAAAACATGTATAAGGAGGTTGAATGAACGTATGAAGAACAAACTTCTTTTAATGGTGTTGGCTTTGGTAATTGTTTCCACTTCACTCATTATTGCCGGATGCATAGAAGATGATCCACTTCCTCCCGGATTTGGAAAGTTAACGGTATGTTCCGGATCATCCAGTGTTTACGGGAAAGTATATATTGATGGGAACCGGATGGGAACCTATTATCTCAATCCGAAAACATGTTTATACCAGTTTGCGAATGTAAAGCTCAATGAAGAACATGTCATTCGAATCGAAACCGATTGGGGAATTTCTTATACTGAGAATTTTTATCCCACTTATTCGGGATATACCGTCACCGTTTATTAGTTTCTCCTATCGTTCAGGAGAAATATGAAAAGTCGAAAAGATCGAATCCCTCTCAATCTCCATTTGTCCAAAGGGAGAGGTTTGGATAGGGTGATGATTGAGTATCTTTAAACTTTTAACATTTTACATTTCACTGCATTTTCATAATAGATTGTATTCTTTGGTTTATAGTTTCATAAGTAAGGTCATTTTCGTTCAAGTCGGTGAGAGCGGTGAAATAGGTTATGAATGATTTCGATTCCTGGGGTAGCAGAGTGAAATGAGCAGTATTTGAGTAAACGACGTAGGGAGCAGCTCCGGGTTCACTTGAATAATTCTTGCCCCAGGACCAAATTTCGGCTCCGGTAAAGAAGTCCTGAGGTGCCCAGAACTTAATGAAGGCGGCTTTGATTTCGGGATAATATATGCCACCAAACCACGAAATGAGTTGAGACTCGGAACGGAAGACCAGATAGTCATTCAACGATGTCCATTGAGAGAAAGGAGCCGGCCATTCCGTGAGACTGTCTTTCGTACCAGCCCAATCGTTTTTGCTCTCGATGAGTTTTACCTTTTCCACCGGTAAAAGAATTTGATCGTTGCTATCAACGGTATCATTCACCGCAAGAATACTATAATCCCGAAAATCAATCTCCTTGGAGCTCTTTTTAGATGTATTGGTAATTTTGATCTGGATTTCAACTACCGGACTCCTGTCTTTTAAACGAAGCCAGATTTCGGTGAGAGTTTTCTGAAACATATCTTTTCCCGAAAGATAGACTTCACCCAAGGATTCAGTCGATTGATTAATCTCAAAAGCCAGGTCGAAAGGTTGCCGGTCCCGGGTGTTCCAGGGAAGGGATAAATAATATCCGCCGAATTCGACTGTATGGAGTCCACCCGGAAGGACCATCGGATCAGGAACGAATTTTTGATAGAGGAACGATTGATGGCCGGTTTTTAAGGTGTATGAAGAAAGAACCCGTCCCCGATTGGGAATGATCTCGATACCGATAAGGTCATTTTCGAGGTGAATGATTTCCGGGTTGGTTTTAGTGCTCGCCAATTCCGCAACCGGAAGAACATAGGCATCGGTGTTGACATTTACCATCACTTTAGGAAAAGCTGATATAGAACCAATTAAAAAGATCCCCATTCCAATCATGAGAGATAACCAGAGAAAACGACTTTTCAAAATTATTACCTCCTTTCCTGTTCATCATTATTCTTTCACTGCACCAGCAGTGAATCCCTTGATAAAGTAACCTGATACCGGCATAAAGAGGATAAAGACCGGGAGCATGATGAGAATCGACCCAGCCAACAGCGGACCCCATTCGATGTATTGTTCGGCAGTGAAGGTTGCCAGACCCAACGGACCAGTCTTTTTCAAATTGGAACTGATAAGAATCAAGGCGAACATGTATTCTCCCCAGGCGGTGATAAAGGAATAGGCTCCTGCGGTCACTAATCCCGGAGCAGCCAAGGGGATAACGATTCTGGTAAAAGTGGTGAAGGTGCCAGCACCATCAATTCCGGCCGATTCTTCCAGTTCTTTCGGGATGTTTTCAAAAAATGAGACCAAAAGCCAGGTACAAAAGGGTGAGACCAGGGCGGTATAAATGATCACCAGCCCGAGCATGTTGTCGTAGAGGCGTAAATTGGTAAATAGTTTATAAATCGGAACTAAAAGAACCACGGTGGGGAAGACATAAATAAAGAGAAGAAATTTCGAGACCAACCCACTCCGGAGCCGGCGGTTGCGGGCAATCCCGTAGCCGCTGAGTGAAGATATGACCAGAGTAAAAAGAGCGGTAATGACCGACACGTAGAAACTATTAAGAAGAAATCGTGGAAAGTCGCGGACGGGGGTTCGGGCAAATAGCAGTGTTTGATAATTTTTCATGGTGCTGTTCACCGGGAAAAAAGAGGCGCGGGACATGATTTCTTTCAGAGGTTTAAATGAAGAGACAAAAATATAGAGAAAAGGCCAGATAATAAGGAAAATAACCGCGATGATAACCATGGTGATAATGATGTTTTTAAAGCGATTTATTTCTGCCAAATACGTTCACCTCGTAATACAAACCAGATGGGACTCGATGAGGAATTTTTTCATTTTTCTTTAGGGGTGATATATGAAAAATAGAAAAATCCGAGAATAATGAGAAATATGGCAATGAATACCGATATTGCCGAGGCTTCACCTAAACGGAAGGTTTTAAAAGCGGTTCGATAAATCAATACCGGCAGGGTTTGAGTGGTGTTGCCTGGACCCCCTTGAGTAGTCAGCCAGATAAAATCGAAAGTATTGAAATTCCATGCAAAAGCTAAAAAACCGACAAACCAGATCATAGAACCCAACAGAGGGAAAGTCACATATTGAAACTTTTGGAAACCGGTAGCGCCGTCTACCTCAGCCGCTTCGAATACGCTGGTGGGAATAGCCTGCAGGGCAGCCAGAATCAATAGGGTACCAAAGGGAAGGAATTTCCAGGAATTGAGTAAAATAAGGACCGGCATAGCGGTGGAACTATTCCCCAAAAAGTGGATTTGTTTGGACATGAGACCAATTGATGAGAAAATTTCATTGATGATCCCGATTTTAGGAAGAAACATCCACCTCATACAGACTGCCACTGCCACTGTAGGAGCAATCCAGGGAAGCATAACCAGTGAACGGGCGAGATGAATACCTCTCATGTTGGCGTTTAACAGAATCGCCAACATGAGAGGGACGACGAGTTGAATGATCAAATTTCCCAGTGTCCAATAGAGGCTTTTCCCCAGTGATTCCCAAAAAAAACTATTGCTGAGGAGATATGAAAAATTTTTGAAACCGATATAGTTTGATTCCGTTCCTCCAAAGGATATGTCATAAAAAGAATAAATGAAGGTACGAACATATGGATAGGCAAAAATGATCAGAATGATAATTACCACCGGAAGAAGGAACAAATATTGCTGAATCTCATTTTTGCGTATTTTCATGATGAAACCCACCTGCTTCGATAGAATAAACCAGGCTGGAATCGAACTCCAGCCTGGTAGAAAAAGGGAATTACTTGCCCACCGGCACGGAGTATTTCTTCATTTGTTCTTCACCCCAGGCCGCTGCTTCTTCTGGAGTCATTTGGCCGCTGACTACTTTATTGACGGTATCGGCTAAGACATCGGCACCGGTAATATCGCCGATACCAATATTGACCCATTTTCCATATTCAAACCCATAGAGGGTGGCGTACTGTTGCAGTGCTTCCATGGCTACCTTATGAATGTTTTCAAAACGTTTGACGATCGGATTATCCCAATATTCCTTGGCTTGAGAGGCAGCCACCGTGGTGGGGAAGAATCCACCCGGTTCTTGCCCCGAAGTGAGGATGGCGTTGATATCCGGTCTCATCATGAAGCGGACGAAATCATAGACCGCTTTTTTGTTTTCTGGTTTTTCCATGGTTTTTTTGTAGATATGTATTTCATTGGGGTAAGTAATTGTTCCCCGTTCGGTGCGATCTTTATAAAAAGGAATATGAGCTGCGGCGTAATCATCGCTATCGAATTCCTCATGGAAACGTTTCTGTACCGAGGGGAAATAGGGTGACATGGCTAAGGTTCCTGCCGCAATATTGAGCTCGATTTCACCCCATGACCAGGCTTCGGCTCCGGGAGGAGCAAATTTGATCAGGTCATTGTACAGTTTGAGTGCTTCGATAGTTTTCGGGCTGTTGAAGGTGAGGTTACCTTTTTCATCGAAGAAACGGGCGCCGACACTGGCTATGAAGATATAGGCCTGTTCATCGGTCATCAGGTTTTTAGCTCCACCGATTCCGATTCCATAGACTTCTTCTCCGGAGCCTTCGGTGATCTTCTTCGCATAATCAAGTACTTCATCCCAGGTTTTGGGTGGTTCGGTGGTTCCGACATATTCTTTTAAGAAGCTGGGTCGATAGGTCATGAGCATGACCATGGTCATAATGGGGAGTCCCCAGTATTCGTCTTGGTGGAAGTACATATTTTTCTGATTGGGGAAAATCTGGTACTTTTCATCAACTTCTTTCACCAGGTCGGTAATGGGCGCGAGGGCATCCGCTTTGAACATGGTCAGGGTGAGATCGGGAATAGCAAACTGAAAATCGGGAAGTGTATTGGCTTCAAGGGCGGCGAGGCTCTTCACCCAAGCATCTCCCCACATTACCACTTCTTGTTTCAAATTAATATTTGGATTTTCTTTCATGAACAGATCGATCACTTTTTGGAAGGCAGCCACCCGGTGTGCCGGTGCTTCGTGGTGCCAGAAAGTGATATCCAGCGGTTTTTCCTGGGACCAAGCCAGAGTCCCAAGCAAAAGAACCAGTGAAAGGGTAATGATGATAAATAATACGAGCTTTTTCATTTAAAACCCTCCTTCGAAAAGGTTTTTTTAAATAGCCGAGGGTAGAAATTGGTTTCCCCCCGACTTGAGACACTTATAAATTTTTGATCCGGTAGAAGTATTCCGCGACGTATTTGGCGTTGGCGTCATCACCCCCGACCCGGTTGGCGCTCATCCACACCTTGGGAGTAATCCCCTTGCCAACCATGTATTTGATAGTCTCAATTTCGATGCGTCGAACGATATAGCCATCGGTCATAGCCGAAATGGGGGCGAAAGGGCGATCAAATCCATCGATCTCCATCACCGAATCACCCACTGGGTTATAATCATCGATGAAGAGATCCACCAAATCCATCATATTTTTTCGACTGGGATGGCGGGTGAAATGATCAGTTGGGATTTCTTTTTGCCAGGGGCTCCCACCAACCCCTATAGTGTAAGCGCTTTTCTTTTTGCATTCGAGAATGGCATCGATAGTGGCGGCATTGACGCCGATGTTGTTGAAAATGATGGCAACGTCTCCTGCCTTGACATCATAATAATCTACGACTCGGTTCATGTAATCCGGGCAACGCTCGATCCGCATGCCGTGGGTAGCCCCGCTGGCTCCGTAGAGAGCACCAATGGGAATAATGTAGTTGACCGGAACCAGACCTCCAGCACGATAAAACATATCATATGCCGGAATGTCGGTGTGACCGCCGGTTCCGATTACGTGAAGCAGCTTATCCTTCATCAACACATCACCGATCACCTGACCGGCTTTTTCAAAATTTGTTGCTTGTTCCTTTTCGATTTTTTCGAGAAACTCCATGGTGATATCAAGAAAACTTTTTCCTTTGACCATGCATTAGACCTCCTGTAAAGTTTATTTGAAAACGATGGCCCAACTCCCGTGAAGTGATCATGAGCCGAATAAAGTGAACATTTGATAACTTGTATATACACGTTACTATGAGATATGATAGGTTGTCAAGAGCTTGATCATTCATTTTGCAGTGTTGAAAATACCGTGAATAGTGAGTAGTGAATCGTAAAAAAATCAAAAAAGCTACCGTTGCGAAACCGTCGGCCTACGGCATACAAATGAAATTGTAAAAGGATTAAATATCACGCTTGGGGAAAAACACTCAAGCGTAGGTCGTGGCAATCTCATCTTTGATAATTATTCCGTCACCCTTCCCCAAACCTCTCCCTTTGGACAAAGGGAGAACGAGAGGGATTCGATTGACAGCCTACAGTGTAAAATGAAAAGATCAAAAGATAAAAAAAAGACTTGGGGAAAATCGCCCAATGTACCACAGTGTAAGATTGGAAAGTGAAAAGAGTTAAACGAAGCGAATAGACATTTATCCCCGGTTTTGACGAATAACATTGCGCTTATCGATCATGAATTTATACCGGTCAGCACGGTAAAGAAAAGTCACATATTCGATTGGAGTATCCAGCTCATCATAGGTAACCCGCTCACAGAGCAGGCCGGGAATAGTTGTTTGAACTTCAAGCAATTTGGCGTCCTTGTTTTTTAGTATAACTGCTTCCACAGTTTGCTTTGCCCAAAGTACCGGACGGACTAAAAAAGTATTTAAAATTTCACAGAGATCACGACGAATAATCTCCTCATTGGTAATGCGCATAAAACCTTGAAACATTTGAAAGGGCAGAAAGAGTTCCTGGAGGCAAATTGGTTCTTCATTGGCATAGAGCAGCATTTTGACACGAATAGTTTTGTCGTCAGGATCAAGATTTAAAATATCGGATACTTTTGCGCTTGGTTCTTCGACTTCTCGTTCAAGAAGTTTTCGATCTGGTTTTAAACCCCGGCTTTTCATGTCCTCGGTGAAAGTGGAAACATAGGTCAGTTTTTCAATAATCTTTGGTTCGCAAACAAAACTTCCTTTCCCTGCAACTCGTTGGATATATCCTTCATTCGCTAAGTCATTGATAACTCGACGCACTGTCATGCGACTGATATTGAATTTTTTACAAAATTCAGCCTCTGAATACAGTTTATCGCCGGGTTTTAACTTTCCACTCTCAATCATGGATAAAATGATACGCCTGAGCTGTAGGTGTAATGGAATTGGTGAAGTTTTTTCAAGAAGCATCTATATATCCACACCTTTCTAAAAAGATGTATTTACCCTCATTTCACCAGGTACCTACTTGTAATATCAGGATATAAAACCAAACCCGAGAAGTCAATAGACATCCATGCCGATTAAATTTCAATAGTAAGCTGTAGGTTGTATTTACCGGATATTTAAATATTTCGTCAAACCTTTTTATCAGCTTCCAGTTTACAGTTCACCGTTATCCAGGGATTTTATATAATACTCAATAAATACCTGTCTGTCCGTTTTCAATGCAATCCGAGTTTTTGGCTTTTTAAAATAAGATTGATAATGAACAGGGGAAGAATAGGGAGGAAAAATAGAATGAATGATAACCTTACTTTTGATTTTACTTATTATCACATCATTGAGAAACAACTCAAGGATATAGTTCAAACCGAGCATAAAACCTTGATGGCGGCATCACAATTGATTGCGCGAGCTATTTACGACGATGGTCTCATCCATATCTTTGGAACCGGCCATTCTCATATCTTTGCTGAAGAAGCTTTCTATCGAGCTGGCGGATTAGCCTGTGTCAACCCCATGCTCGAACCATCGCTGATGCTTCATTGTGGAGCCATAAAATCATCGGCGCTGGAGGACCTTGATGGTTATGCGGAAAAAGTATTCAATCATTTTCATCCCGAACTCAAAGACGTTTTTATTCTATTCTCAAATTCAGGAGTAAATTTAGTCCCATATCAGATGGCTCAAAAAGTCCGGCAAAATGGAACACCACTCATCGCCATCGGTTCAAAAAAGTACATGAGTTATTTAAAAGAGAACAAAAAACGACCGAGTATTCAGGAAGTAGCCGATGTGTTCATCGATAACCATAGCGACATTGGTGATGCTTCTATCGCTCTTCCTGGATTCGATCAAAAAATTGCTCCCACTTCAACCATTGCTGGTGCTTTTATCTTAAACCTGATTTTGGCGAACGCCTCCCGTTATTTAATCGTTAAAGAAAAAATTGTTCCTCCGGTTTTCGTCAGTGGCAATCTCCCCGAAGGAAAACAAAAAAACAGCGAATTGTATCATACCTATCGACAGCGGGTGAAGATGTTGTGAGAGAAAACCAGGATTTGATCCTCACTATCGATGTCGGCACCACCAATTTAAAATGCATCCTTCACCAAAGCAATGGTAGACCGATGGCAGCATTGACTCATTCTCATCCGACCACTTTTCCTCATCCCGCACATGCTGAGCAGCTTCCCTCCACTTGGATCGAAAACCTTAAACAACTTCTCAAAGCCATGAGTACCGAGTACTCTGAATGGTTCGCTCACCTACAGGGCATTTCACTGACCGGGCAAATGCATGGGCCGGTTTGCTTGGGAAAAACCGGCGAGGTCCTCTTTCCTTGCATTATCTGGTCTGATACCCGTGCTCGAAACGAAGCCACCTTTTTAAAACAACAGTTTTCTGATGAATTTTTTCTGCAAGTGACTGGAAATCCGGTTCAGGAAAGTTTTACTCTCCCTAAAATTCTATGGTTGAAAAATCATCAACCCGACCTATATCGACAAATAACTACCATCCTTTTTCCCAAAGATTATCTGGGGTATCGCCTGACCGGTTCTATCACCACCGATCATTCCGACGCCTCGGGTTCACTGCTCTATGATCTCCATCGTAAATCCTGGAGTGAAGATTTAATCATGAATCTGGGTATCGATCCCGGAATTCTTCCACCAATAGTGGATAGTGATACCATTATAGGTCATATCACCCAGGAAGCCTCCGAAGCCTTCCATATCCCCTTTGGGATTCCAGTCATTAAAGGGGGTGGAGATTTAGCCACCACTGCCTTGGCAACCGGTGCCGGGAGCAAGGAAACCATATCGCTTTGTATCGGGACGGCTGCACAATTGCTGATGCGCGTAAAGACCACACCTGAACATTTCATGGGAAAATTATACCGGTTTGCGCATTGTATTAAAAATGCTTCTTTTTACTTGGGGACGGTACCCACCGGAGGATCTTCTCTGCAGTGGTTGACTTCCCTTCTTGGAAAAGATGCTACTGAAGAGTTATACCATGAGCTCGACACCCTGACCAAAATTCCCCTGGACCGTCATCTTCTCTTTTATCCCTACCTTATGGGAAGTGGAACCCCTCACTTTGATTATCAAGTCCAGGGAGCTTTTTTAGGACTACAAATTTATCACCACAGTCGAGATCTTGCTTTAGCCATCATGGAAGGGGTTACGATGGCACTTAAAGAATCACTGGACTGTATTACCGACCAGGAAATACAGAAAGTGATCATGAGCGGTGGTGCCGTTCGCTTTACCATATGGCCACGGATCGTCAGCCAGATTTTCCAACTCCCGGTCACTATCGCCAAATACTCAGACTCTGCCTCTTTTGGAGCTTTCCTCCTGGCAGCGCATTCTTTCAATTACATCGACAACTTTGAAAAAGTGGATGACATGATCACTACTGCCGAAACATATTTCCCTGAGCCTGATTTGGTGAGGTATTATGAGAAAATGTATAATGCCTATAAAAGTTATTGGTCAGCCATTCATGATTACCCTAAATTTTTTCTAAGCTCGACCGACTGACCCTTAGAATTCTAATAACTGGTATGGTATCCATTTTACGGCATATACCATCTCCCTTTTATATAAAACCATTTTGAGGAGGTCGATGTTATGAGGATTGAATATCATGAGGACTACGAAGCGATGAGCCAGGTGGCGGCTACTTCTATTGCCCGGCAGATATTGATCAAACCCAACTCGATATTGGGATTTGCCACTGGTTCAACTCCTCAAAAAACTTACGAAATCCTGGTTGAATTTTATCGACTGGGAATTCTTGATTTTTCTCAGCTGACGACTTTTAACCTCGATGAATATGTCGGGCTCCCACCAACCCATCCTCAAAGCTATTTCTATTTCATGCAGCAAAATTTATTCGGGAAAACAAATATTCCCCCACGCAATATTCATCTCCCTTCCGGAATAGCTCTCGATTTAGAACAGGAGTGCTCTGGTTACGAAGAAGCAATTCAGGCTGCAGGGGGCATCGACCTCCAACTTTTGGGGATCGGACCCAACGGACACATCGGTTTCAACGAACCCGGCACCACTCTCAACAGCACCACCCATGTAGTCTCACTCAGCCAAGCGACCATTCAGGCCAACTCCCGTTTTTTCCAATCTTCCGAAGAGATTCCCAGGCAAGCGATAACCATGGGGATTAAAACCATCATGAATTCTCGAAAAATTCTTCTCTTAGTTAGTGGAATGGGGAAGAGCGAAATCATCCAAAAGGCTCTCAACGGACCAATCACTGAAGATCTTCCCGCCTCGGTGCTCCAGCTTCACCCCGACGTCACCGTTCTCGTCGACCGATCAATCGTCGGAAGAGAGTGACGAGCGACCATTTCAGAGAGAAATCGGTAGTTAAAACAGAATATATTTGAATAGTCTTTTATTTTTTGTATCATTGGATATCTTATAAGGAGGTGAGAACCATGACTGGAAAAGAACGAGTAATGACCGCTTTAAATTATCGGGAGCCAGATCGGGTTCCGATTTTATGTCAGTATACCCCGGAAGTTCAGGAACTCCTTGAAAATTATACTGGAAAGAAAGATCTCGACGTCAATGTTGCCATGGGTGACGATGCGATTATCATCTGGGAAGGGATGGTTAATCTTTTTGGAGGGAAGATCAAAGAGGGAGAAACCTACGAAACCGAGTGGGGAATTAAACTTCTTAAACGCGGGCTTTATAATGAAATTTATTATCATCCATTAGAAAATGCCACCACGGTGGAAGAATTAAAAAGGTATCCCTTCCCGAAACCAGTCACCGAGGAGCTCGTTGAACGGAATCGCCAAGTGATCGCAAAATACGGGGGGAAGTATGCCATTATAGGTTCGGTTCCGCTCACCATGTGGGAGGGAGCCGTACACCTGAGAGGTTACCAGCAGATGCTGGAAGATATGCTGACTAATTTAAAAATGGCTGAAACTTTGTTCGATCGGATTATGGAGTATCATTATGAAATCGCGATGACGCTCATCGACTTAGGTATCGATATTCTCTGGCTTGGAGACGATATGGGAATGCAAACTGGAATGATCATCTCCCCGGATCTGTGGAGAAAAGTCTTCAAACCCCGATGGAAAATACTCTTTGAAGCCTTTAAAAAGAGGAAGCCCGATCTAAAAATTGCCTATCATTCCGACGGAGGAATCCGTCCCATCATCCCCGATTTCATCGAAATCGGACTGGACATCCTCAATCCCTTGCAACCTTTATGTGTTGGTATGGATTCTTATGAACTTAAAAAGGATTTTGGGAAAGATTTGAACTTTTTCGGGGGTATCGATATTCAAAAGGTACTTCCTTTTGGCACTCCCAGCCAGGTCAGGCAGGAGGTTATAAAAAGAATCGATGCCTTTGCCCCCGGCGGGGGATATATTTGCGGTCCTACCCATAACATTCAAGCAGACACACCTCTGGTGAACATCCTGGCGATGTACCAGACCATTATGACTTATGGGAGGTATTAATAAAAAAATGCCATTGGTTTTGGAAAAAAAATCCATCTAAAAATATTTTGACCGAGAACTCAGAACAAAAATAATACCCGAAAAAAGCGCAATAAAAAGAAGCGACAGCTGATAGGTGCCAGTTATATCAATCAAAGAACCAAAAATCACTGGCAAGATAAGAGGTCCAATGTTTCCCAAGGAAGAAATAACCCCAACCACCCCACCCACCGAGGAAGCATACCGCTCTTGTTCAGCTGGTATGGTGAGGCTAATGGTTAAAACGCTGTTTGGGCAAAAACCGGCAAAG
Source organism: uncultured Atribacterota bacterium (assembly GCA_964434845.1). Taxonomy (GTDB): domain Bacteria; phylum Atribacterota; class Atribacteria; order Atribacterales; family Atribacteraceae; genus CAYSWT01. The sequence goes on along the minus strand of CAYSWT010000052.1, from coordinate 754 downwards.
AATAAGCTCAGGTTGAACAAAACCAGAGAATTGGACCTAATTCCCAGGATTGAAAATATGGTAGCAAATCCCATCACTGCCAGGAGAGTTTTCCGGTTGATATATCGGTCGGATACGACTCCTATTATCGGACCTGAAAAGAAAAAACCCAAAGGAAGAAGGGTGGATAGGGAAGAATTCAGGTGCTTCATTTCGATTATTTTAGGAATCCAGGTAGCGAGAGTATCGTATCCTCCCATGGCTGCAATGACTAATATAAGCAAAATCCAGAGGGAACGATCCTTAAAAATGAGTTTGAACTGATCAGGTTTTACGCTTTTGGTTTTGAATGAGGTTTCCGGAATAAAAAGCCACCACAAAATGGTAATCGCTACCGGTAATATGGCATAAAGCAAGAGAATAAGCCGCCAACTGAAAATAGGAAGTAAACGAGGGGTTAAGGCCAGAGCAGTGGCATTGCCAGCGGCAAAACCCGCCACATACAATCCGGTGGCAAAACCGGTTAAGTTTTTCATAAAAGATTTTTTAACCAGAAGAGGAAGACAGGGAAGGACAGATGATAGACCAAACCCAAGGAGAAGTTGGGTAATGAGTAAAGTGGAGTATCCTGGAGAAAAAGAACGAATCACTGCCGCAGTAGCCGAGAGAGGGAGAGCAATCCGAAAGGCTCCTCGGAAACCGATGTGGTCGCCGATAATCCCCCAGGGGATTCGAGAAGCAACTAAGCTGATCATGGCGATTCCAAAAATAAATG
>CAYSWT010000051.1:0-12901 GCA_964434845.1 uncultured Atribacterota bacterium | reverse complement strand
TAATTATCACCTCTCTATCGTGTTAATGTAATAATCAATTATTAATAAAATATTAATAATTTCATTAATATTGTTTCGAATTTTTCTTGATTCAAGGCAAAGCCAAGTGAATAGACATTCATACAAAGGTCTGATGCTGCGAGAAAATAGGGATGGTTTTTCATTGTTCAGATGTTACCAGGGAATTTTCCTAAAACGAATGTCTATTCACGAAAACATTGAGGGTCTTCATGATATGGATCATGGTAGAGGGAATAACAGAGGGCTCGGCAACCATGGCAATCGTTCACGATACATTGGTGGCATTTTCCCTGGAGATGTTGATGAGTGGTTACCTCTTTAAGGATTTTGGAACGATCGAGGACTGACCAGAGTCCATCTTTTAAAATATTCCCAAGGGGGTAGATAAAGCGTCGACACGGATAGAGGGTACCATCAGGCATGATACAGAGAGCTTCTTTTAAATTACAGGGTGAACCCAGAACATCCCAATTTGATCCAAATTGAATCCAGAAAGCTCGATAAGGAAGCAGATCTTCAGGGGTGGTATCAAGATCACATTCGATGATGAGCCGTTGTAAGAAATTTTTCCAATCGTTTTTATCCAATACCATATTTTTTAAATTTTTTCCCTGCCCTTCTGGAATAAACCGCTCAAAAATCAGTCCATCCAAACGAAGTTCTTCAGCTAAAGTAAACATGAGTTCCAGTTCGGAGAGGTTATTTTTATTGAGGGTAAACATTATAACCGTTTTAAGGAAACTCTTGGTTTTCAATAGCTGAATTTTATCGACGATAGCTGCATAAGTTCCTTTTCCCCGAATCAGGTCATTCGTAGTGGCAGTTGCTCCCTCTAATGAGAGTTTAATGGTGGTGAGTTTTGAAAAACGTTCAAGATCTTTTAAATAAGCTTCGTTGAGCAATAAGCCATTGGTAATAATCATTAATTCTTCAACTTGGTGGTTTTGATCAAGAAAACTTATTAGTGATGTTAGGGACTTTTTATCAAGGAGTGGTTCTCCACCAGTTATATTAATGCAGGTGGTATACCCTTTTTCTTTTAATTCGTTCCCAATTTTTTCGGCGATAGAAAGCAAGATATCAACGCGTGAACCTTCCATATAGCTTGATTGATAGCAATGGTGGCAACGTAAATTACATCGGTTAGTGATATGCCATTGAAAATTAAACATATTTTTATCAGTTTCAGACGTATTCAATCAGCTCACTTTCATTGAAAAACGAATTGTAACATATCACGAGGGTTAAAGGAAGAAATAAGAAGTTTTAAACAGACAACACTGACAGGTTAAATTTATGGCAACAACAGATGATGAAAAAACCTTCCTCACCTAACAAAAAAGTTGAGGTATTAACCCTTCACCGCTCCACCAGCAAGCCCCTGAACTAATTCTCTTTCGATGATCATAAAGAGCATAATGACTGGAATCAATGCCAAAAAGGCAGACGCCATTAAATATTGCCATTGCACTGACCAGCGGCCGATGAAGTTATAGAGGCCCAGGGTCAACGGCCTTTTTTCCATCGAGGTAATAAAAGTGAGGGCGAACATGAATTCGTTCCAGGCTGAGATAAAGGTATAGATAATGGTGGTAACCAAACCCGGCATAGCCACTGGTATCAGTATCCGGGTGATAGTTTGAAGTCGGGAACAACCATCGATCAAAGCGGCCTCTTCGATCGCTTTGGGAATTCCCCGAAAATATCCACTGAGTAACCAGATAGCAAAAGCGAGGGTGAACACTCCATTGGTAAGCACCAGTGCTAAAAGGTTATCCAAGAGGCCAAGTCGGGAAATAACTTTAAACAGCGAAATAACCACAATGATTGGTGAAAACATTTGTACGATTAAAAAGAGGTACATCATGAAATTTTTTCCGACGAACCGGAGACGTGCTATAGCATAGGCTGCCGGTATGCATAAAAACATATTGATGATCGTGGTCCCGATTGCCACAATGAAGCTGTTCTTAAAATAGGAACCCAAAGGATATTTAGACCAAATGTCAGAAAAATTGGATAAACGTATGTTTTGTGGAATCCAATGAGGTGGACTGGAATAGACTTCCTCTACCGGTTTTAATGAGGTCGAAACCATGACAAAAAATGGAAAGAGAAGTACCAAAAGAATAAAAATAATACCAGGATAGACCAAATAATAAGAGCCGCGTATTTTCATGAATTATTGCGCTCCTTCCCGGAAATAATTTCGGGCATAGATCATGCTCACTACCAAAAGGATAATAAAGGTAATTACAGCCATCGCCGCTGCCGGACCGAATTTTATGTATTGAAAGGCATACTTATAAATGTAAGTAATGAGAATATCGGTTGAGTTGGCTGGACCACCTTTGGTTAAGATGTAAATAACATTAAAGTCATTAAAAGTCCAGAGAATGGAAAGAAGTGTAGCGACGGTTAAAACACCGCTTAAAAGAGGAAGGGTCACAAAACGGAATTTTGAGGTTGAGGTGGCACCATCAACTTCGGCAGCTTCATAGAGTTCTTGAGGGATAGCTTGCAGCCCGGCAAGGAAGACCAGTGCCATAAATGGGATACCGCACCAGATATCAACCCACATGTTGGCAAAAAAAGCTGATCGAGGATAGGCTAACCAGACTGGTGGGTTGAGGCCGAACCAACGTAAGGTATAGTTCAGAAGACCAAAATCATTATTATAGGTCCACTGCCAGAGCATGGCACTGATAGGAATCGAACTTGCCCAGGGAATGATAATCAATGTACGAGCGATTTTTCTTCCTCTAAAATCGACATTCAACAACAGGGCGATTACGAGTCCAATAAGTGTTTTTGCAGCAACCGCGAGAGCGGTCCATAAACAAGAACGGAAGATAATCTGCCAGAATTCCGAGAGTCGGAAAAGAGTGAGGTAATTTCCCATTCCGAAAAAACCGGTTAGGTTGGCTAATTTATTGACCCGAAAAAAGGACATGAGTATGACATAGAAAATGGGATAAAACATAAAAGTGATTAAAAAGACCGCAGCTGGGATCAAAAGGAGATAAGCTAAACGTGATTCGGTTGTCCAAAACTTACCGGTACGGTACATTTTTCACTCCTATTTAACAATTCATCCTCGAAAAAAATCTAATCGACCTTTGAATAAATCTTACATTCAGAGATAAAGAGAACATTGTATTAATAATAAAGGAAGAGGGGTTTATCCCCCCTCTTCCAGTTGATACTATTTATTGTCCTCTTAAAGCATCAATTGCTGCTGCAGCATCATCCATGGCCTGTTTGGGAGTTTTCTGGCCTAAGAAAGTGGCTTCGATATTGTCCCAAATAAGGTCGTTACATTCTGGCCATTCTGCCATCAAAGGCCATGGTTTGGCACCGGCTATCTGTTGAACCATGACTTTGTAAACTGGAGTTTGGAAGAATTCGTTATTGGCAAGAGATTTTGTGACTGGTGGGAAGCCAACCAATTTATCAAATTCCAGTCTCCAATCGTCGGAATAAAAGAAATCGAGGAATTTAGAAGCTTCAGCCTTCGCTTTCGAATCTTTGAACATGACCATAGCATCGGTTACGATCAACGAACTCTGTGGTTTTCCCTCAAAGGGCGGAATAGGAGCAACATCCCATTTAAAGGGAACATTAGCTTGATTGAGAAGCGAAGCACCGAAACCACCGGTCATCATGATGGCAAGATTTCCGGAAATAAATAGGTTCTGCACTTCATCCCGTCTGTATGCAGTGACTCCGGGTTGGGTAACTTTATCGGTGTTAACCAAATCGTTCATGAAAGTCAGAGCACCCACTCCTGCGTTGTTGTTTACGGCGCATTTTCCGTAGCTGCCATCCTCGTTGAAATCAAAGAAGTATCCTCCGTTGGCAAATAAGAAGTAAGCATATTCAGTTAATTCGACATATTTTTGTCCAATAAGACCAATTCCATAGAACTTTTCATCCGGTTTGGAAACTTTCTGTAACATGGTGCGCATTTCTTCCATGGTCTCGGGGGCTTTCTCCAAAATATCGGAACGCCAATACATGAGACGAGTCCCAGCCGCGACCGGGAGTCCATAGACCACACCCTTGATCTTTCCTTCAAACAATGCCGGATCGATATTATCAAGTAATTCTTTGCTGAGATGCTGCTCAATGGGTTCCACCACTCCCATATCCATCAATTCTAACAGCCATCGGGTACCGATGACGGAAAGATCGGGAGCGTTTCCTCCGGCGATGAAGGTGATTAACCGATCATGAAATTCATTCCAGGGAGTAGAAATGATTTCCAGATCAATATCAGGGTTTTTCTTTTCAAAGGCTTTTTCCAAATTGGTCGCATACTCCGGAGTGAGGCCATCGTATTCCGCCCACATGACCCGTACTTTGGTGGCAGCACCAGCAACGATCGCCAGGCCAAGAACCAAGACAAGTGAAACCAAGATTAACCAAAAAGATTTTCGCATATGCTAAAAACCCCCCTTCAAATTTTTTGAAAATGAGAAAAAATTTTTAATCCATTCCACAAAGAAAAACTCTTCACCCCCTTTTATAAATATAATGAGCCAATTTTTGAACACCAATCCTGTAAATACAGTGACGAGTGATCAGAAACAAGTAAACAATGAAGACTCAATTTATTTTGGATATTCAACTATCCCATTCACTCATCCTCTCCCTTTGGACAAAGGGATTCGATGAGTACCGCCTACGGCGAAAGATCGAAAAAAGTGAAAAGAGCCAAACCAAGTGAATAGACATTCATGCCGTGGTGTCATGCTCCTTTAAAGAAGGGTAGGTTTTTATTGTTCAGATCTGCTTACAAGCACCATCGATGTCAATTACAATGAGTATAAATTGATAATGAAATTATTTGTTCTATTATAAACTCATCGCAATGATACAATCAAGGTTATAGGTTATGTTGGCCAGCAAAGCATCAACGGAATAAGGGTAAGGTGGTATCATCTCGGCGATCAAGTAATCATCGTAGCCGATATTATGTAAGCTTTTCATCACGGATGGAAAATTCACATCTCCTTCCAGAGGGAGGCAGAATCCGTTGATATTCCCCACCGATAATTTGAAATCTTTGACATGCACATTTACAATTCGCTTCCCTAAAATATCGATCCATTGTTCGGGATATCCTGAAATGAGCACGTTGGCTGTATCAAAATGTACTTTCACCCATTGATTATTAAAACTGTCAACGAAAGTGCGAAATTCAAGCGGGGATAGAAAGAGTTTGTTCCAGACATTTTCTAATCCCAGAATCACTCGCGCATCAGCCGCGAATCGGGCAACTTCTCCGATAGCGGAACTGGCATTTTCATAGGCATTTTCATAGGGAACGATCTCCAAGGCTGGATCCCATGGGACATTCACATAACCAGGAATAATGAGGACTGATTTCGCACCTAAAACCGAAGCAATTTCCACGACTCTCTTGGCAACGTCAATGGCTTTTTGCCGGTTTTCAGGGTGAGGAGATGCCAAATTATATTTCCAGAGCAACCCAGTGGCAATGCTCCGTATTTCAAGATTTTTCTCTTCAGCTCTGGCTTTGATTTCCTGAAGTTTTTTATGGTCAATATCGATTGGGAACGATCCTCCTTCATCAGGACAAAGCTCTACCCCATGAAAACCATATTTGGCAGTGAGTGTAAGTATTTCCGATAACGATAGGTATACCGGGAAAGCCCACTGATTAATCCCCTTTTTCATTCATTTCATTCCTCCTTTACGATAGGATAATAATTCTATTTCACTTAAAAAAATTAATGAAAGAAATTAAAAAACTATAGAGACATGCCGTGGCATGTCTCTACATGGCCGTCTGTTCATCTCGATCAGGGAATGATCTGAATTTTCATATGATTCATATCATAATAGAAATCGTTCAGACCTTTTCCAAAATCATCCAGAGAATACGACGCCGAGATAAGATCTTTAACCTGTATTTTGCCTGAACTGAGCAGGTTGATCGAATACTGCATGGTTTTTTTCACCGCGAAGGATCCAATAATATGAATATCGCGACGGAAAATATCATAGGGCTCCATTTTCATGGTTTTGCCTCGAGGAGCTACACCAAAAACCAAAAAAGTCCCATCTGATTCTACATACTGAATTTGTTTCTCCATCACAGAAGGAATACCAGTGGCATCGGCGACCAATTCAAATCCCCAGGGGGCAATCGCTTTTAATTTGTTTTCTAAATTGCTATCACTGAGAATCACTTCGGAAGCCCCCATGGCTTGAGCAAAGTCAAGTTTTTTCTGACTTATATCGACCATGACGACTTGTGATGCACCACTCATTTTGAGTAAAGACATCAATAGCAATCCAATTGCTCCCGCCCCAAAAATAAGAACCTTCTCACCAGGTTTAATGTTACTTCGACGTACACCATAGACAACACACGCCAGAGGTTCAGCAAGGGCTGCTTCAGGATAACTGATGTTCTCTGGAATAAGAAAAACGCACTTCTCTGGAACAGTCACATACTCCGCAAACGAACCATTTCGAGTTACACCAACGCAATCGAGATCAAGACAATGGTTATTTTTATTGATTTTACAAAAGTAACATTTATCACAGAAAATATTGGGATCGGCAGTCACGCGATCACCCGGCTTAAATTGGGATACTTCCTCCCCTACTTCAACAATTTCTCCTGAAAACTCATGACCGGCAACAATTGGAAAATTTGAAAAATACTCTGCTTTGAGAATATGGATATCGGTTCCACAAATACCTGATGCCCGTACTTTGATTAAAACCTCATTTCTTTTAGGAACTGGTTTTTCAATATCACGAATAACAAATTGTTCTTTGGCTTCAAATAGGCACGCTTTCATTTTCGTTTCCTCCAGTTAAGAGAGATACTATCGGTAAAACTCCAAATGGTATCATCATAGATAATGACCCGATAAGCGGAACAACGCTGGAGCTGAAACCATAGGACCAGGACATAATCAGCGCGAAAGACAAACCAGTCAGCATGCTGGCAAATGCACCCTGACGGTTGGCTTTCTTCCAGAATAGTCCATAGACATAAGGAGCAATAAAACTCCCAGCTGTGGCACCCCAGGAGATGGACATCAGATTGACGATGAAAGTAACCTGATAGAAGGCAATTAACAGTGAAAAGAAGATGAAGATACCACAAAGAATACGCATGATGATCAAATTATCCTTGCCATACTTTTTGGGAAGAAGGTCAATAGTGATAGCGGATGAGGAAACCAAAACCAACGAAGAGAGAGTTGACATCGACGCGGAAAATATCAAGAGGAGAAAAATAATGGTGAAATAAGTCGGCATATATTGTACGAAGAGGTTGGGCATGAGAAGATCTGCATTGGCGATACCATTAATTTTTGGAAGTTCTTTAAAGAAAAGATGGGTGAGCGAACCTGAAAAATAAGCTCCGAAGGAACAGACAAAAGCAAATAAGGTTGCCACGATGGTCGCGGTATAGATGACCTTTTGGTTCTTGATTGCATAAAACTTTTGTATCATTTGAGGGAGACCCCATGGTCCAAGGCTCGTGAGCACCACTAATCCAAAGAGTGAGAGAAAACCAGGAGCACCGACCAGACTGGTAAGTTTGGGATTGATCGCGCTCAATCTGGGTATGACTTGGCTCAAACCTCCGACTTCGGGACGACTCACTATATAAAAGACAAGATATATCGACCCAAAGAACATGATGCTCCCTTGAACTAAATCGGTGATACTAACGGCGAAATATCCTCCCATAATCAAATATATTCCAGTCAAAGCTGCCATTAAAAGGAGTGCATAAACGTATGGGATGCCCATAACCACATCAAAGAGATAACTTAATCCCATGTAAACCGAAGCTGAATAGGGTACCAGTAAAATAAAAATGATTATTGCTGACAAAATTTTGAGAGTGTTACTTCCATAACGAGCCTCTAAAAATTCAGGCATGGTGCGGGCGTTGAGTTTCTCAGTAATAGCGCGGGTTCTTTTTGCCAGAATAATCCAGGCAAGAAGTGATCCAATGAGGGTGTTTCCCGCAATGATCCAGAGACTCGATAACCCGAAACCCCATCCAATTCTTCCGGCATAGCCGATAAACATGACAGCACTAAAATAAGTTGTCCCATAAGCAAACGCAGAGACCCAGGGTCCGAGACTTCGATTGGCTAAAAAGAAATCTCCGATATTCTTGGTTCTTTTCATACTATAAAAGCCAATCCCCAGCATGACCAGAATATAAAGAATAAGCACAACTATTTTCACTTGCGCATCCACTTCCCCTTCGGTATTATTATCTCATATGAACGAACGAGATATACCACAAATTTTTGCTATTTTACAGGAAAATAAAAAGCAATGGCAAGATTCGACCTTGGAAAGTCTGGAAAAAGATCCTTTTTTGGTTTTGGTGGGCTGCATTTTAAGTCTTCGCACCAAAGACCAAATGACCCGACAGGTAGCGGAACGATTGTTCCGGACGGTCAGGACTCCTCAACAACTCCTCGGTTTATCTGAAGAAGAACTCATCAGGTTGATATATCCAGTTGGATTCTACCGGCGCAAAGCCAAAAATTTGAGGGATATTTCCCGCATCCTCATTGAAAAATATCAGGGTCAGGTTCCTTCTATATTGGAGGAACTCCTCGAACTCCCGGGAGTTGGTCGAAAAACTGCCAATTTAGTTCTAACGGTTGGTTTTGGAAACCCGGGTATCTGTGTTGATACGCATGTCCACCGAATCGTGAATCGATGGGGATACGTCAACACCAAGACTCCAGAAAAAACCGAAATAGCTCTTCGTGACAAGCTTCCTCTGAAATTTTGGATTCCCATCAACTCATTATTGGTATTGTTTGGTCAAAATATTTGTCTCCCTCGCCAACCCCGCTGTAACCGATGCCCGATTGAAAATTATTGTGATAAAATGAGAGTAGAATTCATGGAGATAAAGAAAAAATGATGATCTATCTGAGCCCCATTATCACCCTCGTCATTCTTATCTTCCTCTTTTCGGTTCTTTTTTTCCGAAAAAGGAAAATCGCTTTTATGCATAATGGTTTGATTTATTGTATTCCTCTGGTATTGATAATGATCATCCCCTACCATCAGCTGGAAAGACTTCTCTTAAATACCATGGCTGGTTTATGGCCGGTTTTTTCCATAAACACCATTATGACTTTCATTGAAATAAGTTTGTTGTATATAATCATAACCAGTCTAACGAGGAAAGAGAAAATTATTGATCTCAATTTATTCCCCATTTATCTGCTGATTGGTCTGGGTATGGGATCGGGTCATTTTTTGCGTGATGTGATTTTGGTTTGGTATCACCCCCTGAGTGGTTATTTTGGGTATAGTCAATTCTCAAGTTTTATCACCGGTTTCTATCTGGCTCAAGAAGTCTTTCAAGCATTGTTATTCGTAGTGAGTGCCGGTTTTATAGGTTTAGGTTGTATCCGAATGGCGAAAGGCCAATCACTATTGGGGATAGCATCTCTTATCTATGCTTTTATAATAATCGAGATAGATTCCATCATACGGGTCCTTTTTCAGTATGTTCCATCGTTTTCTTTCTTTGCTTCGGTCTATGTTATCAGCCTTTTACCCTTGCTCTCCATTTTAGGGAGTGCCTTCTTGTGGTATTCTTACCGCCGTCAGGAAAGGAGAGAATCAGAATTAAAAAAAGACGATTCGGAAACTTCACCTACCTCATAATTATAGTTCTCCTCTCTTGGTTCATTCTCTCGAAATTTGCCTGGTCAGGAGAAACGCTCCACTATACCATTGTTTCCCGAGGAATGTCACTTGGCCAAATGGTTTATGAAATCGAAGTTAGCAATGATGAATTAATTTATCGCTCATTTTTTAAAATACCACCCAACGATACTCCTCAAAAAGATGCGGAATTTATTCTCAACCGTGAGGACCTTTCTCCCCGTCTTTCCAAAAAGTGGTTGCAGATTTCTGAAGGTGAAATTCTTTTGGAAGCCCAATATTCTGAAAAAGAAGTCGTGCTAACTCTCTCTTCTCCCTATGGGAATAAAAAAACCTCATTTCGTATTTCCCAGCCAGTATACGACATGGAACAAATGTTTTTTCTCTTGAGTTTGAATAAAGCCATAAACTTTGGGAATCAACGCTTTTCAGTGTTGATTCCCGCTTCCGGAATGATTTGGAACGGTAGAATGCAGAAAATCAGTGAAGATGAAGACTCATTTGAGGTGAAGTACACTCTGGCCGGAGAAATTATTTATCTCCGCTACCAAAAAAAAGAACCTTACCGTCTTTTAACCCTACGTGCCCCTCACCGAGGATATGACCTGATTCTTGAAGAAGATATGTAATAATAAATCAGTGAATGAATATTGAACAGAGAGACATGCCATGGCATGTCTCAACCGCATGGAACGAATAATTCTTCTTATTAATTTACTGATAGTTCTTTTTCAATGTATTTTCCAATGAAAGCGGAATCACCTGAGAACCAGTAAACGGCGCTCGGAAAATCCAACGGTATTCAACACCATTTCCACATTGAACCCAGACCTCATGATCGAAATCAAGCGCAACAAAAGTGCTAACCCTATCTAAGGGTTTCAGGTATCCGATATGTATGCTGTCTACATACACTTCACCATAAATTTCTGGGTCCAAAGAATCAAAATACAACTTCCCGATACCGGAGTCGATTTTGATACCGAAACCGAGATTACAACCGGAAATGATTGAAGCGAAAAAAAATATTGCAATGAATGAAATAAGCAAAACAGTAGATTTGCTGTACACAGTCCAAAGATCCCCAATTTTTAAGTATTAATATTTGGTTAAAGAATTTTTTTCCTTAATATGGTAAGTAGATGGTTTGATCATTAAATCTTGGAGTAATATAGGTGCTGTAATCCCCAGTGTCAAAATCCCAATCAACTACTTCTACAAAATAGGTATTCCCCAATATTAAAGGACCTATTCCAGATCTACATCTTGGACCTATGACATTGGCGCCATCGATTTTACCATAAGATATGCCATTTACGTAGAGTGTTCCATAAATACTTCCAGAATTAGAACAAATTTTTATATAGGTACTGGTCCCAACTGGTACGTCAATGGTAATCCCGCACCCGGCTATTACCATCGTCACCAAAGCTACCGTCACCAGCAATATCAATGTTAGCCTTTTCATAATTGAACCTCCTTTATTTGTTCAAATTTATATTACCTTTTTGGATGATTATCTGTCAATGAAAACCAGCTTTTGGTTTTCGATTTTTACGGTGCCAGTCGAAGCTCGAAATAATCGATCCATCACAGCTCGCCCTAAACCATGAGGTTTAACCGGAAGTGCAATGATGGCCTGAAAGTTTAATCGCTCTAATTTTCGGAGTTGATGAAAAAGGTTGGCAGCGATATCTTTTATATCGCCACTCTCACTTAAGGGAAAAACTGAAATCGAGGTATTAGGGATGGGTGTGGGACTTAATAAAGCATAATCATTTTTCTCAAATAGAATAAGCTCTTCTACCTTTCCTTCGAAAATATATAAAGGAGTCCTTGGAGAATAATGCTTCTTCGTTAATCCAGGTGACAATACTTTTTTCACTGATATTTTGGTAATAATATCCCCCACTACCCTCTCGATTTCTTCCACATTAATTCCACCTGGTCGAAGCAAGTAAATTTCTTCGGTTGATACTAAAAGAACAGTCGATTCGACGCCAACCGGTGTTGGCCCGTCGTCGAGAATGAGGTCAACAGTATTTCCTAAATCAGCAATCACATCTTCAGGTCGGGTTGGACTCACATGTCCAAAACGATTGGCACTGGGAGCTGCAATCGGACATCCGGAAGCTCGAATGAGTTGCAATGCCACCGGATGAGAGGGCATGCGGACTGCAACTGTATCCAATCCTGCCGTTACAATATCTGGTACTTCCTCCTTTTTTGGGAGAACGAGGGTTAATGGACCTGGCCAAAAAGCTTCGATAAGTTTCTCTGCCTTAAGAGGAATATTTGTACAGAGGCGTTTGAGTTCTCCCCTCTCTGCAATATGAACGATGAGCGGATCGAATCGCGGCCGTTTTTTGGCTTCAAATATTCGAACAACCGCGGCTTCTGAAAAGGCACATGCGCCCAACCCATAAACCGTTTCGGTTGGAAAAGCGACCAGTCCCCCCTCACGGATGATTACTGCAGCATGAAGAATATTTTCTTCAGATGCTTTCACTATTTTACTCATGTAGGGCTATCCTTTGTTTATCCATATTACTTTGTTTTCCCGCTTTAGCAAAAGGGGATCAGGGGGTATTAGAAAAAAACAGACCACCTTCACTATAAAAGTTACTAGGAAACAATCGAGTATAGTGGTCTATTTTTAATCCTTTTTTATTATCTTACGCCGTAGGCTGTCATTTTTCCAAACGACGATGACGGCATGCCATGGCATGTTGCTATATAATTTTATGTTTATCTATTCATTCCCAAAAAAAAATCTGAACAAACAGGGACATAGGTTTTTACATTTTAGTCTAAGGACATAGGTAACACTTTGTTTAATCATCTTGAATTTCCATTGATTCAAAGGTGAGGGTCTTTTTATGAATATGACCAATATCATAGGTAGAGAAACTAACCAGCCAGTAATATAACTAAGTGTTACCTATGTCTCCGGATCATACCAATCGAGGGGGGATAAAGGGGTGTGTGCCCTTCTCATTTTTTAACTATTCACCACTCACAACTCACCATATTTAATCTATTTTCATAATAAACCGTCATGCTGCTACGCAGCACCAAAGAATATGGAAATCTTTTCCCCCACTTTAGAAAAGGGGGGTTAGGGGGGATTTGAAATGGACGATCAACCAATCGAATCCCTCTCAATCTCCCTTTA
>CAYSWT010000050.1:0-13424 GCA_964434845.1 uncultured Atribacterota bacterium | reverse complement strand
CAACTAAAAATCTTGATATCGACTATCCTGGAAACTGCCCAGGATTTTCAGCCTATGGCGTAAGATGAAAAGATTAAAAAGAAATAACTGAGAGGAAAGACCGCCGGAGTTTCCATCTTTATATGGTGCTGCGAAGCAGCATGGCGGTCTGTCCTTCTTCCAGGAGATTTTTTAAGACAGGAGGTAACGAAATGGAGCTCACCATGAATACCAGAAGGGAAATTATCAAGAAAATGGCACCGGAGTATCAAAAAGCCAAAAAGAAAGAAAAAAGATTTGAGATGAACTCGTCCACCTCACCGGATACACCCGGACTTATGCCTCCTGGCTATCTTACCGAACGAAACGGCAAAAAGCTCATCCTGGTGGGAAGTATCAAAAAGATCAAAAGGAACCGAAAAAAGATCTATGATGAGGAAGTCCTTTCTTCTTTAAAAAAGATCTGGTTCAGCTTTGATTGTCCCAGTGGGAAAAGACTAAACCTAACGGTGCCTGGCACTCAGTTATTAACACATTTCCTAATCTATTTTCTATATACTAAATGGTACCCGACACTCAATATATTACGAATCTCCCCTCTATTAGAAATCTACTTTTTGTGAGAGTAATTTATTATGGACAGATATAACCTGCATATTCATTTGAGTTGGGTTGATGTATAGATGACATTCCATTACTATGAATAAAGTGAGAGCATTTTTGACGAGAGGCAATTTTTATCCTGATAGAAATAGTCAAGGAATAAGAATTTTTTATATGGTGGTGAACAATGATGACCTTTACCGCCTACGTTGAATGGGATCCCGAAACAAAAATGTATGTGGATATTGTACCGGGAATAATTGGCGTCCACACTCAGGGAGAAACATTAGATGAACTTCAGAAGAATCTCAAGGAGTCCCTCGAGTTATGCCTGGAAGAATTCAAAGGCAATGCTGAGGACTTTCCACATTTTATCGGTCTTCAACAGATTGAGGTCGCAGTATGACCCGCCTTCCTATTGTTGATTTTAAGGTAATGGAAAAAGCTCCTTTTGTATCTTGGTTTTCAAATAGTGCGAGAAAGGGAATCCATGTTTTTTATCGCCACCCTGACGGGAGGACAACCACCCTTCCAAACCATTCGGGAAGAAATCTTGCCCGACCACTGATCAGAGAAATCTTGCGTGAAATCGATTTGACACCAGAACAGTTCAGGGATATCTTGGAGAAGTTATGACAATGTAACCAAAAAGGGTCAGGTTTTGAATTGTGAATTGACTTGTTTCTTAATTTCTTCTCTATAAACAGAACGGTGCCTAGCACCCAGTTATTACAATATCAAGATTTTGAATTGAGGAAACGATAGGAGTTCATTAAGATTTGAGATGATTCAATTCGCCTAATTGATGAAAAAGTTATTTCTTGGTAGACTGCAGGGGAAATATAAACATAAACTGGGAAAATTGAAAATCGATATTATCATAAATAACCTTCATTCCTATATAAACATAATTGAGGAAAGAAAATAATCAAATGTTTCAAAGGAGGATAGAGGGGTGTCAACCTTAAAGGAATTGATAGATCAATTACCACCCGATTTGCAAGAAAAAGTGAAAAATTATGCCGAATCTTTACTCATAAATAAGATGAAAAAAAAGAAAGGAAAACCAGAATTTATGTGGGCTGGAGTTTTAAAAAACTTAAAAGATCAATACACTTCAGTTGAGCTCCAGCATGATATTTCGAGATGGAGAGTTAGGGACGAGTGAATTTTCTTCTCGATACCAATATTTTTCTCGAAGTGATCTTGGATCAGGAAAAATCCGAGGATGCAAAAAGAATCCTAACGAACATAGAGAAACATAGTCTGTATATCTCTGATTATTCCCTTCATTCATTAGGTTTTCTCCTTTTCCGTCGTAATCTGCAAATGGTATTTTGGCAATTTGTAGTGGATGTAATTTTTAATTCGGGAATTCAATTAATTTCTCTATCCTCTGATGATATGATCTCGGTTGTAAATTGTTCTCAAAAATTTAACCTTGATTTTGACGATGCCTATCAATATGCTGTTGCAGAAATTAATAATCTCAACATCATTAGTTTCGATAGTGACTTCGATCGAACGGAAAAGGGGAGGAAAACACCGATAGAAATGAATTAAAAGGTGTCAGGTTTTGAATTGTGAATTAACTCATTTCCTAATCCCTTCTCTATAAACCAACGGTGCCTGCCACTCAGTTAAAACGGCGGGGTTGTGCTGAGAAAAGATTAATGCTCGAGACGGGCGTCGAGACTGATTCTGATACCGGAGAGCAAAACACTCACCGGACAACTCTTCTTGGCTTCTTCCGCAATAGCTATGAAATCCTCCTGGCTGATACCCGGAACTTTGACCGTGCAGTCGATATGGCTGGCGCTGATTTTAAATCCGCCATCGTCTTTTTCAAGACTCACCTTTGCTGTCGCTGCCACCCGTTCCGGCGAATATCCGGCTTCAGCCAGTATATGTGAGAGCACCATCGCGAAACAACCGGCGTGCGCGGTGGCAATCAGTTCTTCCGGATTGGTGCCTTTGCCGTTCTCGAAACGAGAGGCAAAAGAATAATTCTCTTTGAAAGCCTCCCTCCGAATTCAACTGTCCCACGCCCATCCTTGAGGTTTCCTTCCCAGATCGCTTGTGCTGTTCTATTCAACATGTTCGACCACCCCTTTTCTTTATGATATCTTTTTATTGAACATTCAAAGACCCCTGATTATTCTGCTCTTCGAAAAACAATATGAAGCCATCAGGCTTCTTATGAAAAGATAAATAGGGGCTTTTTACAGGATACTGTCAGGAAAAGAAAAGAGTTATTACTTCTGGAAATAGCTTTTTCCGTCATTACGTTTCGTATAACTTAACGGTACCTGGCACTCATTTATTAAGTTATTTCCTTCAACACTTAGAAAATTATTATGCCGGATAGCGTATACTAAAGTTCGCAATTTCGTACCTTGAAAAAAGCCACCGGAGACTCCAAAATGAAGGTTGTACGAAACAAAAACTTCATCAAGGAGGAATATCCGATGGCTCAAAATAATCATACACCATATCTTAAAAAAAATGCTCATTGAATTCATGACTGAACCTGATCCTCTGTATGCTATGTTAGAGTGGTTGACGAATGAACTCATGAAACTGGAAGCTGAAAACAAAGTTGGAGCTCAAAAGGGAGAACATTGTCCCACCCGAACCACCCATTCTTTCGGAACCCGAGTAAGGCGGTTTGATACCAGGCTGGGAACCATCTACCTTCTGGTACCCAAACTCCGTAAAGGTGGCTACATTCCCTTCTTTGTCACGGAAAGGAAGCGCTCCGAACCGGCTCTCCTTCAAGTAGTTCAGGAGGCCTTCATCAATGGGGTTTCCACTCGAAAGATAGAGCGTCTCGCCCAGAGCCTCGGAATTGAATCACTCTCTGCCAGCCAAGTTTTGTGAAATCACCAAAGAACTCACCGATCAGGTCGAGTCCTTCCGCAACCGTCCCCTGGAGACAGAATACCCATTGATCTGGATTGATGCCCTCTATGAAAGAGTCCGCGGTGAGGGACGGGTGATGAGTATAGCCATCGCCGTGGTCCAGGGTCTCACTTTAGAAGGGAACCGGGAGATCCTGGCGGTAGAACCGATGTATGCCGAATCAGAAGAGACCTATACCCGCCTGTTTGAAAGTCTGAAAAGACGAGGAGTGGAAAAAGTCTGGCTCTGTGTCTCCGATGTTCATACCGGACTTGAAAAAAGCCATTCAGAAGTGCTTTTTGGGGGCAAGCTGGCAGCGCTGCAAAGTCCACTTCATGAGGAACCTCCTTGCCCATATTCCCTACAAAGAAAAAGAAGCCTTCGCTGCCCAGGTAAAGCAGATCTGGCAACAGCCCAATCAAGATCTGGCTCGGTGCTATGCGCTTGGTGTCATCCAAGAGTACGGTGACCGCTTCCCCCAGGCGATTGCTCTTTTCGAGGAAGGACGAGAAGACTCCTTGCAGTTCCTAGCCTTCCCACTTCTCAATAGGCGGAAGCTCTCTTCTACTAATCCCTTAGAACGGGTGCACAAAGAGATTCGCTGCCGAACCCGGGTAGTCGGTATTTTCCCCAATACCGATTCCTATCTCCGGTTGGTGACCAGTTATCTTATTGAGTACACCGAAGACTGGGTGAGTAGTAGAAAGTATATCAGTCCAGAAACAATTGAGGAACAGCGAACAAAACTCCCAAAAGTTGCTTGAGGGAGCTGGGAAAAGACAAGACAAAAAGGGGGAAGGACTAAGTACACCTAAAAGAAGCTGTGGATATACGGACAACCCTGGAGGTTGACCACATATGCACAGCACGACGACTGATGAGTGGATCCATCAGAACAGGGATTAAAATAATTGAGAAGTAAAATTAAAATCTTTTTTTAATTGGATTGAGCATTCGGAGGGAGGTACACAAATCCAGTAATCGGTAAAGAGTGGTTTTCTTTTTCCTCAAAGAAGAGGTCACTCTCTTTTTAGATGAAGAGTCTCCGGTGTTTGTTCAGAGTAAATTGCGAACATTTTTTGACACATACAAATAACAAATAATCCCGGTTTTTGATTTTGAACTATTGGTAATATTGTTGAAAAAAAAGAAGACATGATATAATTCATACGTATCAATAATACATTCAAATAAAGGATTTCTTCCCATGGAAAATAAAGTTCTTCTCAGAATGGAGCACATTTATAAAAGTTTTCCTGGTGTTGATGCTCTTAAAGATGTAAGTTTTGATTTAAGGGCAGGGGAAGTTCATGCCTTAGTCGGTGAAAACGGAGCAGGTAAATCAACCTTGATGAAAATACTTGCCGGAGTTTATCAAAAAACCTCCGGAAAAATTTTTATAGAGGGGAAAGAAGTAGAAATTAATGGATTGTTTCAATCACAGCGCCTGGGAATCAGCATTATTTTTCAAGAATTTAACCTGATTCCCCACTTGACGGTCGGAGAAAATATATTCTACGGTCGTTTCCCCCAACGTTATCAATGGGGTGCAATCGATTGGAAAACCTTATGGAAAAATTCCGAAGAAATACTCTATGAATTAGGAATTGATATTGAACCACGTACCCTGGTGAAAGAACTCTCGGTCGCTAATATGCAAATGGTCGAGATCGCTAAGGCGCTTTCTATGAATTCACGAATTTTAGTTATGGATGAACCGACCTCTGCATTAACTCAGGATGAAATTGAGATCCTTTTTTCACGAATTAATAAATTAAAGGAACAGGGTGTGAGTATTGTTTTCATCAGCCATCGGCTGGAAGAAATTAAAATAATTTCTGACCGCATCACAGTCTTGCGGGATGGTATTAAGGTGGAAACTGCCAATGCCAATGATGTCAGCCAAGAAGAAATAGCACGAATGATGGTGGGTCGAGAGATAAAAGAAATGTACCCAAAATTGGACGCTCAAATCGGGGAAGTTGTGTTGGAAGTAAAAAATTTGAGTCGAAGTGGAGTCCTCAATAATGTCAATCTTGCCCTTCACCGGGGAGAAATTCTCGGAATTTACGGTTTGGTCGGCGCTGGTCGTACTGAATTGGTACGGGCTATTTTTGGTGAGGACCAACGGGAAAAAGGCGAAATTATTATCGAAGGAAAACCAGTTCCTATAAAAATACCCCACAATGCCGTTAGCAGAGGCATTGGCTTGGTTCCCGAAGATCGCTCCCGTCAGGGTTTGCTGCTCTCACAAAGTGTTAAAAATAATATCACTTTAGTTAATTTAAAAAAATATGCCCATATGGGGAAATTGAGTAAAAAACAAGAAGAAAGAGCGGCTGAAACTCAAGTTCGTTCCATGGAAATTAAAACCCCTTCTTTGGATCAGAAAGTTATGTTTCTGAGTGGTGGTAACCAACAAAAAGTTGTTTTAGGAAAATGGTTGGAAAGACGTCCCAAAATTTTAATTTTAGATGAACCAACTCGAGGGATCGATGTTGGAGCCAAAGCCGAAATTCATGCTCTCATGAGCCGTCTTGCCGTAGATGGTTTGGGAATCATCATGATTTCTTCTGAACTACCAGAAGTATTAGGAATGAGTGACCGGGTCTTAGTTATGAACCAGGGTCAGATAACCGCCGAATTTTCGCGAGAAAACGCTGATCCACAAAAAATCATTTTAGAAGCGATTGGAAGGAGGAATCATGCATCAAGCGCGTCTTGAAAATATAACTCGTCGTTTGGGTCCTGCTATCGGTTTGTTTGGTTTGGGAGCGGTCTTATCCTTTCTTTCCCCTGCTTTCTTAACGGTCGATAATATTTTAAATGTTTTTCGACAGGTATCGGTCATATCCATTATTGCCGCCGGTGAAACTTTTGTTATCTTAACCGGCGGCATCGATTTATCAGTTGGTTCCGTCCTTGGTCTGTGCGGTGTTCTTTTAGCTGCGGTTCTCAAAGGAACCGGTAACACTCTCCTTGGAGTTTTGACCGGAGTCGGACTTGGTGCATTTTTAGGATATTCCAACGGAATTTTAATCAGTAAGGGAAAGCTTCCCCCTTTTTGTGCTACCCTCGGTATGATGGCTATTGCTCGAGGACTGGCATTTGTCTATACCCAGGGGAAACCGATTAGTGGTTTTGGGAGTATGTTCCGTTTCTTTGGCTCTGGATATATAGGACCAATCCCGGTTCCGATTGTTATTGCGGTTGGGCTATTTGCTGTTGTATTCTATGTTTTAACTCAAACCATTGCTGGGCGTTGTATCTATTCATTGGGAAGTAATGAAACCGCCACTCGGCTTTCAGGTATTAAGACCGATTATTATAAAACGCTGGTGTATGTTATTTGTGGTTTATTTGTTGGTATCGCCGCCGTGGTTTTTACCGCCCGTATTAACTCTGGACATCCCCTGGCAGGACAAGGATATGAACTTGATTCAATCGCCGCCGTGGTCATAGGAGGTACCAGTCTTTCTGGTGGAGAAGGGACGATTATTGGAACCTTCATCGGTGCCCTAATAATGGGGGTTATCCGGAATGGCTTGAATCTGGTCAATGTCGACCCCTTCTGGCAACAAGTGGCCATTGGAGCGGTTATCATCGTCGCTGTTCTTGCCGATAGACGTGGAAAACAGTAGGCTAACAGAAAATAGTAAATATATATTCCGTGTTGATTCACACTTGCTGAAGGCAGAGATGAGTTCAATTTTTCAAGTTATAATTTTTTGTTGCATTTAAATGAAAGGAGTGATGCCTAATAGTCTGAAAAAATCCAATTGTTATTTTAGGTGGAGTATTGAATATTTTTTCAAATTTTAAAGATTGGAGGGTTTATTCATGAAAAATAGGTACCTGTTGTTGGTTATCAGCTTATTTTTAGTAGCTCTGTTTGTGGGAAGTGTTAATGCCCAGGAAAAGAAATACGTATTTGGATACTCGGTACAAGATCTTGGAAATCAGTACTGGCAGACAGTCGCTCAGGGAATTAAAGATCGCGCCGCCGAACTTGGGAACGTTGACATTGTCGTTCTTGATGCCCGGACCGATCCCGAAAAACAGCTTGCTCACGTTGAAGACTTGGTCCAGAAAAAAATCGAAGCCGTTCTTCTTTCTCCCTGGGATCCTGATACTGGCGGATCGGCAGTCGAAGTTGCCAACAAGGCAGGTATTCCGGTTTTCGTTCTCGATGTTGGTGTTAATTCTGGTAAAATTGAAACTTTCATTGTTTCCGACAATTTTAAAGGCGGAGAACTGGCTGGTGAGTTTATTGCCGAAAAATTAGGTGGTAAAGGTAAGGTGGCTGTCATTGAGTGCCAGCTCGGATATGTCATTCCTGCTCTTCGTGAAGAAGGTTTTGTGAAGACCATGGAAAAATATGGTATCGAAGTGGTTGCCAAGCAACCAGCTGATTCTCAGCGTGCCTTGGGTTTGACTGTTATGGAAAACTTTATCCAGGCTTACCCTGATCTAAACGCGGTTTTCGCTTGCAACGATGAAATGGCATTAGGAGCTCTTGAAGCGGTTCGTAGCGCTGGTCTTCAAGACAAAATTATAGTAGTCGGTTTCGATGCCATCGCCGACGCGGTTAAATCAGTTGAAGAAGGTGGTTTGGCCGGAACAGTTGCCCAAAAACCATACGAAATCGGAAAAATGGGTGTTGATGCCGCGCTCAAATTTCTTAATGGCGAAAAACTCGAAGAAACCACTTATGTTCCAGTTGAATTGATCACCAAAGAAAGCCTCGAAAAGAAATAATTTAAATATCAAAATCTGTTTTAAAAAATACCCCTGCTTAAGAGAATAACCCTTTCCAGGGGTATTTTTTTTAACCCGACTTCGCCGGTTTTTTCCCACTGATACCTTTCAAAACCCCCTTTAAGTCATTCTGATTTTGAGTTCAAGTGCCTAATGTAATAAAGTAATTGACACTGCTGTCCAAAATAATTCAAAATCATAAAACCACCCCTTATTGTATAAGCATTTGAGACAGGTCCATGAGCCTTTTCAAAATCAGGTTCCTTTTTTTTCTTACAAGATGCTGTCCAAGTTATTCAAAAGGAAGAGGAATCATCACTCCTCGGATGCGATCACCGGAACTTCAAAGGGATGGTTGATCCACAGCCACCGATCCCGATAGGTAAAGAGATGATAGCGAAGCAGAGCAACTAAAGTAGAGAGTGACCAGGAGAGCGTCGATTGGAACTGGAGATACTTTAAAAGAAGAATGGTGATCAATGCTGTCCAAATCTGGATAAAAAGTGCATTTTGACTGGTACCAACCAAGGTCTTGATCTTCAAGTTTTGCTTGAGGGTTTTGAAGAAGGTTTTAATCTGCCAGCGATCCCGATCAATACGGGCAATAGTAGTGGCTCCAAACTCAAGGTGATTGGTGAGAAGAACGATCACCCGGTTATTTTCGACATCATCCACTTCAATCCGCCGCAAGGGGTGAGGGCAGGAGGTCCTGGCATAATATCCAATAAAACAGATCACTTCGTCTTTGAGAATATGCCGGTTGGTGGGGACGGTCTTTTCTGCAATCACCCGATAACTCGCATTGTCTTTTTGTCTGGTGACGAAGTAAACGCCGGTGTCGGTCCACTGGGCAAAGAGGGAATAGTCGGTGTAGCCTTGATCGATGGCAAGGATTGAGCCCTTGGGAAAGGAAAGATCTCGGATAACATTGACTTCATGAACCGCTCCTTCGGTGATGAGTGCAAAGACCGGAAGATAGCCTTCATGGTCTAAAAGCAAATGGAGCTTTACCGCTCCTTTGATCTCTCGGGATCGAGCCCAGTCAAAAAGAGTACTACACAGCTCAATGATTGAAGCGTCAAAGCTTGAAGAGCTTGTTCTTGAATCGGAATTTTTTCTTCCCCTTGGTGAGGGGTTGGCATTTCTCTAAGAGGGAGTAGAACATTTTTTGGTAGAGTTCCCAGTGCAGGTGCTCATGAATTAGCTAGTGTTGACCGATGGGTGCTCCATTCGCTCCTCAATGTTTCATTTTTCCAAGAGAGAAAGCAAGATCCCACAAATTTCCCGGAGGGAGTGAGCCTGGCCTCATTGACAGAAGAGCATGGCGACAAATTGATCCCAGAAACGAAAACCTTTGGTTCCTTTTTCCGATTTGGTTTCTCTGACCACTTTTTCGAATTCGTACCGGTTGAAATCTCTCGAATCTGGCCAAAAATGCTGCTACACTATCCTGATAATACCAGCCTACGGCGTGAGATTTAAAAACAAAAAACAAGAAAAGACGTGGGGGAAAAACCACCCCACGTACCATGGTTTAAGATGAAAAGATGAAAAACCATGAGAATAGGCCGCCATTATTTTCATTAGTCAGATGTTGCTGCAAGCAGCATGGCGGCCTATTCATAGGGGAGACCACCTTTCGGGTTTTTTGTTAGCTTACACTTAACAATTTACCCGATTGGTACTCCTCTTTCAATGAGAAAAAGCTATTTTGGACAGATGTGATTCACCGTAATATTGGAGAATTCTCCCAGTTGTTTTAGGTACTCATCGAAGTCGGTAAATTTTCTCAAAATCAGAGTTCTATCAACCAATTTTATACCTCCGATAGAGAATATTTCTTTCTTTCACCGAAAAATCGAAGTATTCCCTTAAAACCAATGATTCAAAGGAGTACCTGAAGAGAGGGTTTTTGTCCACCAAGACTTTTTTATTCTGTATAATTCTTGCTTTCAAGGGCAAAGATGCGGTATTCAAAAGAACTACATCAATTTCATCGGTTTTGAGGGCTTTGCTTAAAAGTCCAATGAGCTCAATTTTAATTTCCCACTCGACACCAATCTCGGTCAAATAAACTGCAATATCGACATCACTTAGAGAAGAAATGCATCCCTTAGCAAGCCCACCAAAGAGATAGGCAAAGACCACCCGGGAGTTGTTCTGGAGAATTGTCTGTACCTCGGGAATGAAATCAAGTATATTCTGTGGAATTGGCAACCTACCGTATCTCATGGTTTTTAGTGTATCATATCTTAGAAAAAACTCCCAAGCGGATGATACTGATCATCGGAAATTTCCTTTTCGACGCATCACCGCATCAAACCGTCACCGATTCGCCGCTTCCCTTCTCCCCGGTTATGACTATCACATCCATAAAAACAGTGATGGTGATAAGTAACAGGCCAAGCGTAAGCAACCCCAGGTTGGTTATGATGATCAAAAACGATTAGAGGAGTACGTTCCATGACCAAAAAAACACCACAGAAAAGAGGCGCCGGGATATGGTGCATTGGTGCTGGTCAATAATGTTATATATCCGCTACTACCTACCGGTGGTTGAGTGAGAAATCTTCTTTTTTTGATTTTAACGGCTTATAGCGCTTACAACAAGAATAGATTTTAGTACATTTTTCAACTTTCACACCAAAAATAATTGCTGAAAATCCCTGATTTTAAAGGGTTTTTTAATGAAAACATCCCTCCTTTTTGGTTAAATTGACTTAAAGAATAAACCAATTTTCAAAATGAGAAAGGCATCCCGGTCAAAGAGGTCTTCAAAATGATGTAAATCCTACGCTATAGGCTGCAGGTCTCACAATGACAGTATAAGCTATTTATGATTTAAAATTTAAAACTCATGGTATTTTTATGAAAGATGTGACCTTTCAAGAACTAACTTTGAAATTCTTGTACGTTTGATAAATCCTTTTAAACCATCGATAGGTCCATTCGTTAGCAATCTTACGATTGTCGCAAAAAATAATTTGAATATCCGGGAAGATGACATAGAGCTCAGCCAGAACATCGGCAATATAGGAGGGTTTGAAGTAAGGATTTTTCTTCGGATTTATCAGGTCAGCATACGAACACTCGAAAATCATGGCACGGAAAGGGCTGGTTTTGAGTTCATGAAGAGATCCACTTTTATATCATCTGTAGGAAAGATGCGGGCGAGTTAACTGCTCTTGGTTTTCCCCATCATATCCTGAGCCCACAGTTGAACTTTTTCTTTGCTCCCTTTAGGATCTTTTTTTAAGGGATTTATAAATGTCATTTCTCCCAAGAACTCATTTCCCGGGAGAGCTTTTTTTAATCTATCAATAGTTTTTCCATTTTGACCGCCGCAACAACAGAACAAAGCAATTTTTTTCCTTTTTATTTCCACCGATGATAAAAAGGTACGGAACGCCGAGACATAATTTCCCGCCCAAACTGGGGTTCCAATGAAAATTAATTGATAATCCCTGGGGTCTTTGTCAAGAGGAAGGAGTTGAGGACGACTTCGAGAAATGACTTGGAATCCACCCCAGAAATATTTAAAGAAACTTTTTGGATTAATTGGTTTCTTTAGCCTCAGTTCGAGGATGTCGGCATCCAATTTTTGCTGGATAGTCTTAGCAATACTACGAGTATTCCCATCGAGAGAGTAAAACACAACCAAAGTTTTTACTTTTACCGATGTCATTGATAATTCCGCCTCCTTGATTTGTATATCAATTAATTATTATTCGAGGTCTGGTCTTCTTTTTTCTCTTCGTCTTCTACCCGTACGATTTCAAACTTCACTTTGGTAAGCAAAGCCGCCATTGCACCCAATGCCGCCAAAATCGGAGCAAAAAGAGTAATCATTCCTCCAGCCACAACGCCTGTTGTGAGCGGTACTTCTAATAGTAAATCTCCATTTTCTTTCTTAATGATTAATCGTCGTACATTCCCTTCTTGAATGAGCTCTTTCACACGTTCCACCATGTCACGTGCATTCACTTCAATTTCTTCGGTCCAGGTTCTTTTATACGTCATGTTCTATTTCCCCCCAATATGGAAAAGATTCCAATTTTAAACATCGAATACAATCATAGCACTTTCAATTGTCAATTTCTTAATCACAATGAGGGTAAATCTTCGGGGTAGTATAAAGTTCAAATTTAACAATCATTCATTCTGTCATTCCAGGTAGCGTATTTCACTACATGAGGATCTCATTTATAATATAATCTCCAATCACCTAACGATTGTGTATTTTCCCCAATCATTGTTTTAGTCTTTGTAATTTATTCTTATTATGACATAGGGTAACAGGGAGGGATTAGGTCGAGGGATATTTTCATTCCTTGCTGGTGACCGAGTATTCACTGGAGAGAGAGGTTGGCTTTCTGAATAACCTCCGGTCGGTCGTTTTCGGGGTTATTCACCAGTTTCGAAATTGGGTAGGCAAGCATTTCTTCAGCAGGATACGGCGAAAGAAGGTTGAAAAGGACCGCTTCCTCAGTGGTGGGAAGTAACCATTCATCATAATGCTGAACCGGAATAATCACCGGCATCCGGTCGTGGATGGGCTGAATCAAGTCATTTGCAGCAGTGGTGAGAATGGTAAAAGATTCTAACAATATTTGGTCGTGGACCCACCGTTCCCATAGGCCGGCAAGGGCAAAGGGTTTCATTTCCTTCATTGCAATAAAATAAGGTAATTTCATATTGTCTTCCCTCTGCCATTCATAGAATCCACTTGCAGGAATAAGCGCTCTCCTTCGTCGGAAAGCACTACGGAAAGACGGCTTCTCTTGAATGGTCTCGACCCGGACGTTAATCATCCGATTTCCTATGGAAGGATCTTTCACCCAAGATGGGACCAACCCCCATTTCATCGATGAGATAATTTTCTTTTGATTCTTTTCTAAATAGGTGATCGCCGGAACACTCTGACTGGGAGCAATATTATATCGGGGGTTGAACTCCTCATCTATTCTGACCCCGAATAACTTTTCCAATTCGGCTCGAGAAATAAAGTTAGCAAATCGACCACACATAAAAATATTATACCGTAAACATGCTGAATGGTAAAAGATGAATAAAATTTGAGGTTTCCAAAACCACAAAAATATGTGAAAATAAATACAATAAATATCTTTTAAGGGGGGATAGTGAATGTTTAAAAAATTATCTGTCATTTCACTACTTGTGGT
>CAYSWT010000049.1:0-13722 GCA_964434845.1 uncultured Atribacterota bacterium | reverse complement strand
TGAATGGTGAAGCTCGCCATAGGATTTGGACAGGGGGTTTCTGTTGGGGGAGATGGAGTTGGTGACTCGATTGGAGGAGGAGTTGGTGATGGAGTTGGTTCAGTCACGATAACCGTTCCCTCTGAAGAACTGAAACTATTACACGAATTGGTTACCCTCAGTGTCACCTGATAGGTTCCTGGGTTTGAATAGGTATGAGTGGGGTTAGCTTCGATTGATGGTTGAGAGAGATCACCAAAGGTCCAGAGATAGTTGGTGATGTTTTCACCTTCTCCAGGGTTGGTTCCGCTTGAATCAAATGAAACGGTGAGTGGTGCCGGTCCCAATGCGGGATTAATGGTAAAGGTAACCGAAAGGGTAGGACAGGGAGGGGTGGTGACTGTAATATATTGAGGAATGATTTTGGTATCGCTGATTGAACGATCATTGGTTATCTTCAAACTGACAGTATAGACTCCAGGAGATGGGTAGGTATGGTTGACGGTAGGGTTTGTCCCTGAGCTCACCCAGGCATTGGTGAGACCTTCGAACTTCCACTCATAACTGGTGATCGTGGCTCCACTCCCAGGATGAGAACTACTGGCATCGAAAGTGACAGCGAGAGGAGCTTGACCAGAAGTGGGGATCGCGGTGAAAGAAGCCTGGATTGGGAGGTTGTCTCCTCCTAAGGCATGAATCATGAAACTCGGGTAACCCATTAATACCAAAATGGCCAGAAAGAGACTCTTCCAGACACATTTCATTGAATACCCCCCTTGCTCCTTGTCAGAAACAGGAATAAAAATACCTTTCCTCGGATAATCATATCTTATTTTTAAAAAATTTACATCGGTTTTTTACAACAATGGGTAGGAACAAGGTATACGGATAAAAAGATTCCTTCCCCCACATTCATTCAAGATTAAATGACCCATGCATTACTCTTTCTTTTTAAAATTTTCACCTTCCAGCTCCATTTTCAAAGAGAAAAATTGCAGTAAATCTTTGAGAGTGATGACCCCGACCAGTCGATCATTTTCCACCACCATGAGACGGCTGTTCCCGGTGCGATTCATCACCGATAGTGCCTGGGTGGCATCAGTATCGGGGTGAATGGCGTTGTCAAGCGAGCAAGACTTAGAGATATCCCGTACGGTACGGATATTCCATTCTTCACGCGGGATTTCCTTGACATCTCGGGTCGTCACACATCCGACCAGCTTTCCTTTTTGAACTACTGGAAACATTTTGTAATGATACCGGTAAATAAATTCTTCAACCACTTCTTTAATCGTCATCGATTCGGTAATGGTAATCGGGTCGGATTTCATAAATCTTCGAACCGTTTCTCCTTTCAAAGCCCGAGAAATCATTAACCTCTGCATTGATATTTGTGATGCGTTTTGCAGAAACATACCAATGAAGAATAGCCAGATGCCTCCAACGAATGCTCCGCGAAATACGTTGATAATCCCGAGAAAAATCAAAACAAAACCGAATATTTCTCCAATCCGGGATGCAATGCGGGTTGCCCATTGTAAATTATTTCTTCTCCACCAGAGTAGTGAACGTAGAATACGGCCTCCATCCAGCGGGAATGCCGGGATGAGATTGAATCCTGCCAAAGCCCAGTTAATGACCCCTAAATATCCAAAAACCCCAGTAATACTCATTGGCAGACCGCCCCAGCGCATCCAGAGATAGATTCCATAGAAAGAAAGACCAAGGACGATACTGGTCAACGGACCAGCTAAAGCCATATAAAATTCGGCTTTCGCTCCCGTCGGTTCTTCCTCCATTTCTGCCACTCCGCCAAAGATAAAAAGGGTAATCCCGCGAATCGTCATTCCAAATCGACGAGCAACAAGCGAGTGAAACAGTTCGTGAATAATTATTGAAAAGAATAACCCAAAAGCTCCGAAAAGTCCCATCCACCAATAGACGGAGGCAGTCAACCCTTTAAAGTAAAAAGGAAATACCCCTTGAGAGAGCGACCAGATCATCAGCATTAATATGATAATCCAGCTCAAATCGATTCGTATTTTGAAACCAAACAATTTAAATAAGGTAAAAGGTTTCCCAAACATAAAAATCACTCCAGTTGGTAGGTATGCATGAATTCTCTCAATTTAAAAATAAATGATTTAAATATCTGAAAAGTACATCAATTTTCATTTCAGCTTTTCAATTTTCTTATCTTTCAATATAATTCGATAATTTCCCTATTTTTTTTCTCCAGATCGATCAGTTGCGTCAGAATAATCATTGGTAAATGAATGGATGGGGAGAACTTTGAAATGTTTACACTCTAAGGGTTGTGCTTCACCTTGCTTAGACTCAACTACTTTCTCACATACTGGGCAATACTCGTTTTTAATAGTGGAATTTTAGAAACCATTGCCATTCTTGAAAAATAAGGGATTGAAAACAGATGTACCACACCATTTTCATTAAGGGTCTTAAAAATTCATGGCAGCTCAGTGAACTCAAGCGGTGGTCTCACTCCCTAAGTTTTTAATAAAGAATGAGCTTCCCCAGCAAGTTCGGTTCGACAGAGGGAGCTTTGATCGTCTACCATCACTACATATATTTTCTGGAGAAACCTCATGGGTGATGGGAACTCATCACGAATCAGGAGGACACCGATCATATTTATTGCATAAAAACACCTCCTGTATGAGAGAGATTACGCCCAAGCTATTCCCGATTGATAAAATCATCAGAATTCGCTCCGAAACCATCATTTCAAATCACACAAAATCCTCAAACAGCTCAAATTGGTAATGATCGAAAAGCATGGTGGCAAAGATAACTGATATCTCATAACTGAGAAGGGAATTCCTTTCACCTCTAAGTATGTTATCTTCACTTATTGAAGTCAACCTCTTCACTCAATAAAGATGATTTCTTTTATCAGTGAAGTCCAAAGGCATCACTGGTTGAAGATAAAGAAATAAATAGAAGAAAATATAAAGAAGACATCTCAACTTTGTAGAAAGTGGAGGAGGAGATGATCGAGGATATCTCACTTCGCAATCCCGAGTTGTTTCAAAGACTGTGATTGACGTTCTTGGTGGTATTTATCTATTTACAGGTTAATCATCGCCCGTCACGGTATTGACCTGCTATTGCTATAGAGAACCATTCGCCTCCCTTCCCATAGAGGATGGTAATTATCCAGTATTTCTTGGGAATCATCGACCTTTTCCTTATCGATGAGAACATAGGAGCAGTGATCTTCGGGGTGATGGCAAATCTGGTCAAAGGAATCACTTTCTGGGACAATGCTGTGGGCAAAATATTTCCAGCACGCCGAGAGGAAGTAGTATTGATCCAGCACCAGGATGGAAGCCGAGGAAAGATCGACCTGGTCTTCGATATGCTGGTAGTCGAGAATCTTATCTTGCAGCGGGAGATGGTTTAGAGAAAAAAACGCCTCTTCCCCCCGTACGAGTTGGAACCATCCCAGCGCGGATATAAAAAGGAGCAGAACCGCTCCGGTTCGTAGGAGAAACGTGCTTTTGGGGCGCCAGAGGAGCACGCTGAATATAATTAAAAATGATATGGGGAGAGACACGGGCATGTTACGAAATAAGATGACGGATAGCGTCAGGGCACTCACTGCCCAGAAAAGCCTGACCAAGCCCTGCAGGCAAAGTACGGTGAGCAGGGGAAAAACGAACCAGAGACCCAGGAACCACCGCGCGATATTAATTGATGAGGGAAAGAAGAGTTTGGGAACCGCATAACCCAGGCTCAATGATGCGTAGTTGAAAAAAAATAATGGGTTTCCAGAATAGACCCAGTGGAAAAAGAGCAGAGTTCCAAGAAAAAAAAGGGGAGGAAATAGCGAGACAAAAAGGAGAGAGACTTTTCTGGATATGGGGAAATGGAAGAAAAGGAGTTGAAAAATAATTATGGGAATGCACGCCCAGAAAAGAGATGTATGATTCAGGATACCTATGCCTAAGATTATTCCCCCAAGAAAGAAAAAATATATCGACTGAGTTTCGTGGTAGCGAACGATATTGGACACAGCAACAGCAATAAAAAGCCCGAGGAGAAGAAAAGTGGGGGAGAAGATTGATAATAGAAAAAAGGGAGAGGTGACCACCAGGGGAATATAAAACAAGGAAGAGCTTCCTTGATGGATAGTCTTGGCAAGCACCAAAGTAGTGAAGGTTCCGATAACCGGTGGGATGAGAGTGGGTAAAAAGCTCACCAGAGAGAAAAGAAAAGGAAGAAAGGGATAGGTGAGAAAAACGTTTTTAGCTTGCTCGCTGGAAGGAAACAGAAGAATTCGAGAACGGAAGCTGAAGAAGTAAATCTCGGCGGACAGCCAGCCTTTTTCGCGGGCAAATAAGGTGAATAGAAAGAAGAGACAAAAACATAAGACATAAAAAAGAATGGCGAAGATTGGCTTTTTATTCATGGCTTTTTTCCCCCGGTTGTAACCCGTGAATGGTTTTTTCCCAAAAGAAAGGCCGGGTAAACAGCTGAAAAATCCCTTTCCAGGAAGCAATGCCGGCCAGCAACCAGTACACCGGGTTAAGCAGGGAAAAGAAGATGATCCGATCGATTCCCCGCCTGAAGACAGCAAGCATAGTAAGATAAATACCCAAAAAATTTCCGACGATGAGGTTAAAAATCCCCACATAGAGAATTGCACCGGAAAAATAAGGTTGTAAGAATTCGCCACGGGCCAGAAGCCAGATGATAAAGAGAATCCACAGGACGAGCGAACTGGCTTGTCCAATCGTTGTCCCGCCGATAAAGGCCTGCAGAGTAAACCATCCTTTCCATCCTGATTTTCGAATCACCTGAAGTGGATAACGATTGTGAACCAGGAAGGTCTGGAGGTAACCTTTGAGCCATCTTGAACGTTGACGGATCCAGTTTTTAACCTGGCTGTTAGCTTCTTCATAAGTGGTAGAGTTAATGACTCCCACCCGATATCCTCGATAGCTGGCTCTCATGCCAAGGTCAGCATCCTCGGTGACATTGAAGGGATCCCACCCTCCTAATTCTCGAAGTACTTGAGTACGAAAATGGTTCGAGGTACCTCCGAGAGGGATGGGAAGACGCAATGAAAAAAGTCCGGGGAGGAGATAATCAAACCAATACGAATATTCCAGGGTAAAAAGTCGGGTGAGGAAATTCTGATCGGCATTATAAAAATTGAGGGCGTTTTGAAAGCACATGAAATCCGGTGGATATGACCGGAAGGCAGCAATGGCTTTTTTCAGCTGGTTTTTTTCGGGAATGTCCTCTGCATCGTAAATAGTGAGGAACTCACCCCGGGCGAAGGCGAGGCCATAGTTACAAGCTCGGGGCTTGGTTTTGGGCATACCGTGGGGAACTGTAATGAAGCGAACATTGTACGGTGGTTTTTCGGCTTTGCAATGGGCCAGGGTTTCTTGGTCGTCCTCCTCGATAAGGAAGATGACATCAAGCTTTTCCTGAGGATAATCAAGATTTCGGATGGCGGAAGTTAGTTGTCGAATCACACTTTGTGGTTCGTGATAGAGAGGTAACAGAATGGTATAGATGGGAAGGTCATTTGAATGAAGCTTAGTGTAATCTTCCTCGGAGAACAAGGTAAGATTGTCGAATTTTGCTCCGGTTACGCTGAGAAGAAATCTGAAAACGACGTTTATTGAATAAAAGAGATTGGCTAACCCGAATAAAAGAATGAGCGACCAACGGGGGGCAATAAAAAGTCCAGTTGTTATCAGAAAACAAAGAACAGCGAATCCGACCCATTGAGCAGGGGTGAAAACTCTCATGGCCGACTCTTCTGGTGAGCGGAAGAAAAGACCGGTGGTTGCTTCCTGGAGGAACTTCTCCTTAAAGAAGAAGTTGGTGAGCCAATCCAGCTCGTATGGGGTGATTGCCTTTGCCACTGGCTTTTTTTCCGGGAATTTCTTATTCAGGAATTGGGTGAGGGACTCATTGTTCGGATTGGGAGTAAGAATCTCTATTGCGTCTCCATCAACCCGAACTGGGAAAAAGGAATAGTGAAAAAAGTCCTGAGGACTGAAAAGAGAGAGCAGCTTTTGATCAACCTTTTGAGAAAGCATGTGAAGGTTTTCTCCGGCATACTGGAACGTTCCCTGTTCAGTGATGACCTGGTAAAGAGTGACGGGAGCGATGAACCCCTGGGAGACCAGGATTTCTCCCAGGAGGCTTCCACTTTGCTTTTGGAGCTCAAGTGCTTGGTTTAATTGTTCTTCAGTGATGAGTTGCTTTTCGATCAGGATTTCGCCTAAAGGTTTTCTGATCATTTTTTGATTGGAGGCTGGGTCATTTTGGAATAAAAAGCACCGAACACGATCACCAGCAATATGAGAACTCCGACGAGAAGGAAGAATCGATAACGGTTATAAAATTCTTGGAAAACATTACCCACCATCACCAGTGTAAAGCCGTAGTCGGTTCTGAGGTCGGCTTTCCCGCCGGGTCCAAAGAGGGTTACGTTTCCACTCATCCTTCGCAGGGTTTCTGCACCATGAAAGGTATCGAGGAAATGACGATAGGCTATTTCTTTTGAGCCATAAGGAGCAAAGAGGATAAAGGGTGTGTTGTTTTTTTTGGTGACCGCGAGAATACCGAGGGATTCATCAGGAGAGAGGGTCATGGTGTACTCATTGGATGGAAGACGATAAAATTTAATTTCTTCTTGGCGGAGCTGAACCGGGCTTCCGAACCAGAAATCGTCATTTTCCTGAGAAACCAGAATGATATACTCAGAGTTATTCCGGGGGGTTATTTCTGTAAAGGGGAGCAGAGCTATAGACAGGTAGTTGCGAAAGACGAAAAAATACGATTTCAAAGCGGTGTAAAATATGAATAATATCCTTTCCAGAAGTGGTTTTTGTTGCAGTTCTGGAGATTGAAGAATCTGATTCATGGTACGGAGGATAGAGAATGATTCTTCTTGAATTTTCCTTAGGGACTGGTGGAAACGCCAGGAAAACGACTGTGAATGAAACCAGTTTTCTTTAGCCAGAGTGTTGGGCATGATTTCGATTTGAATAGGGTTGTGGTCGATCTCCCGCAAAGTGGCAAAGATCTTTGCTCCAATTTCCAGTTCTTCAAGAGACGGCTGATCCGGGAGGACTATCAATCCTTTTCCCCAAAATAAGGTTGGAACATCGTTCCAAGTCAGGACAGAGGGGAGGCTCTGCTTTCCCTGACGGGCAAGATATGATTTATCTGATATAAAGGCTTCAAAGGGGAGAGTCCCCTGACGGCAGTTATTCACCTCAGGAAAATATAAGACACTAATATCCAATGAATTTTCTCGACGCAAGGCTTCGATCGGAAGTGGAATTCTGGTCAATTTCAGGGATGCCGTCCGGCTTTGGGGTATTCGTTCAACCCGGAGGAGGACATCGTTCAGTGAAATCTTGAGCAAAGCATCGTTCAGTGTCGATTCCTGCAGAGGGAAGGAGTTCCATTTCAACATTAGGGATAGACTGCGGGGCATGCCTTTCAGGTCGGCGGTTGGGAAGTAAATATGCTCTCGCATTTCTCCGATGCCTTTCAGAGAAAGGGGGGCAACACCGAGCTGAGCCAGGGTAATATTTTCATTGGGAATTTCGTCGATCTCGCTCCTGCTGGTACGAATCTTTGTTGATGGAAAAGAGAACGCTTCCTTTTGCTTAATCACTGCTTCGACGCCTTGGGGGGTAAGGAAAAGACTTCCGTTATCGAGCCGATAGTCACGGGTGTCATTTTCAAGGAGAATGATCTGTTTCTTTCCCATTTCTTTGGGAATTTCATTTTGATCAGTAAAGATTTTGGTTGTAATGACGACTGGCAACCCCCGGTAGGTTCTCTTTAAAAAAGCACAGAGATCCATATAGGATGTGGTGAGTTCGCGAGACCAGTTTCCCTGGGGAAGGAGAATCTCAATTTGCTTGTGGGGAAATTGGAAATAATCGTTCAGAGTCATAATAGGTTTTTCTTTTATAACAAGCGAGTAGGAGCTGTCGGCTTGAATTTCGCACCATAAATGACCTGAAGCCAGATCTTCGCAAACGTTCCGACTGATAGAGAGGTAGGGCTGTATCATTATCTTGACGTTTTCTCCGGAAGGCTTTCCGGTCAGGGGAGAGAGTAAGATGGGTATGGTGAGTTTGGTCCGTTTTTCAAGGGGAATAGAGGTGAGGAGGGCATCATCCACGAACACCGAGATGGAAGAATTGGTGTCGAGGAAAGAAGAGGTTTTTATTTGAAGCATAAGGATGCTCTGTTGCCAATCAACGCCTGGGGGAGCTGGAAGATAGAAGACGGTGGCTGGTGTCTGACCCTGAAGCATAAGGTTGGTATTCCAGCCCAGAAGGTCATGGAAACTCCATTCGAAATCCTGCTTTTCCTCAGCATTAATGCCAACTGAACTGCCCAACACTATGATTAAGATAAGAGTAAGTAAAAATTTTCGCATGTTTTGCCCTCCTACATGGTACATTCAAGTTGACGGAAAAGACGTTTAAAATGACGGATGGGAGGAATTTGGGTTGGATCTTCGTGATTTGCCAAAGCGAGATAGTAACTGAGCCAGTCGCCCATGGCCACCAGGGATAGGATTCGGCACATAAGCGAGGTCCCCTGAGCATGCATTTCAAAGACTTTCCATTTTTTGCTCTGCAGGTGGCGGGTATAGGCTGCGATCATAGTCTGGCAAAAGACGGGCTCATGAGGATCACGAAGAAAGAGAAAAGAAAAATCTGACAATGTAGGGTGAAAGAATCCTACCAGTTCGTTGTGTATGACTTCGGGAATCACACCAAAAAAAGCGGTATTTTTCGAGTTTTCATTAAATTGGGTTTTGATTCTTCGAGCGACGATTCCATTGAGGTTTTCTGTGCCATAGATAATGGGTATGGTCCCTTCAATGGTATGAGCTTGCTTATAAAGAAAGTTTTGATCGTTAGGCTCGGCGTATTGTGGAATAGCAGTATTAAGATGGGTGATTGTTTCGTGGAGTGCCTCCTCAAAGTGAAGGATATCTAAAATTTTTTCTAATGCACCTAAAAGTGAAGTGACCAGATGCCCTAATGCAGCTCGAGGCTGCAAACCACCAGGGACCAAAAGCAACATATCTTGATGGTTTTGAGCAATGGATTGCAACTCACCACTAGAGGTAAGAATCAGGCAAGGTGTCTTTTTCTTTTTTGCTTGTTTGAGAGCCGCCAGCGTTTCTGGGGTATTCCCCGAGTAACTGGAAACGATGTACAGAGTGTACTGGTCGATGAACGGAAAAAGTGGCGGAGAAGAAATGGTGAGAAAGGGAAGCGGTAGTATTTCGTGGAGAAGCTGACGTATCATTTCTCCCACAATGCCTGAGCCACCAATTCCAGAAAAAACAATTGCTCTGATGTGTGACGTGTTGACTGTTGGAGAAATTGATGTGCCTATCGTATACCCTTCTTCCAATTGTCTTGGAAACTGAAGCAAGATTTCTTTCATGCCGTTCCCTCCCTGATTGAGTATTGCCTGTATTAATTATAGAAAATAAACCTTCAATTTTCTATCCTGGAAATACAGTGAAAGGTAAAAAGTGAAATGTAAAAAGTTTAAAGATACTCAATCATCGCTCTTCTCCAACTTCTCCCTTTGGATAAAGGGAGAAGTTGGAATGTTTCTATCAGGGGTCCATAAATATTTTGGATTCCCGATAGGGACATTCGGGAATGACGGATGAGGACAACGCCTATCAGGGAAAATTATAGTTGATATGGTTCTTTACATCTTGTAGTTTTCATTCCTCACATGGTGCTGCCAGGAAGCATTTCAATCTATTATAATAGTATCATATCTCAATTATACTGTATCAAGGAGGTGACCATTATGCCGATTGCTCTCATCATGGCTGGGGGGAAAGGGGAGCGACTCTGGCCACTTAGCACATCTCATCACCCCAAGCAATTTATTACGTTATTGAATAAAACCCTTTTTCAGATGACCGTAGAGAGGGTTCTGCCATTGGTGGG
The DNA here is from genome assembly GCA_964434845.1 of uncultured Atribacterota bacterium. Taxonomy (GTDB): domain Bacteria; phylum Atribacterota; class Atribacteria; order Atribacterales; family Atribacteraceae; genus CAYSWT01. The sequence continues at coordinate 3,745 of CAYSWT010000049.1, read as the reverse complement.
AGAAAATGGGGTATATGTGGTTACTCAAGAGCGTTATAAGCCGGAGATCCTCAGAGAAGTGCCCTTTATACCAGAAAAGAATATCATCATCGAGCCAGAAGGAAAAAACACGGCACCATGTATCGGACTTGGGGCACTCACAATTATTCAAAAGAATCCAGAAGAGGTGATGATTGTTCTCCCTTCGGATCACCTCATCTTAGAAGAAAATCTATTCCGCGAAGTCCTTTTATTTGGCTGTGAGCTGGGAAAGAAAAACTATCTCGTCACTATTGGAATAAATCCGACCGAAGCTCACACTGGTTATGGGTATATCCACTGTGGAGATGAGGAATTTCGGAATAAGAATTTAAAAGCCTGCCGGGTTCTTGAATTCACTGAGAAACCCGATTTAGAACGAGCCCAACACTACCTCACCTCGAATGTCTATTTATGGAACAGTGGGATGTTTATCTGGAAAGCCCAGACCATCCTGGATGAAATCGCACTCCATCTCCCTGATCTCTATCAGGGACTTTGTTCCATCCAAAAATCCTGGGGAACTCCAGATCAAGAAATGGTCATATCTCAGACGTTTCAAAAGCTTTCTCCTATTTCGATCGATTATGGTATTATGGAAAAATCGGATAAAGTCCTGGTTATCCCTTCTGACTTTAAATGGAACGACATCGGTTCCTGGAATGCTCTTGAAGCAATTTTTCCAGAAGATTCCTCTCACAACATATCTTTCAACCCTCACTTCAGTCTCCAAAGTTACAACAACCTTATTTATTCGAAAAAACCGGTTGTGACCTTCGGAGTCAAAGATCTTATCATTGTTGAAACTGATTCAACGATTCTGGTCATGCCAAAAGATCACGACCAGAAAATAAAAGAGTTGATTCAAGCGCTTAAGAAAGACAATCGCTTTCAATACCTCACCTGAACACAGCTCAATATTAAACCATACCGTATTTAACTTTAGAGGATTCAATTTCGGTCATAGTCATCCTCGAAACGGATAATATCCTCCTCGGAAATGCAATCTCCATTTTGAAGTTCAATAACTTCGAGTGGTGTTTCTCCAATGTTTTCCAGGCGATGCTTGGTTCGGATGGGTATATAGGTGCTTTGGTTTGGATGTAATAAGAAGACATCATCGCCAACCGTTACTCGTGCTGTCCCTTCTACTTCGAGCCAGTATTCGTTTCGGTGGTAATGCATTTGCATACTCAGTCGCTGTCCCGGAAAAACTATAATTTTTTTAATCTTATAATGTGGTCCCTGATGAATAACTGTATAGTACCCCCAAGGTGTTTCCACTGGGGATTTTTCCATATTGGATTGTTTCGGTAAGTTGCCGATTTTTTTCTTTTTGTAAGAATCTTCCAGAACATAATTTGTCAATGTATCTTCATTGTTTTCATTATCATTCTCCGCGATCCTGGATCGGATTTCTTTTTTTTCAGTTATAATAGTGTTTATTAACGATAATTCCGGCTTCGGTATTTTGAGTCTTTCTTCCCGGAACAGAAAACTCTCGAGTGCAAATCTTACCGCGGGAGCATTTTCAACCGATCTATTATTGGTTTGTTCTGTTTTTACCTCTTTGTCAAGGGTTACTCTTCGCTTATTATCCATTACCATAACCTCCCTTTGAATGTTTTCCCAAGAGGAAGGCAAAATATTGTTGTTTACACTTATACCCATTCAGGGATTTGACAAATCGACCACCATTCCACCAAGTACAGAAGGTTCGTAGTTTTGCTTCTCCTTTCCTTTAGAAAAAGCTGTCTTTCGATTTTACTTAGAATATTTTTATAGCTATTATTATCGGCAAAGAATTATTATACTTTAATGATACATGTAATCATTGATCTGGTTCGGTGTTCACAATTCAGTCGTTTTTGAAATGGGTATTCCGAAAAAAAACAAAGCATTCCCCATTCAACTTTTTCTTATCATTGTCTTTATAGAAGAGAACTTCGCGTACCACACTTCCGATTTTCAACCTATGGGGAAAGAAAAACTCATGATAATGTTATGATATGGTTTGGAATTGTTATTGAAATTCGAATTATCACTTGAAGAGAGCGGCTCGGTTCTCTAAAGTATTCCAATTTGATTATGATGTGGAAAAAAGTAAGGCGTGTAGAGAAAATCGATTTTTGCATGGATACAGTCATCAACCAGAAAGTCTATGGTGAAGGCGCCGAAGTGGTATCGGATTATGTAACAAATGAAATTCATCGAATAGAGAACTTATTCAGCTTTTTCAAGGATGGGAGCGATATCTCACGAATCAATTGTGAAGCAGGAAAAAACTGGATAAAAGTAAGCGATGACACCGTTTCGGTTCTGGAAATAGCAAAGGAGGTTTCAGAAGCGGGTGATGGAGCGTTTGATGTGACTACTGGTATTCTAACTGATTATTGGCGACGATTCTTAAATAAGAAAGTCATCCCGGATAAAAGCACTATTCATAGCCGGTTATCACTGGTAAATTATAAGGATATTCTGATTGACCGGGAAGATAACCTGGTAAAGCTCGCCCGAGCCGGTCAGAAAATCGACCTGGGAGGAATCGGAAAAGGATATACTGGAGAGAGGATAAAGAGAATATACCAGGAGTGCTCAATTGTTTCCGCATTTATCAATTTAGGAGGGAATGTAGTCACCATAGGGAAGTCTTCCTCTGGATTACCCTGGACCATCGGGATTCGAGATCCTTTCTCCATCGAAGAGAAAAACCTGGGAATATTGAAAGTGATTGATCAAGCAGTGGTTACCTCCGGAGATTACGAACGATATACCGATATTAACGGAATCAAGTATCATCATATTCTTGATCCCCGGACTGGTTTCCCGACTCAGTCTGGATTGCGAAGCGTTACCATTATTGCCGGGAGTTCTGCCCTCGCTGATGCTCTTTCAACCGCTTGTTTTGTCTTGGGGCTAAATAAATCACTTGATTTGATCAAGCTGTTTCCAAATATCAAGAGCATTTTTATTACGGCTAATAATCAAATATTTTTAAGTAGAGAATTGAAATATGTTTTTAAAAAAATTGATCAAAATAGGGAATTCTATTTCATTGATTAAAAAATGATGATATTATTTTGAAAGTTGTAATTAACGATGAGAGGTCACCTCATGAGAATCTTTATTATAATCATTAGTGTTGTCGCGGTGGTTATTGTTGGTTTTTTAATATTTATTCTGGGTGGGATGAAACAGGTAAAAGATCTGTCAGTAGGGAATGTGGATCTATCCCAGGTTAAGGATGGAACCTATACTGGAGTATTCAAGGGTTATCGATGGTCAAATAAAGTGGAAGTGACTGTCAACAACCATCAGATTACTGGTTTAAAAATCGTAAAAGATGTTCGATTTCCAGCGGGAGAGGTGTCAAAAACTCTTTTTGAGAGAATTCTTCAGAAACAATCTTTACAGGTCGACACCGTTACCAAAGCAACAGTCAATAGCAAAGCCTATCTGAAAGCAGTTGAAAATGCTTTGAAGGGTGCGGTGAAATAATAAAACAACCCTCCTCATATTTTATCGGTAATCTATAGAAAGACCCTGTTTGATGAAATATTGTATTATTTGGTTTAAAGTAAAACAAGTCAGGTCAATTATTATAAAAAGAGCGTAAAAAGTTAGAGGTGAATTATGAAAGGTTGGAGGGCAAGATAAAAGATAGGATTTTCTTATCATCCGGTAAAAAGTGACTGGACTTATTAAAATGACCGATTTAGTTCGTAAA
>CAYSWT010000048.1:6686-13873 GCA_964434845.1 uncultured Atribacterota bacterium | reverse complement strand
CGGTGAGGTTTTTTTCAACTGGTGTGATTCGAACGGGTTTTGTTTTGTTTTTTTTCATTTTTTTCTTTGCTGACATACAGTCGATTCCCTTCTCCGATTCTTCATCACATTGTATTGAATGTTGCTCTACTTTTCAATAGCATTATTATTTTTGAAAATTCAGTCTACGGTGCAAGTTTGATAAAGTGAATAGATATATGTGCCAGGATATGATGCTGTTTGAAAGAAAGAATATTTTTATTTTTTAGATGGCTTGAGGATTTTTACCCGGTATGGATGTCTATTCCCCTCTTTGGGCTTTCCCGATTAGAATTCGGTTGGTTTGTTCTTCAATGAAGACTGGAAGAATGTGGCCATATTCAACCGGTTGGATGGCCCTGATTCTTACCGGTATATAGTTTTCTGAATAACCAGATCCCACACCGTTTTCAGACACTGACTCCACTAACACCGACAATCTTTTCCCAATAAATGAATGATGATAGTCACATTGGTTTTGTTGAGCGAGCTCCAATAGAATGTGTTCCCGTTCCTTTTTTTCTTCCGCCGCTATCCCTTCAGATGGCTCCCATTGTGCGGCAAGAGTTCCCGGTCGGGGAGAAAACACAAACACGTGGGTGCGGGAAAATTTGATTTTTTGGCAAAAATCGACAGTTTCTTGAAAAAGTGCTTTCGTCTCTCCAGGAAAACCAACAATAATGTCAGTAGAGATGGCTATTTCGGGATGGTAGTTTCGAATGGTATTGATGAGTCGTTCGAAATCGTCGGTCGTATAACCTCGTCCCATTTTTGACAAGATCTGGTCACTTGCGCTTTGTAAGGGGATGTGAAAGTGAGGACACACTCGGGATCCCAAAAAAAAATACCGATCTAAAAAATTTTTATCAATCAAAAACGGTTCGATAGAACTCAACCGATAACGAACCAATTCAGTTGCCTGGATCAGATTTTCTAATAAGTCAATCAGATGGCTCTCTCCGCTATCCTTCCCATACATACCTAAATTGATACCGCTCAAAACGATTTCTCGTATCCCGCTTTTTTCAAGACAAATCGCCTGGTTAATTATTCTTTGTGGGTCTTCACTGCGAACCGGTCCCCGCAGATGGGGAACAATACAATAGTGACAATAATGATCGCACCCATCTTCAACTTTCAGCCATATTCGGGCTCGCTTGATTTCGGGAATAACCGGGTCAGAAAGATTTCTTTCCTGTCCCAGATTGAGGATATTTGCCATCTCTTTTATCTTATCCCTTGAATCTACGATTTGGACCCTGGAATCAAATGGAAAAGGATGGGCAGAAAGAAGACGACTATAACAACCGAGGAGAAAAATTTTTGAATGCTGATTGTTCCGGAGTGCCCTTCGAACCCATTGTCGGGTTTTCTTTTCCGACATTTTGGTTACGGCACAACTATTGATGATATACATATCAGCTGTCTCTTCAAAATCGACAATATGGATATTCTCTCTCTTTAAAAGAGCAGCGAGAAGGTCACTTTCAGCTTGATTTACCTTGCATCCCAAGGTTTTGATGGCTATTTTCAACAAAATACTCCTGACGAGCAGCACAAACCACGGCTCCAAAAAGCGATGCGGTTTCGCTGCGTAAAATTTGATGAGAAAAACGTAAAAACGAAACTCGTGGAAGAGAAAGCAAATGTGACCTTTCTTTCTCGGAAAAATCACCTTCCGGACCCACGATCAAATGTATGTCAAAGCAACTCATTTTATCAGTTAAAAACGACCAGAGGGTTTTCGACGAGCTGGCATCTCCCACTACTTTTTCCATATTGGTTTGGACAAGCCCGGAGAGAAAATGATCCCATGATTGGCAAAAGATGAGGTCGGGAAAAATAAGACGCCCTGATTGTTTACAGGCCTCAGTAGCAATTTTTCTCCAGCGTTCACGACGCAAAGGTGAAAGCTGTTCTTTAACAGTCCGCTCAGTAGGGAAAAAACCGATTCCGGTCACACCAATTTCTGATAATTTTTCAAGGACCCACTCCAAACGTGACTCATTTTTGAGGAATGGTTGCCATACCCATATTTGATGAGATACCTGAACTGCTAACACTTTCTGCTGGATTTTGATTTGAGCGTGTTGGTTGCGAGATCCGATGAATATACCAGAAAATAAATTGCCCTGCCCATCTCCTAACTGAATCGTCGAACCCGGAATGGTACGATTTGCCCTCAAATGTTGGCTTTCTTCTTTAGTGAGGGATACCGTCAATCCTTCTTGAAGTGACGGATGAAAAAAGAAGCGGCTCATACCAGAGATTATCCTTCAGCATTGGTAAATGCTTCTTTGAGCCGGTCAATAATTCTACTCGATTTTTTATTTTTATCCTGATGTTCCAATTCCGAGAGTTGTTCCAGTAATTTTCGGTATTCAATGGAAAAACGACGAGGAATATGCAATTTCAACTTTATGATTTGATCACCTCGAGAACCATTCCCAGGATCGATCAATCCTTTTCCTTTCAATTTTAACAAGGTATCGGCTTCAGTTCCTGCTGGAATGCGTATCTTCTCAGAACCCTGCAAAGTAGGAACCTCCACTTCATCTCCCAACACCAACTGAGTGTAGTTGACTCCTAATTCATAATAGAGGTGCTTCCCTTTTCTTTCCAGAATCTTATGGGATTTAACCGTAATCGAAATATAGAGATCACCAGCTGGTCCGCCATTCTCACCCGATTCACCTTCACCCGAAACTCGAAGTCGATAACCGCTATCCACTCCCGGAGGAAACTTGATCTTCAAGGTACGGGTAGCTTTTATCTTTCCCGAACCATGGCATTCAGGGCAGGTATCTTCGGGAATATACCCTTTCCCACGACAATAACTGCAGGGCCGAGCCGTCACAATGGAGCCAAAAATTGAAGTTTGCGTATGCTTGATCTCTCCGGTTCCTCGACAATGTGGACAAGAGGTTTTCTTTTTCCCTCCCAATCCCTGACATTCTTTACACACTTCTATTCGTTGAAATTCAATTTCTTTTTCAACTCCAAAAGCTGCTTCTTCAAATTCCAGGGTAGCATCAATTACGATATCAGTACCCTTGGTTGGCCGAGATGCAGAGTCTCTTCGATGTGAACCGGTCGAGGTCCCGAAAAACATATCAAATATATCACCAAAGCTTCCAAAATCGCCAAAGGGATCAAAATCTTGACCAAATCCTCCTCCACCATAACCAGCCTGAGCACGTGAATCAAAGGCAGCATGACCAAAACGATCGTATGTCGCTCGCTTTTCGGAATCAGAAAGAACCTGGTAGGCTTCATTGATCTCTTTAAATCGTTCAACCGCATCCATATTCCCAGGATTCACATCGGGGTGATACTGTCTCGCCAATTTTCGGTAAGATTTCTTGATATCATCCAGGGTGGCATTTCGATCCACCCCTAATACTTCATAATAATCCCTTTTCATCCTGAAATCACCCTTATTTAAAACAGATTATAAAATGAGAGGAGGACAATTCACTATCATGTGAATATTTGGTACTTTAAATGGATTTTAATCCATTTACCCTGATGCCGTAGGAACACCTTTTAAGTTCGAACCACTTCTCAGCAAGGATGCTGCTCCTGCGAGATGATAAAAAGGCATTTTCAGGTAGGATTACTTTAGTACAATTTAAGCAAAAAATCAAAATTGAATAAACAATAACCCCCAGCCAAAAAAAGCTGGGGGTTATGAGAATGATTATTTATTTTCATCGTCAACGACTTTATAATCGGCATCAACTACATGATCACTCTCGTTCTTCGAACTGGATTGTTCACCTGCTCTCGCACCAGCAGCTTCTGAGGCTTGGCCAGCGGTTTTTTGATAGAGCTCCTGAGCCATGGCGTGGGAAGCCGTCTGAAGTTCGTCCATCTTGCGACGAATGTCAGCATAATCTTCACCCTTCAGTGCTTCCCTGAGGCTATGAATGGCAGCTTCTACTTTTGATTTGGTTGCACTCGATAATTTCGTTCCAGATTCGTTCAGGGTTCTCTCAACCGAATAGGTGAGGTTTTCAGCCTGATTTCGCAGTTCGACTTCTTCCTTCTTTTTCTTGTCTTCTTCAGCATGCAGTTCCGATTCGCGGAGCATCCGATCTATATCTTCCTTGGATAAACCGCTGGAAGCTTTGATGGTAATGGCTTGCTCTTTATTGGTGGCTAAGTCTTTCGCCGACACGTGCAAAATACCGTCGGCATCGATGTCAAACTTGACTTCGACTTGAGGGATTCCCCGAGGAGCAGGTGGTATCCCGGAAAGCTGGAATTTACCTAAAGAAATGTTATCTTTAGCCATAGGCCGCTCACCCTGAAGAACATGAATCTCAACCGTGGTTTGATTATCAGCGGCAGTAGTAAATACCTGGCTCTTCGAAACCGGAACAGTGGTATTCCGATCGATGATATGGGTAAAGACACCGCCAAGAGTTTCGATACCCAATGAAAGCGGCGTGACATCCAGTAAAAGGACATCTTTGACTTCTCCTTTCAGAACACCTGCCTGGATAGCAGCACCATCGGCAACCACTTCATCCGGGTTGACTCCCCGTTTGGGTTCTTGCTTGAATATCCTCTTAACGACTTCTTCGACCTTTGGCATCCGGGTCATACCACCGACCAGAATGACTGAGTCGATGTCTTCAGCTTTGAGATTGGCGTCTCGAATTGCCCGTTCGCATGGTTCAATGGTCCGCTCGATGAGGTCCATGGTCAGTTGCTCCAACTTGGCGCGGTTGAGAGTCATTACTAAATGACGTGGTCCGCTGGAGTCGGCAGTGATGAAGGGAAGGTTAATTTCGGTCTGCAGTGATGTCGAAAGTTCACATTTGGCCTTTTCGGCTGCTTCTTTGAGTCGTTGGAGAGCCATCTGATCGCTACGAAGATCAATACCCTGTTCCTTGCGGAATTCGTCGATAATATAATCCATCACTCGCCGGTCAAAGTCGTCTCCACCAAGGAAGGTATCGCCTGCAGTAGATTTCACTTCAAAAACCCCTTCACCGATTTCGAGAATGGAGATATCAAAAGTGCCACCGCCCAGGTCATACACCGCAATGACCTCTTCTTTCCCTTTCCCCAAACCATAAGCGAGAGAGGCAGCAGTCGGTTCATTGATAATTCTCTTCACCTCGAGACCAGCGATCTTTCCAGCATCCTTCGTTGCCTGTCGCTGGCTGTCGTTGAAGTAAGCAGGAACGGTAATAACCGCTTCGGTGATCTTTTCTCCCAAGAACTCTTCGGCATCTTCCTTCATTTTTTTCAGAATCATTGCTGAAATTTCTGGAGGAGTATATTCTCGATCACCAACTTTGACACTGGCTTCACCATGTTTGCCAGGAACAATTTCATAGGGTAATATTTTACGTGCTTTTTCGACCTCCGGGTCATCATAGCGTCGTCCCATTAGTCGTTTAATAGAAAATATGGTGTTTTTAGGGTTGGTAATAGCTTGCCGTTTGGCTAGTTGACCAACCAGGATTTCTCCGTTTTTGGTAAAAGCAACCACTGAGGGCGTCAATCGCGACCCTTCTTTGTTCGGAATGATTACCGGTTGGCTGCCTTCCATATAAGCGACAACAGAGTTAGTGGTTCCTAAGTCTATTCCGATTACTTTTGCCATATTAATAAGCCTCCTTTATTTTGTAAGCTCGTCTTTATTTAAGCGATTGACTGAAACTTGAGCAGCTCGAATAACTTCATCATTCAACATATAGCCTTTTCTCAATTCTTCAACAATTGCATAATCTTCATACTCAGGGAGAGAAACCGTCATTAAAGCTTCGTGATATTTAGGATCAAACTTCTCACCAACGGTTTGAATTTGACGGACACCTTCTTTATCTAAAATGTTTAAAAACTTCCGATAAATCAATTCTGCCCCTTCAACAAATGAACTCTGGACATCACTTTTTTTGCTTTCTTGAATAGCATTATCCATGTCATCTATTACCGGGAGTAATTTGAGTATCAGCTCCTTGTTTGACAATTTAATAAAATTTTGGCGATATTGCATTTCTCTTTTTCGATAATTTTCAAATTCAGCCTTTAATAACTTTAAACTATTTAAATATTCATCAGCCATTTTTTTATTCTCTTCTGCATTGTTTTTATATTCATCACATTTTAAGCGCAACTTTTCAATGTTCTCTGTTTCTGAGCAAGTCGTTTCTTGCGCATTTTGTACTTCCTGATTTTCATCATTCTTATTCATCTTAGTTTCACCATCCTCATCGATATCGCTCTTCTCAGAGTCACCCCGAATTCTCTTCGTATTCATTTAATTTTACCATCTTAGACTATTGTATTTAATCATCATCTATTTCATTTGTCAAGTAAGGTCAAAATTTTTTCGTCACTCGTTACTCACCACTGTATTTTCATAACAGAATTGAATGGCAAGACCTCGATGAATAGTCTGGAACAGGTTCAGACTTTCACAAATAAATTGAATAATTCTCTTGTCCAATAATGATTTTTATCATAAACTACTGTTTAGAAAAATGGATTCGGTGGAGGGGAGAATAATGACATTTAGAAGGAACTTGCTTCACCCGGGGAAAGGAACTATCCTATTTTTGGTATTTTTCTTCTTTTTGCTCATCATGACTATTCCGGTATTTGCTCAGTCATTGAATATTGTTTCCTTGAATTTCGAACAATTTCTTGGTATCAAAAACGATATTAAATTAGAAGGGTACTTGCCTTCGTATATTTTTTATCTTCCCAATGTCAGAGGGGTGAACTGGGGAGAAAGTCATCTGGCTCTGAAAATTTGGTTCTCGGAAGCGTTGAGTCCGGAAACGAATATTTCTCTCTTAATCAATGACCGCATCGTCTTCTTCCATCTTTTGAAGAATATCCAGATCCAACCAGGCCATCTCGCCTATCTCGATATCCCCATCCCCGAATCAGCTATCAACGAAAAAAATCCCCTCGTTAAAGTTGAAATCCAACCAACCCTCTCCATGGGAAACAATATCTGTGAAGACCTTGCATCAGGAAATCTATGGATGATAATCAAAAAGGAGAGCTTCATCACCTATAGTCTCAAGTCAGACTGGAATCCCCAGACAGTACCTGAGTTTCTGAATAGTATGTTGAATCAAGTCACCATCGTCCTTCCTCAAAAACCATGGTCGAATCAATTCATAAGTTCATATCTCACTCTC
>CAYSWT010000048.1:5253-6586 GCA_964434845.1 uncultured Atribacterota bacterium | reverse complement strand
CCTTTCTTGAAATGAAGGGTTTCGGTGAACTGAAAAAAACCCTTTCTTTTTCCTCTTCAGAGATCGGGGGAAATTCCGCCCAGATGACTCTTCAACTCTTCATGAATCATAGCCCTCTCTCAGCAGAATTCCAAGGAGAAGCTTTATTAAAGGTATATTTTAATTCTCAACTGATTTATTCAAAAAGACTTGATCAAAAAACAGGCGGGCAATTAACCTCACTACGTATCGAATTACCGACACAATACACCAAACGTGAAAATGAAATCCAAATTGCCTTTCTGTATTATCCGGATTTAAAGAATTGTCGTCAGGGAATCATGCCCTTTGAAGGATTTATATCAGGCGACTCATTTATTGAAGTGAATCGTCAACGCCGCCCTTTAGCTTTCAGCAACTGGCAGGATGTCCCAGGATTTTTTGGCGGTCGAGGAAAAATAGTTCTCCCTTCCCAACCAGATTTGAATACCCTCCAAATCGCTGCTAGTCTCTATTCTTCTATCCGGGCTATGGATAACACCCCGCTTGAGGTGGAAATCATACCCCTTGATAAAATCAATGAACATTTTCCACAAACTTCTGAAATATCCAATCTCATTCCTGTCTGGGAAGAATTCAATAAAATATCGGGAACGATTCATGACATATTAGCGTTGCCAGATTTCCAAAACCTCGATCTTTTCCAAAAAATTTTAACAATAATATCCATTACGGCCGATTATTACGGAAAATTCACCTATCAATTGATGGCTACTCCCCTCTCCACCTCGTTTCAAACCCAAACGGTCGGGGTTCCAACTGAATTTGTCCTTATTATTAGTCCCGGCTACATCCCATCTTCACTTTCATCCCCAGTTTTGGCCACATCTGACCAATTAACTCTGAACAACGCTATTGAAGGGAAAGATTCATTCAACCTAACATTGGACGAACCCGTCAGCCTCTTATCTATTTTCCATCAGAATAATAAACCGGTTATTTTGTTCACCACTTACGGGCATATATCGTTGGCACTCGATTATTTCCAAAAATACTTTGATATCAATGAGACACTAAAAACGCTGAACGGTAATGTCGCCATTTTCGGGAAAAACGGATGTGTCGATTTGATGATTGGTTCATCTTCGAGCGGAACCCAAGCGATCATTCTCCCGTCCTTTGAACAGTATTTCACCGACCAAGGGCCGCTTTTTCTTATCATTGTTCTCTGTATTGTGATCATCATCATACTCATTTTTTATATGAGAAAACATCATGGCAAGAAAGAGACCAAGTAAATAGATACTCATGTCAGGCAAAAAATCGGACACCAGTAGAGGATGAAAATACCCTC
>CAYSWT010000048.1:1532-5153 GCA_964434845.1 uncultured Atribacterota bacterium | reverse complement strand
GGTTATTCTCCGGCTTTTTCTTCTCCTCAGAAGTTTCAGCAATATTTTTAAGCTTTTCGTTAGCTTCGCGGATTTTTTGATCGACGCGGGCATTCATTGAGTCCGATTCAAAATTTCCATCTGTAAGAAGCACACCAGCTTTCAAGCCAGTAAGGATTTCCATGGCTTCATCGACAGTCGAGACAGCGTAGATATGAAAGCGGTTTTCACGAACCGCCTGGACAATTTCCTCATCTAACATGAGGTTCTGAACGTTACTGGCGGGAATGATCACGCCCTGTCTTGAATCGAGACCCTTGGCTTTGCAGAGCCGAAAAAATCCTTCAATTTTTTGGTTAACCCCACCGATCGCCTGCACTTCTCCCTTTTGATTGATAGAACCAGTGACAGCTATATATTGACGTATCGGAATTTCACCCAGGCTGGAAAGGATGGCACAAGTTTCGGCTAAAGAAGCGCTATCGCCATCGACTCCTTCATAGGATTGCTCAAAACAAATACTCGCCGAGAGTGACAAGGGTTTATTTTGGGCAAATTTATGGCCGAGATAACCACTGATGATCAGAACCCCTTTATCGTAAATCTTCCCACTCATGCGTGACTCGCGTTCGATATTCACCAATCCCTGCCGACCTAAATAGGTTTGTGCCGTAATTCGAGAGGGTTTTCCGAAGCTATAGTCTCCCATTTCATAGACCGCCAGGCTATTAATTTGTCCAATCACTTCATTCTCAATATCAATCAGTAGAATGCCATTTTCAATAAATTCTTGAATCCGGTCTTCGATCAGGTTCAGACGGTTTCTTCGTTCTTTCAAAGCTCTTTCAACGTGTTCTCGCACAACCGAGGGTGAACGATCTTCACGTGCCCAATGATCAGATTCAATGACGATATCCTTAAGGAAGCCAAATTGCGATGCCAGTTTATTTTTATGAGCGACCACCTGAGAAGCATATTCAAGCAAACGAGCAATGCCAGTTTTGTCAAAGGGGAGTAAGTTTTCCGTCTCACAAATTTTTGTGACAAAACAAGCAAATGAGCGCATAACTTCTTGGTTTTTATTTAATTGATAGTCGAAATCCGCTTTGACCTTAAATAAATCTTTATAATCCTCATCATAAGTGGTGAGTAACCGATAGGAATATTCATCACCGATTAAAATGATTTTAGCTTGAAAAGGGATCGGTTCAGGAATCATCCCTTGCGGGGCAACCAATCCAAATTGTTCCCAGGGATCTTCAATTTTAATTTCGTTGTTTTTTAATACCCGTTTTAACCCTTCCCATACTCCCTGATTGACGACCAGATCACGAAAATATATGATAAGATATCCTCCATTGGCAATATGAAGAGAACCTGGTTTGATCATGGTGTGATCACTATAGTACGTCCCCATCATCGCCTTGCGTTCGATGCGCCCAAATAAATTTGTCCAATTGGGATGAGATTCAAAGACCACCGGGGGATCTTTCCGTTCAGAATTATCGACTAAAATGTTGACTTTAAAAGGGAGGAACGGATCCTGCATCCTTTGAAACGGGAAAAACTGCTGTGCAGTACTCGTTTCCTGAGTATCGCGGAAATACTGCAAGGCGGTTAAGGTAAATTTTTTCAACAAATCGATAAACTGCAAAATATCAGGGTAATTCTCATAGGACTTCATGTATTCCCGAAAAAGGGGGGTGATGGCAAAATCGGCAATTCGGTTATCCAGATCGACAATTTTATTTTTCAATTCAATCTCCAACTCGTGGATTTTTTCAAAATTGTTGTTGATTTCCATCAAAAGAGTGCGTCGTTTTTCTTCGATATTCTCTTTCTCGGTATCCGTTAAGGCAATATATTGTTCTTGGGTCATGGGTTTACCATCAATGAGAGGAACTAAAATTGGACCCATAGAAGTCATGCGAAAAGCAAAGCCTTCCTGTAAAGCCAGCCTCTCCAATTCTTGAATGATCTGCCGATTTTTTCTTTGCTCTTCGTCAATTAAAATTTGCTTTTGGTTTTTATATTCGTCTCCTGAAAAAGTTTTAGGAAGAATCTCTTTGATATTTTTCAGCAAGTTCTCCAAACGCTGTGATAAAACCTTCCCTTCTCCCGCCGGTATTTTTAGAACTCGAGGGCGATCGGGGTTGGCAAAATTAAAAATGTAACACCAATCAATGAATTGGGGAAGAGTGTGAGTATTCCGTTGTTCTTCAATTTTTCTGGCAATACAATATTTCACAGCCCCGGCTCGTCCAGTTCCGGTTGGACCGGTCACAAAGAGATTATACCCCGGTCTCCCCAAATCAAGACCAAATTCGATGGAGCGAATAGCTCGTTCCTGACCGATAAAATCATCCAAAGAATGAAGGTCGGAAGTACACTGAAAACCAAGCATTTCCGGTTCACAAAACCATCGGAGTTGTTCGGGCTTCAATTCCAAATCAGAAATCATCGAATTTCCTCTTTCTTAGAAGGAGTAGTTGGTTTCTAAAATAGTAAAGGGTAAAAAAAAGACCCTCTGTTCTCTACCACATCCATGATACCAATTTTCAAATGATTTTACAGCTGAACAAGTTGAATATCACCACGAATACCTAAATGATCCTGGAAAAGAATGACTACCCCTATAATATCATGAATGGTTTCGCAAAAAGTGAGAACTTCTTCGATGTCATCTTTGGTTTTGACTCGATTACCGATGCTAGTTGCCCAAGCGTCAGCCAATGCTGATGAGTCTGCAACGATGGTGACCGCATCGGCCTGGCCGAAGCTCAAAGAAGGACCAATTTTGCCCGAAGAAGTGGCGATTCCCCACGTTTTCCCGGATGCAATACGTATCCCTAATTTTGATTGAAACGGTGAATTCTCTCCGGCATAGATGGCTACAACTCGTTCTTTTAATGAATGAATCAATAAATCCCCGCCATTTTCGATGATTAATTCCTGAGATACACGAAGGAGATCACCCGCCAGCCGGTCATTGATCGCGCCTGCCACCGCCGCCATCGGACCGACATTAGCTTTATGAGCAGCCTTGGCCATGATTTTACAGATCGGGGGAGCAAAATCGGCGACTTCTACCGGAACCAACGACCTTTTAAAATTGGGATCATACCGGATATATGATTCCAGATTTTTTCTCTCCCGATCCAATATCGAATAGGTGAGTTGACTCAGATCGCTCTGAGCATTCATCATCAAATCGCTTTCTTTTATCTGAACTGTAAATGTTACTAAATCTGCTGGTTTCATGAATCGACGATAAAACCGATCGATATATTCTCTCATGCCTTAGAATAAAGCCTCCATGGCATAAGTCGGACAGGCCAAAACGCACAGTTCACAGGCAATACATTTAGTTTCTTCATAACGAACCATATAAGATGGTTTTTCTATAAACAGGGCTGCGGTCGGGCACACTCCCACGCAGGTTCCACATTGAATGCAACGTTGTTCGTTCTTTTTTATGTCCTGACTGAGAGGTTGAATTTCCACACCTTTTTCTTGAAGATATTTTAATCCTTCTTCATTTTTTGTATTTTCACCAATGATCTCAAGAACCATGAGTCCTTCATGATGGGGAGAAATCGATGCTCGAAGAATATTAAAAGTCAAACCAAAACGGAGTGCCAG
>CAYSWT010000048.1:0-1432 GCA_964434845.1 uncultured Atribacterota bacterium | reverse complement strand
TCCCGCTCCGTAAATCGGCATAGTTCACAAATCCCAATACTTCACCAGTTCCATTGGGATAGGCACTACTGTAATCCACAACCGGAGCTTCAATGTCTTCATCGCGAACCGAACAATAGAGAAGAGTTTCTTCATCTAAGATAGGAATGGGAATCCCGAGACCGACCGCCAGCGAACATCCGTACCCCCGAAGACTGAGTCCCCAGAGCCATTCCGGACTCATTTCTTTGAGATCACCAATCACTGCCAAAGTTCCAGACCCTCCTCGGGGGACTCCTTTTTCATTTCGCTTCACACCGGGATCATGTTGTGTTCCTTGCCAAGCGACATAACCAGTGCCTCCTCCCAAAAAGATCTTAGTACCAACACCCACAATTCGATAATATGGATCGTTGAGAAGCGGACTGAGTTGGCCAGCCGATGAAAAACTCGCATTTCCTAAATCGGGGAGCAAGAGACCAAGATAGGTATAGATGATTTTTTCGGAACAATTCACTGCTACATTGTAGTTCTGATAGGCATTACGGGGATTAAAGAGATAGGCTTGATTCAAGGTTTGAAGGTTGATCCAGGTAACCAGTTTTTTCCTCGGATAATCATCGGTTCCATAGGCAAACGCTTCCAAAAGGATATCTTTCCCAGCCACCAAATCCTGGATGACATGGCCACCACCATATTTAAATTCTCCAGGATGAACCTTATTGAGCGGATCATCTTTAGCCACTTGAGTTGCACCAAGGTAAAGGTCCACTGCCGCTAAACCACCGTAGGCCATGACACCATTGAGATACGCTTCACTGATTTTCATGCGTGGTTTGGTATGACCAATGTTGATCATTGCTCCCGAAGAGCACATGGCACCAAATGTTCCTGTCGTCACCACGTCAACCTCGCGAGCGGTCTTTTCGATGCCGTTTTTATTCACCAAATCAATAATCTCTTCAGCAGTAACCACGACCGCTTGACCTTTTTTAATCTTCTCGTTTATTTCCTCGTATGACCTCAAAGTATTTCCCACGTTTTGCACCTCCCATTTAGGCAATAAAAAAACCCCCGCCCAAGGGGCGGGGGTTTACCCGCGGTACCACCCTTCTTTACTGATGATTTATAATTCATCAGTCTCGTTCCCATCTCCAGAAAGATACGGATCGAATAACGCCGATCAAACGGCTATGGCTACTCCTCTTTCACCACAACAGCTCCCGGGCCATGTTTATCGGGTTCGTAAGGACCGGCTCTCACCTTTCCCGGTTCTCTGTGCCTCGTTCCCCAACTACTCATCCCGCTCTCAGCTTTTAATTTTCTGGAATTATATCCTTGATAGTATCGGATGTCAAGCATAGTATGTAAATATATTAAATAATCTATCCTAAAAATTCCGTGAGTCGTGAGGAGTGAGTCGTGAGCCGTAAGGAGCTGTGGAATTGTGGAA
>CAYSWT010000047.1:0-14431 GCA_964434845.1 uncultured Atribacterota bacterium | reverse complement strand
TGGAAAAAATTTAGATGAAAAAAGATACGATTGGGAAAGGCGCCCAATCGTGGGCAAGGGAAAATTTCCATAATTATTGAATGTTTTATGATTGATCCCTTCTCCCTTGATGGGAGAAGGTGAGGATGAGGGTGATTATTTTTAAACTACTCACTATTCACGACTCACTACTCACTGTATTTACAGGATAGTTCTTCAAAATCAGATGAATATAAAAAAGGAGAAATGAGAAATGATCAGGGTGGGCATTGCGGGTGCGACGGGTTATACCGGTCTGGAGTTATTACGAATTTGTGCCCATCACCCGGAAGTGGAGGTTATCTGGGCGACCAGCGATAGTTATTCCGGGGTGGAGCTCAATCACTATTGCCCGGCATGGCAGGGTCGAAACTGTATGATTTTTGTAAAACCCGATATGGAAAAAATGGCTCACCAGGTTGACGTGATATTTTTAGGGCTTCCTCACGGAGTTTCGATGGATTATGTTCCGACTATTCTTCCTCATGCCAAAATCGTCGACTTAGGGGCGGACTTCCGAATAAAAAATATTGGGGTGTATGAAAAGGCCTACGGATTACAGCATAAAATTCCCTCAATAGTAGCCGAAGCCGTCTACGGGATTCCGGAAATCTACCGGAACGAAATACAACGTGCCCGGATCGTTGCCAATCCGGGGTGTTTCCCTACTTCAATCATTATTCCTCTCTATCCATTGTTAAAGGAAAGAGCGATTCACCCAGAGGTGATCGCCGACAGTAAATCGGGAGTCACTGGTGCCGGTAAAAAACTCAGTGAAGCCACCCATTTTTGTGAAGTCGATGAAAATTTTAAAGCCTATAAAATTGGGGAACATCGCCATCACCCCGAAATCCAGGAACAGCTTTCATTTGCATTTGGGGATCAGGTCGATCTGGTTTTTACTCCTCATCTCCTTCCATTAAGGCGAGGAATACTCAGCACGATTTATGTACAGGCTGACAAATCATTTTCAGAATCGGATGGTTTCGCTCTCTGGCAGAAGTATTATGAAAGAGAACCCTGGGTACGGATTTACCCGGCTGGAACCTTTCCGGAGTTGAAATGGGTATTAGGTTCAAACTACTGTGATATTGGTATGAAGAAAGTTGATGATCGGCATTTAATCATCGTATCCGCCATCGATAATCTTACCAAGGGCGCCTCGGGACAGGCAATACAGAATATGAATATCATGTTTGGGATTGATGAACGGGTGGGATTGCCGGATTCGGTACTTTATCCATAAGGAGGGAATGAGATGGAAAATGAATTTATTCAGCTTGAAGGTGGGTTGGATACGGTTGAAGGTTTTTTTACGCTTGGGGTACATTGTGGAATAAAAAAGGTGAATAATGATCTGGCGATCATCTTTGCCGATACTCCGGCAGCGGCAGCGGCGGTATTCACCACCAACCGGGTTTGTGCGGCACCGGTTGAAGTCACGCGGCAAAATCTGAAAAAAAATGGTCACTTTCAATTAGTGGTTATCAATAGTGGTGTTGCCAATGCCTGTACTGGACAAAGAGGGCTTGAAGACGCCATTACCATGTCCGAAATTGCCGCTCGAGAATTTGGTCTTTCTGATCCATCCTTGGTGGCGGTTGCGTCCACGGGAGTAATCGGTGATTTTCTCCCTCTCGATAAAATTGAATTTGGCATAAAGAAAGTCAAAGAATTCTATCCCCAAACCCATTCCAGTCGCGAAACCGCCCGGGCAATTATGACCACTGATACCTTTATGAAAGAGCGAGCAATCTCTTTTCAACTCTACGGTCAGGAAGTCCATTTGGCGGGAATAGCCAAAGGTTCGGGAATGATCCGACCCAATATGGCGACCATGTTAGGTTTTCTTCTGACCGATGCCGCTGTTTATCCTGACAGTTTACAAAAGGCTTTGAAAACTGCAGTAGATGTAAGTTTCAACCGGGTGACGGTTGACGGTGACACCAGCACCAATGATATGGTTTTGCTGATGGCCAATGGAAAGTGTGGGAAAACTCGAATTGATGAAAACCATCCCGATTTTCCCCGCTTTCAGGCAGCGCTCACCTTTGTCTGTCAAGAACTCGCTAAGGATATTGCCCGGGATGGAGAAGGAGCAACCAAGTTTATCAATATCATGGTGCGAGGAGCTCAAAGTGAAAACGATGCCCGTACTATCGCCTTCACGGTGGCGGAATCGCCATTAGTAAAAACCGCTTTTTTTGGACAGGATCCCAATTGGGGGCGGATCATGGCAGCTATTGGGCGGAGTGGTATCGCAGTTATTCCTGATAAAATATACATTTCAATCAATGACAACCCTTTTGTTGAAGATGGAATGGGAACGAAAAAAATGACCCGGAATGAACTGCAATCGGTCATCCAGAACAAGGATCTGGAAATAGTCATTGAACTCAATCAGGGGAATGCCGAATTTAACGTCTGGACTTGTGATCTCTCGTTTGACTATGTCAAGATTAACAGCCATTATAGCTAAGATTAGGTAAGTATCTCACTGATAGAGAATATATCAAGTTACTGTTCACTCGTTACTGTATTTACTGGATATGGAGGGTAATAATGAAAATCGTCCTGAAATTCAGCGGGAAAAACATTGATCCGGATAAGGATTGCTTTCTCGAACCAGTTGCCGAGCTCTGGAAAAAAGGAGCCAAAATTGCATTGGTTCACGGCGGTGGGCCGCAGATTACCGGGTTCATGGAAAAGATGGGAAGAAAACCGGTTTTCGTCGAAGGGCTTCGGGTGACCGATGAAGAGGATATAGCGATCACCGAGATGGTTTTAAGCGGTTTTCTGAATAAAACCTTAGTGGGCATGCTTCATCGTTATGGAGTGGCTGCCTGCGGGATCAGTGGGCGGGATGCCAGTCTGTTCCTTGCCCAAAAACATTTGGTTAAGAAAGACGGACAAGAGATAGATATTGGTCGGGTGGGAGACATCCGTCAGGTGAATTCACGATTAGTAGAAACTTTGTGGGATAGCGACGTTTTACCGGTCATTTCACCGATATCAACCGACGATCAGGGAATGAGCCTGAACGTCAATGCCGATTGGGCTGCATCTCGATTGGCGGTAAGCTTGCAGACCGACAAACTCCTTCTCTTTACCGATGTTCCTGGAGTACTCGCCGATCCTGCTGATCCTACCAGCTTGATAGAAAATTTACGGGTAGTGGATATCCAAATCCTCATCCAGCAGGGAATTGTATCCGGTGGCATGATACCCAAGCTACAGATGATCCAGGATGTGCTCAACGGTGGGGTTGGAGAGGTTTTTATCGCCGGTGGGAGTTCCCTGAGGTTGCTTGGACAATTATTGGAGGGGAAGTCTATACCAGGAACAAGAGTCATCATATAAAGAAGGTGAGCCATGAATAGCGATCAAGTGATTCAAATGGAAAATAATTCCATGCTATCGACCTATGCCCGGCTTCCGCTGGTGGTGGAGAGCGGGAAAGGGTGCATGGTCTATGATCCAGAAGGAAGAGCGTATCTCGATTTTGTAGCGGGTATAGCAGTAAACCTCTTGGGATATGGGTATCAACCATTGGTAGATGCCATATCCGAGCAGGCACAGCGACTCATCCACGCCTCGAATCTTTACTATACCATTCCTCAGGCGGAACTCGCCCAAAAGATCACTTCTATCTCGGGTTTTATTCGAGTTTTTTTCAACAATAGCGGTGCCGAGGCCAACGAAGTAGCGCTGAAGATGGCACGTTTTTATGGACGGAGAAAATATGGAAAAAGATTTAAATTCATTTCTTTATTACGATCGTTTCATGGTCGGACTTTTTTGACCCTAACCACCACTGCCCAGGAGAAATTCCACCACGATCTCGAACCCATGGTGGGTGGGGTTGTCTATGCTGACTTGAATCACATCGATAGTGTTCTCAAGGTGATAGACGATGAGGTGTGTGCAATCATCCTCGAGCCGATACAGGGAGAAGGGGGAGTGTATCCCAGCGAACCATCTTTTCTCCGGGAAGTGCGTTCACTGTGCGACCAGCGTGATATCATTTTGATATTCGATGAAGTACAATGTGGAATGGGACGAACCGGAAAATTTTTTGCCTATGAGATCTATGAGGTGAAACCCGATATCGTCACCTTAGCTAAGGGGTTGGGGGGT
The DNA here is from genome assembly GCA_964434845.1 of uncultured Atribacterota bacterium. Lineage (GTDB taxonomy): Bacteria > Atribacterota > Atribacteria > Atribacterales > Atribacteraceae > CAYSWT01. The sequence continues at coordinate 10,276 of CAYSWT010000047.1, read as the reverse complement.
GGGCTTCCTATCGGGGCGGTTTTAGTAAATGATAAAATCGTTTCCATGACCCGTAAGGGTGACCAGGGGAGTACCTTTGGCGGGAATCCAGTCTGTGCCCGGGCAGCAATGGTGGTGGTGAACACTATCAATCGTCCGGAATTTCTCCAGGATGTCGCTGAGAAGGGACAATATCTCCATCAGCAGTTGCTCCAACTCCAGAAGGTGTTTTCTGCTTTGATTCAAGAAGTACGGGGCATCGGCTTGATGTGGGGTCTTGAAATCCCGGAGAAAGCGAAAATCGTGGTCGAAATGATGATGAAAAAAGGGATTTTGGTGAATGCCGCCAACGATAACGTGGTCAGACTGCTTCCACCCCTGATAGTAAATAAAAGGGAAATTGATCAGCTGATCGATGGTTTACGGGAGGTTTTATCGAGTTTATAATTCATTTTTTAACATGAAGGCTTTTTAAGTTTATCAACTTCTGCTCACTATTCACGACTCACTACTCACTGTTTTTTATTAGGTAGTGCTGCCGAATGAGATTGAGGAGGATATAGAAATGAATAATCGGAAGAAGATCGTTCTTGCCTATTCTGGAGGTCTTGATACATCGGTCGCCATTCGTTGGCTACAGGAAAAATATGATGCCGATGTCTATGCCGTGACACTGGACCTCGGTCAGGGAAAAGATCTGGAAGGAGTTCAAAAAAAAGCCTTGAGTATTGGCGCAAAAGAGGCGTTTGTGTTCGATGTGCGGGAAGAATTCCTGAGTGATTATGTTCTTCCCGCTTTGTGGGCCGGCGCGGTCTATGAAAAAAGGTACCCGTTGTCAACCGCTCTCTCACGGCCTCTCATTGCGAAACATTTAGTAAAAGTTGCCGAAGAAAAGGGAGCAACCATTGTTGCCCATGGTTGTACTGGAAAAGGGAACGACCAGGTTCGTATCGAGGTGTCAGTGGCAGCACTCAATCCTGAGCTGCAGGTGATCGCACCTGCCCGGATTTGGGGTTGGTCGCGAGAAGAAGAAATCGAGTGGGCGCATGCCAATGGAATTCCAGTGCCGGTTACAGTAGACAGCCCATACAGTGTCGATGTCAATATATGGGGTCGCAGCATCGAATGTGGCGTTTTGGAGGATCCCTGGGTTGAGCCACCCGAGGATATCTATCAATGGACGCAATCGCCGGAAAAAGCTCCGGATGAACCGGCTTCGATCGAAATCGGTTTCGAAAAAGGCCTTCCCAAGTTACTGAAGGGACAATTCTACTCGTTAGTCAATTTAGTAGAAGAATTAAACACCATTGGTGGTACCAATGGTTTCGGACGAGTCGATCACGTCGAAAACCGCCTGGTAGGAATCAAGTCACGTGAAATTTATGAATGTCCGGGAGCTTTTCTCCTTCTCGAAGCTTATAAGGATTTAGAAAATTTGGTCATGCCCCGGGAAGTGTCACATTTTAAGCCCGTATTGGAAGAAAAATATTCCTACATGGTTTACGAGGGTCTCTGGTTCTCGCCATTGCGGGAAGCGCTGGACGCTTTTATGGCGAAAATCGCGGAACGGGTCAGCGGCACCGTGCGGATCAAGCTCTACAAAGGCGCCATGCAGATCACCGGAAGAAAGTCTGAAAATTCGCTGTATGATTATGCTCTGGCAACGTATGACAAAGGTGACCGGTTTGATCACACCGCCAGCGAGGGTTTCATCAAGCTCTGGGGTCTGCCCACCAAAATTGACGCCATCGCCCGAAGAAAAACCGGGAAGTGAAAATTATCATTCTTTTCGGTTCATGTCATTCAGTTAATAAAACTGAAAAATAAATCCCCCTTTAGCCAAAGGGGGGAGGTTATGCGGAATTCATTTTATCTTTATAAAATTATTTCATTCATTGATACACAATATTATTTTTTTTACAATTCCAATTTATGAATCAAAGATGGTGATGAACGTGCGTTTGTGGGGAAGCCGAATGGAGAAAGATCTGGATCAGGATGTTGCTGCTTTTTCAACCTCTATCCAGGATGATCGACAACTCTATCGGTATGACATTTGGGGAAGTCTTGCCCATAGTTGGATGTTAGAAAAGATCGGCATTCTGACTTCCCAGGAAGCGGAAATGATCAGACAAGGGCTCAAAGAAATGCTGCAAGATATGGAGCAAAATCGGCTTGATTTGGCCTCGTATGAGGATATTCACAGTGCGGTGGAGATCTATTTGAAACAGAGAATTGGCGAAGTGGCGGGAAAGTTGCATACCGCCCGAAGCCGCAACGATCAGATCGTCCTCGATGAGCGGCTATATTTAAGAGAGAAAACTATCACTTTGATCCGGGGGATCAATGCCATTCAGCAGAATCTATTGGATTTAGCTAAAGCCAATCCATCACTTGTCATGCCGGGTTACACCCACCTGCAACCAGCTCAGCCAGTTCTTTTTGCCCATCATTGTTTGGCCTATTTTTTCATGTTTCAACGAGATGCTGAACGATTGCGGGACGCACTCACCCGGGTGAATGTACTTCCCCTGGGAGCGGGAGCACTGGCAGGGACGTCTATCCCGATCGATCGACAGTATGTGGCTTCATTGCTGGCTTTTCCAATGGTTCAGGAGAATAGCATGGATACCGTAGCCGACCGTGACTTTCTATTGGAGGTTCTCAATGCGTTGTCGATTGCCTTTCTGCATTTGAGCCGTATTGGGGAGGAGTTGGTTCTCTGGAGTTCCTCAGCCTTTCAATTTGTCATCATCGATGATGCCTTTACCACCGGTTCGAGTATCATGCCCCAAAAGAAAAACCCCGACGTTGCCGAGCTCATTCGCGGGAAAACCGGTGAAGTGATTTCTTCCTGGGTGAGTCTGGCCATGACTCTGAAGGGGTTGCCGCTTACCTACAATCGAGATTTACAGCAGGATAAACCGCCTCTTTTCCGGGCGGTTGCCGAGTGTGAGTCCACTTTTTACATTGCTGCCCGACTGATTGCCAATATTCGACCTAATTCTGAAAAAATAGAAAACACTCTCAAGTCAGGTTTTCTGACTGCGACCGACCTCTGTGAGTATTTGGTGGTGAAGGGAATGCCCTTCCGCAAAGCGCATGCAATTGTCGGGTCTATCGTCCGTAATCTTTCAGCCAAGGGGAAAACCTTCCGCGATCTGACATTTTCTGAGCTCAAGCAATACAGTGATTTGATCGAGGAAGACGTTTTTGAAGTTCTGGACGAAAAACAATCAGTTACCCGCAAACGCTCTATGGGAAGCACTTCTCCCGAGGAAGTTGAAAAACAAATGAAAAAAGCCGATACACTCTTGAAAGGTTGGGAAGTGTATAATTTTGATTTAGAAAAAGTTTGGAACGAGAGCTTTATGAGATTAGTGGAGTTAAAGGAATGAAAGACGGTATGTTTGAGAGGAGTGAATCACAATATGCCCTTAACCAGGGATGATGTTTTAAAGCAGGCAAAAGAAATGGGGATTCAGTTTGTCCGGCTCCAATTCGTGGACGTGTTGGGTATCCCTAAAAACGTTGAAATACCAGCTAAACGGTTATCTCAAGCCCTTGGAGATGGAGTAAATTTTGATGGGTCATCAATTGAAGGTTTTGTCAGGATAGAAGAGTCGGATATGAAGCTCATTCCTGATCTTGAAACCTTTATGTGTTGCCCCTGGGAAAAAAATGACCGGGTAGCACGAATCATCTGTGATGTGAAAAAAGCTGATGGGAGTATATTTGAAGGCTGTGTACGCACCAATCTCAAACGGATTCTTTCTGATATCAAACAAAAGGGGTTTGAAATCAATATCGGAACCGAAGCAGAATTTTTCATGTTTAAGTGGGATGACAAAGGGAAACCATATACGAGTGATAAAGGGAGTTATTTTGATCTTCTTCCTCTGGACCACGAAGAACAACTGCGGCGGGATATGGTGATTGCCCTGGAAGAACTGAATTTCAACATTGAAGCTTCCCATCATGAAGTGGCTCCCGGTCAGCATGAGATCGATTTTCAATATGGGAGTGCTTTGAAAATAGCCGATAATCTGATCACGCTTAAATTAGGGGTGAAAACGCTGGCTATCCAAAAGGGCTATGTTGCTACCTTTATGCCCAAACCGGTATTTGGGGTGCCGGGTTCGGGAATGCATACCCACCTATCGCTTTTCCGGAATGGAAATAACGCCTTTTATGATCCCAACACCTCTGATGGTTTGAGTAATGTCGCTCGCGGTTTTATCGCCGGTTTGCTCCAGCATGCTCCGGCTTTCACCGCCATCACCAATCCCCTCATTAATTCCTATAAACGCCTGGTACCGGGGTATGAAGCGCCGGTCTATATTGCCTGGGCGGAAAAGAACCGCAGCCCTTTGGTTCGGGTTCCGCCTCAGCGAGGCAATGGCGCTCGGGCTGAGTTGCGGAGTCCGGACCCGTCCTGCAACCCCTACTTAGCTTTCGCAGTCATTTTACAATCAGGACTTGATGGGGTTGAGAAACTGCTCGATCCTGGGAAACCTTGCAATAATATCAATCTCTATGAATTGAGTTATGAAGAACGTGAGGAATCGGGTATCCGTAATCTGCCCTATAATTTAGGCGAAGCATTGGAAGAATTGGAAAAAGATGAAGTGGTGAAAAACGCTTTAACTCCGCATATCCTGGATTACTTCCTCAATGCCAAGCGAAGAGAATGGGAAGAATTTCAACGGATGGTCCATCCCTGGGAAGTGGAGCGCTATCTGGAATTGTATTAGATGATACAGTGAAAAGTGAAATGTAAAAGGTAAAGGTGCCAGAGCAAAAGCCCTGGCAGGGATTCCTACTCACTTTTCCGATGCTTTTCCAGGAGAATCATCAAAGCCGCCACGTCAGACGGAGTGACTCCCTGAATGCGAGATGCTTGTCCTATCGTGCTCGGTTTGATGGCTTTTAAACGTTCTTGAGCTTCAAGTGAAAGAATTTTTAGCTGATCGAAGGGAAAATCCGAGGGGATGACCTTGTTTTCCAATTGACGGAAATCCTCAATGGCTTTGATTTGACGTTCAATATACCCCCGGTATTTAATCTGGATTTCAACTTCTTCGATGACTTCTGGTGCCAAATAGGGTCGCTGCGAGTCGAATGGTGCCAGGTCGTAATAGGTAATGTGGGGTCGGGTGAACAAGACTCCCAATTTGGTTGGCTCAACCAGTTGACCAGTGCTTTTATTTTCTAAAAGGTGGTTCAACTCTGGGGTAGGCATAATCGTGGTTGTCTCCAGGCGTTTCATTTCCTCTTCGATGGCTCTTTTTCTTTCTTGAACCCTTTGATACCTATCATAGGGGATAGTACCGGCTTCATAGGCATAATCGGCCAGCCGGAAATCGGCATTGCTATGACGGACAATAAGCCGGTATTCCACCTTACCAGTGCGCAAGCGGTAAGGTTCTTCAACTCCTTTGGTGACCAGATCGTCAACCATTACTCCCAAATAGCTTTTATCACGGGGGAGGATAATCGCCGGTTTTTTTTGAACAGAACGTCCGGCATTGATTCCGGCTAATATGCCCTGAGCGGCGGCTTCTTCGTATCCCGAGGTACCGTTAATTTGCCCCGCCAGGAAAAGTCCGGGCACGATTTTGCTCTCGAGAGAGGATTTCAACTGAGTAGGGGGAATATAGTCGTACTCGATTCCATATCCGGGACGGATGATCTGGCAATTTTCCAACCCGGGAATGGAGTGGAGAATCTGCCATTGGACTTCTTCAGGAAGCGAGGTAAACACCCCTTGCACGTAGATTTCATTGCTGATTTCTCCCTCCGGTTCTAAAAAAACGAGATGGCTGGTTCGTTCTGGGAAACGATATACCTTATCTTCGAGCGACGGACATTCTCGTACCGGTGAACTGTCGCTAAACTCATAGAGAAGTGGAGAACGGTTGAAATTATCTTGAATAATGGAACAGGTTTTCTGATTGGTACGGGTGAGGTAGACCGATGATCCCTGATAAACGCGAGGGATGCTTTCTGAAGAAAAACAAAGGGGCAGTTCATCGCTTTTTTGTTCATCGCATTTGCTGTAATCGATACTACGTTTATCGATTCGAGGAGGAGTGCAGGTGTTTAAACGCCCGGTCTGGAACCCCAGGTGACGGAGTGATTCGCTCAAACGATTCGATGGAAATTCTCCATGTCTCCCCGCCGGATAACTGATTTCACCTATTTTAATCACACCACCGAGAAAGGTTCCGGTGGTGATTATCAATGCCCGGCATTGAAAAGTGGTACCGAAATGAACCCGCACTCCCGATACTTCACCATGGGAGTTCACCAATATGTCGGTGGCTTCCCCCTGGAAAATATGTAAATTGTGATTCTTTTCTAAGTGTTCACGCATCAGGAGACTATAGCGGTCGCGTTGAGTTTGAGCGCGCAGGGTCTGAACCGCCGGTCCTTTGCCAGTGTTGACTTTTTTGATGTGCAAGGTACATAAATCGGTTACTTTTGCCATCAATCCACCCAAAGCATCGATTTCTTTTACGACGTGACCTTTCCCTGGTCCTCCGATTGCTGGATTACAGGGCATGAGTGCGATATGATGGATCGAGGTGGTAATGAGGAGCGTCTTCAACCCCATAATCGCTGAGGCATGGCTGGCTTCGCATCCGGCATGTCCGCCTCCGATAACAATTACGTCATAATCAAAATTCATGTGTGTTCCTCACCTTTCGGTATCGATGAGAATGATTGAAAGATTTCGGGCTCCGTTGCCAGAAATATATTGTATGGAAAAATTGGTTTCTGATTAATGAGTTTATCATTTTCATTTTTTCTTGTCACTTTTATCATATGCCATAGATAGGGTGTTATATGCTCAACTTTTTCAGTTTATGGTAGAATTACAGTGAAATGTAAAAGGTAAAATGTAAAAAGTTTAAAGAGACTCAATTATTACCACCACCTTCTCTCAATTTCCTTCTCCCCACCGTGGGAGAGGGTCAGAGTGAGGGGGCGTGTTTTCATCACTCATATTGTGCTGCCAGGCAACATAGACGTCTATCTTTGTTTCATCAATATTATAAGGAAAATACTATTTTTAAGGGAGGTGGTATTTTTGAGAAAAAAAATAGTGGTATTGGGTGCGGTGGTTGTTATTATGTTCATGGTGGTTGCTGTTGCCGGTGCTAAGGTTACACTCAGTGCTTTGTTTATGAAGCAGGCGGGGTATCAAGAAAGTGATATCCGGGCGATGACTGAAGAGTTCATCAAGATGAATCCGGATATTGAAGTCAACCTTGCCTTTGTCGCTTACGAGGAACTTCATGATAAGATTGCGGTAGCAGCGGCCAGCGGGTCTGGAACGTATGATGTGATCCTGATGGACTGTATTTGGCCGGCGGAATTTGCCGAAGCCGGATGGCTCTTCGATGTAACCGAACGGTTAACCGAAAACGATCGAAACGACATTTTCCCTCAGGTGCTTACATCGGTAACCTATAAGGACCGACTGTATGGAATGCCCTGGCTCAATGACTGGCAGTATTTCTTTTATAATAAAAAGATTTTAGCCGATGCTGGAGCCGCAGCCCCCACACTCTGGCCACAGGTGATTGAATTGTCCAAGAAGTTAAAAGAAAATGGTGTGGTAGAATATCCAATTATTGATGCCTGGGGTCAGGCGGAAGCGGTCGTCATTCAATGGCTTCAATATGTATATGCAATGGATGGGAAGTTGTTCGATGGATCAGGGAACCCCATCCTCAATAAAGGGAAAGCCTTGGATGCACTTACCTTTATGGTCAACAACATGAAAGAAGGACTTTTCAATCCGGCTTGTATCGAATCGTACTATGAAGAAGTAAGACGAGTCTATTCGGCAGGACAAGCGGCATTTGCCCTCAACTGGACCTATATGCAAAATATGGCCAACGATCCCAATGAATCGCAGATCGCCGGTAATTCAGTGATCACGGTTATTCCTGGATTCCCCGATGGGAGAAAGAGCGCGACCTGCAACGGCGGTATGGGTCTGAGCATTATGAATACCTGCAAAAACCCGGATGAAGCCTGGAAGTATATCAGCTATCTCTCGAGTCGCGAAGTGCAGAAAAAATACAGTACCAGTGCTTTACCGATATGGGAGTCGCTTTATGATGATCCGGAAATGATTGCTCAACAACCGGAATTGGTGAAAGTGGCGAAAGAGCAAATCCTCTATGTTATCGATCGTCCTCAAGTTCCCTGGTATTCTCAATTTTCTCAACTCATGGGTGAGGAACTGCAGGCTGCTCTGACCGGTGCCAAAACGCCGGAACAGGCGATGAACGATGCTGTATCACGTACCAAGGAAATTCAGGAAAGGTATAAATAGCTTTTATTCAGAACGGGAGGAGTTTGTTTCTCTTCCCGTTCTAAGCCTATCTTCGCGATGAAAATAAGCCAATACGCCAAAAACGAAACCAGATTTGCCTGGCTGTTAATACTTCCCGCCTTTGTTTTTATTGGAATAATTATTTTTTATCCCATGGTGCTGTCCTTTTATGACAGCCTTTATCAGATCGATCTCACCCGGAAATCCCAGGGAACTCCTTTTGTCGGGTTCGGTAATTATGCCAATATCCTCAAGAGCTCCTCTTTTTGGCAATCGGTTGGAAGAACTGCGTATTTTACTGTGGTTTCGATTGTAATTGAAATGGTCGCTGGCTTTTTTATCGCCCTGCTTCTCAATGAAAAATTTTGGGGGAGAGGCATCTTGCGGAGTCTTCTCCTCTTACCTTGGGCACTCCCCATTACTGTTGATGCCATCATGTGGAAATGGATTTTTAATGCCAATTATGGAGCATTCAACGCTTTTCTGCAACAAATCGGCCTTATCGATAAATATCAAGCCTGGATGACCAAACCGTGGAGTGCCATGCATTGCGTCATTGCTGCCGATGTCTGGAAAGTGACACCTCTGGTGGCACTCCTGCTCCTGGCAGGACTGCAAACCATTCCCAAACAGCTTTATGAAGCGGCTCTGGTTGATGGTTCGGGATGGTGGCGTTCACTATTTCAAATTACCATTCCCCTCCTCATGCCTACTTTCACCGTGGTGTTGGTATTGCGTACCCTCGATGCCTTTCGGGTTTTTGATATCGTCTATATTATGACCCAGGGTGGACCGGCCAATGCCACGAAAGTCATCTCTTTTTTAACTTATCAAGAAGCTTTTAAATTCCTGAATTTTGGGCGAGGCGCTTCTCTGGCCTACATTATCACCATGATCGTCGCTTTACTGGCTTATCTTTATACCAGGAGCATGGGGAAGCAGATTGAGTATTAAAGGAGGATATTTAATTGGGTGTTAAGAAAAGAAAACTAATGCGGAGTATCGTGATTGCAATCGGCTCGATTATTCTGACCACGGTTTTGATCGCACCGCCTTTATGGCTATTTATATCCAGTGTGTCTGATTTAAAGGACCTGTTGGCCATTCCGCTCCGCTGGATTCCTCAGCAGATTTCTTTTGAACGGTATGCAAAAATTCTTTTTTCTCAGGGACCGGAAAGTGAATTTCGAATCATCATGAAAAACAGTCTCTTTGTCGCCAGCCTGGTAACCATCATCTGTGTGGCTATCGGTTCTTTTTCCGCTTATGCGTTTTCCCGTTTACGATTTCCCGGAAAAGAAAAAATCCTCTTTATCCTTCTGTTTTCATATATGCTTCCTCCGGTAGCAATTATTATTCCCATTTACCAGATTTTCAGCAGTGCCAACCTATTAGATACCCGTGGTGCTCTGGTCTTGGTCTATTCAGCAATTATTGTTCCATTTGTAATCTGGATCATGCGAACCTATTTTGATACTATTCCCCACGATCTCGAAGATGCCGCCAAAATCGACGGTTGCAGTAGTTTATCCACTTTGTTCCGGGTGATTCTTCCACTCTCGGTCCCGGGAATAGTCGCCACTTTATTATTCGCTTTTCTGATGTCTTGGGAAGAATTTTTCATAGCTCTTATTCTCACCTCGTCACCGGCGGCCAAAACCATTCCGGTGGCGATTGCCGAATTTTCCGGACGACACTCGATCGATTTTGGCATGATGGCCACTGGTGGAGTTCTTGCCGCTATTCCTCCGGTGTTGATTGCTCTCCTCTTTCAGAAATACATTGTCGGCGGTTTGCTTTCCGGAGCGGTTAAAGGATAGACCGCCATGTTGCTATCGCAGCACCATGTGAGTATGGAAACACCAAAATGTTGAGTTGTTGAGAGGTTGAGGTGTTGAGTTGGAAAAAATAAAAAGATGAGATCCTCACGCCATACTCTTGGATTCT
>CAYSWT010000046.1:0-14464 GCA_964434845.1 uncultured Atribacterota bacterium | reverse complement strand
TTTCTGTTTCTTCTTTCCCCCAACCCATGGTTTCAGCTCATCAACAGTGGATCCAACATGCTTTGGAGAATCATGATAGGACGGTATATGAATAGTCCGTAAGCTGGTTCTTTAATTTCTAATATTGAACGATAATATATTCGAGATTAATTAATGAGACAAGGAGGAAGCAAAATGAAATTCCTCATAATGAACCCAAAAATATTGCGATTTGTTTTGTTTTTTTTCTTAATGTCAATTTTTTTACTCTCTTTTCATCAATCCGCAACGGCTTTGGAAGAACCAGTTCGAGTGGTGGCGTCGATTGCACCCTTAGCTGATCTGGTATCGTATATTGGCGGAGACCAGGTTTCGGTCCATTTATTGGTTCCCAATGGCGTCAGTCCCCACACCTTTGACCCAAAACCATCGGATATTAGGAATTTAGAAAATTCGGACCTTTTTTTTGTCATTGGATTGGATTTCGAGCTCTTTGCTAATGATCTGGTCAAAGCGGTAGGGGGTAAAGTGGAGTTGATTGAAACCAGTCGAGGTATTATTCCTCTAAATGATGAAATAGATGATCAACATGAAGAGCCTGTTGATCGTAACCACGTCTTGGGGAATCCACATATCTGGGTTTCATTACGGAATCTGCAAATTATAGCGCGAACCGTTGCCGGGGTCCTTTCGAGTGTTGATCCCGATCATTCGAATCTTTACCATCAAAATGCTCATTCCTATATTCAAAAATGTCAGGATCTCGATCAGTGGTTTACTCAAGAGTCGAAACAATTCAGGATACATAAATTTATTGCTGCCCATGCTGCCTGGGTGTATCTTGCCCGGGATTATGAACTCAAACAGGTCGGGGTAATCGAAGAGACACCGGGGAAAGAACCGTCTCCGAAGAGCATTAAAACATTGGTAGAAAAAATAAAGGATTCTGAGATACCGGTGGTCTTTGCCGAACCGCAGTTGAGCCAGAAGGCCGCTCAGGTATTAGCAGATGAAGCTGGAGTAAAAGTGGCCATTTTAGATCCCCTGGGATTCTATCCCGAAGTTCCTTTTCTCGAAACCATGAGGGACAACCTGAAAAAAATTGCTGGGGTGATGAAATAAAACCTGCATGAGATAAAGAACCTGTTCCTATTGACATTTCAAGCGCGTATGCTATAGTATCGGCAAAAGTGAATAACGTAAATGGCTGTGAAAGGGAGCAGTAAGGGATGTGGAAAATTTAAGAGAGCCGGTGGAAGGGTGTAAGCCGGTATTTTTCCTCCTCGAATCCACCCTGGAGCTGTAGGGAGAAAGATAATCCCTGCCGTGCAAACGTTATAAAGTTGAGGGTGGCTATTCCACTGAAAAGGGTGGCACCGCGAGCAAGCTCTCGCCCCTAAGGGTGAGAGCTTTTTTAATTTTATGTTATGTTTTACCATCTACATATTACTCATTGAAGCCCAGTCAAGGAGGTAATACTATGAAATCATCCTTTTTAATGACTCCAGGGCCAACCCAGGTTCCACAACGGGTCTCATTAGCAATGGCTCAGGAGATAATGCACCATCGGGTTCCGGCTTTTGGGGCTTTGTTAAAAAACGTCACCGAAAAACTGCAGTATGTTTTTCAAACCCAGAATGACGTTCTTATTTTCCCTGGCGCGGGGACTGGTGCCATGGAAGGAGCGGTAGTAAATTTCTTCTCTCCAGGTGATAAAGTCATTTTTGGGATTATTGGTGAATTTGGAGACCGTTGGGCAAAAATTGCCGAAATCTTTGGATTACAACCGATTCGCCTTGGTGGGGAATGGGGGAAGGCGGTTACCGCCCAAGATGTGGATCTCCTGCTCTCCAGTGAAGCTGGGAAAGGAGTGAAAGGTGTTTTTATCACTCACAATGAGACTTCAACTGGTGTTTTTTCTGATCTCAAATCGATCGGTGAGGTGTGCAAAAAACACAATGTTCTTTATTTAGTCGATGCGGTGAGCTCGCTGGTGGCGATTGACTGTAAAACCGATACCTGGGGCGTGGATGTGGTCATCACCGCCTCTCAAAAAGCTTTGATGACCCCACCCGGACTGTGCTTCTTCAGTGTTAGTAAAAAGGGCTGGGAATATAATCAAATTGCCAAATGCCCCCGTTACTATTGGGATTTGGCCAGTGCTTTAAAATCATTGAAGAAACCGACCCCGGAAAATCCTTATACCCCGGCAGTGACTCTGCTTTATGGTCTCAACGAAGCACTGAATATGATTCAACAGGAAGGATTGGAAAATATCTTTGCCCGCCATTTAAAATTAGCCAAAATGCTCCGTCGCGGTGTCGATGCGCTGGGTCTCGAGCTCTTCGTCAAAGATGAAGCCATTGCTTCTCCGGCGGTCACCTCCATTTTGGTTCCCGAAGGAATCGAAGTCGGGAAGATTACCGGGTTTTTCCGAAACAGTGGCATTGTAATTGCTGGTGGACAGGGGCAACTCAAAGGAAAGGTATTTCGGGTCGGTCATCTGGGATATGTGGATGCTTTTGATATTTCCAATACCCTCATCACCTTGGGTCGAGCGTTGAAATCTCAGGGGAAGGACGTAAAGATTGAAACCGCCGTAGAGAAGGCCTGGGAGGTCTTTGATCATGAATGAAAAAATTCGGGTATTGTGCGCTGCCGGAGTTCCGGAGGATATGGCAAAACGTTTGAGTGAAACCATTGGACCGGTTACTCTTCTCAAATCGGATGATGAAGATGAAATTATTAAGGAGATCCAAGATAAACATGTTTTTGTCGTCCGTTCCAAGCCAAAAGTAACCGCTACTCTCATCGAAAACGCACCAGTATTAAAAGTGGTTGCCCGTCCCGGAGTGGGGACCGACAATATTGATAAAGAAGCCTGTAAGAAAAAGGGAGTTAAGGTAGTGAATACACCGGAGGCATCGGCTTCGAGCGTCGCCGAACTCACCATTGGGTTGGCGATTAACCTGTTGCGCTATGTCTATACCACCTGCTCGCTGTTAAAATCCGGAGATTGGGCGAAGAGTAAGTACACTGGTCGGACGATTGAAGGGAAAGTCTGGGGAGTTATCGGATTTGGCGGAATTGGACGGCGAGTGGCAGATATCGTCAAAGCCATGAATGCCCAGGTGATTGCTTACGATCCCTATATTTCTGAAGAAGAATTTATAAAAAGAGGTGCCCAACGGGCGCTTCGCCTCGAAGATTTATTGTCGGTGAGTGACATTATATCGCTTCATGTCATCATGAGCGATGAGACCAAGGGGATGATTTCCTCCGATGCCATTCAGACCATGAAAAAGGGGGCGTACCTGATCAATACTTCCCGGGGGAAGGTCATCGATCAAATAGCGCTCATGCAAGCTCTCAAAAACGGCCATTTAGCCGGCGCTGCCCTCGATGTGTTTGAGGTCGAACCACCCAGCGATAATGAACTGATCTGTTTGGACAATCTCATCTGTACCCCGCATATCGGGGGATCAACCGAGGAAGCCTTCTTAAATGCAACCGACATCATGATTCGGAAGCTTCGACAGATGTTCCAACCGGATGAAGGAGGCCCAATCGGGGATTAAGAGAATTCAATATCCCCCTCCAATGCCTTTTTTCCTCACTCGATGGGAGGGTGGTCAATATTGAGTTTTAAGGATCTTTCAATTGATATGAAAACTTTTGAAGTACTTGACCATACCGCTGATATTGGAATTGTCGCCTGGGGTAATAGCCTCTCCGAGGTTTTTGCTCATGCCGCTCAAGGTATGTTTTTTCTTATCGCTGATAAGCAGTGTGATCAGTATTCATTTGAAACGACAGTTGCTATTGATGGGAATGATTACGAAGATTTATTGGTCACCTGGCTGAATGAGCTCCTCTATATTTTTGACGTCGAACAGGCTTTTTTGTGTGACTTTGAGATAACCGAAATCGGACAATATTTTCTGAAAGCTCAGATTCGGGGCGAGCTCTTCAATTCCATAAAACTCCCTATCAAACACGTGGTGAAAGCCTGTACCTATTATGAAGCCAAAGTGGAGGAGCAGAAACCGGAATTATGGCGGGCACAAGTCTATTTTGATATATAATTCATCCTTATCGCTGCTCTTGACACAGTCCAAATGAACATTCCCCCCTCACCCGTCAGTCTACGACGTAAGACGGGAAATGTTAGGGAAAAAAGTATGAAATGATGAGATTGCCATGACCTCAGCCTTGACTGCTTTTTCTAAGGCTATCTTTTGATATTTAATTTATTCTATCTTACGCAGTAGGCTGCGGGTCTCGCAATGACAGATTATTATTAGATCTTTTACTGATTCACTCGTCACTGTATTTACAGGAGAGAGATGATTTGTGGGATACTCCTGATGGGAATTATAAATCCTATCTCGAGGAGGATGACCGCAGGCCAGGGTGTGTTTTAAGTTAAACCTTTCACCTTTTACTTTTAACAGTAATTATAGGGTATTTCTATGTCAGATATTTGGAATGGACCTTTAAAAAAAATTGATGATTGGCGATGGTTGATTCCCCGGGAATACAAAAAAGGGATGTTGACCGACGGGCTGATTTTTGCCAGTGAGAAAATGATTTCAGAAATTCGCAAAGATCAGGCACCGGAACAGGTGGCCAATGTGGCCTGTCTCCCTGGAATTGTGGGGCGATCTTTAGCCATGCCTGATATTCACTGGGGATATGGTTTCCCCATTGGTGGTGTCGGGGCTACCTTGGCTGAAGAAGGAGTCATATCTCCGGGAGGCGTCGGATTTGACATTAATTGTGGAGTTCGGGTGGTTAAAACCTCTCTCCGCCGTGAAGAGGTATTGTCCCACCTAAAAGTTTTACTTTCCACGTTATTCCATGCCATTCCTTCCGGAGTGGGTTCGGAAGGGAGAATTCGATTTACCGTGCCAGAGCTGAAAAAAGTACTTCGTGACGGGGCACGAGCCATCATTCAAAAAGGATATGGTTGGAAAGAAGACCAAGAGATGATTGAAGAACAGGGAGCGATGGAGGGAGCCGACCCAGCAGCGGTCAGTGATAAGGCGTTTGAGCGAGGGAAAGACCAGTTGGGGACGCTTGGATCGGGTAATCATTTCCTTGAAATTGAAACCGTCAGCCAGATATTCAATCCTCAAATTGCTCAACAGTTTGGTTTGTTTCCGGATCAAATCATCGTGATGATTCATACTGGTTCGCGTGGATTCGGTCATCAGGTTTGCACTGATCATTTGCGAGTGATGCAAAATGCCATGCAGAAATACAATATTCATCTTCCTGATCGCCAATTAGCTTGTGTACCATTGCGTTCAACCGAGGGGCAGCAATATTTTGCCGCCATGGCAGCTGCCGCAAATTTTGCCTGGGCCAACCGCCAACTCATCACTCATTGGGTACGAGAATCTTTTGAAGTAGTATTTAAGCAGTCCGCCCAGCAAATGGGAATGAATATTCTCTATGATGTCGCTCATAATATTGCCAAAATTGAAAAACACCAGGTCAAAGGGGACGTGCTCACCCTCTGCATCCATCGCAAAGGGGCAACTCGATCTTTCGGTCCAGGCCGAAAGGAACTTCCGGAAATCTACCGCACGGTTGGCCAGCCGGTTCTTATTCCGGGCGACATGGGAACTGGGTCATTTATCTTGGCCGGAACCGAGCAATCAATGTACGAATCTTTTGGTTCGGCCTGCCATGGTGCGGGGCGGGTGATGAGCCGTTCCGAAGCCGATCGGACCTCCCGGGGGCGGAACATATCCGACGAATTAAAGGAAAAAGGCATCCTGGTAATGGCTGAGAGCGGGGCGACTTTACGGGAAGAGATACCGGAAGCCTATAAAGACGTTGGAGAAGTAGTCGCTGTGGTAGAAAATGCTGGACTGGCCTGCCGGGTGGTTTATGCCCGGCCGGTTGCGGTGATGAAGGGGTAAAAGCAGTAAATAGTAAATGGTGAGTCTAAAATTTAACTATTTACCATTCACCGTATACATAACTTTCAATAAAGGAGAGACCTGAATGCTTGATTGGAAATGGGTACGAGAGAATCGGGTAAAAGTCGAAGAAGCACTGAGGAACAGAAATACCGACTTTGATTTGGGTGAGCTATTTGTTTTGGATGACCGACGCCGGGCTCTGCAGCAGGAGGCGGATGCTTTAAAACAAAAAAGAAACGAGGAATCCAAAAAGATCGGCTATCTGAAAAAAGAAGGCAAAGATACCCATGAGATAATGAAAAGTGTTCAGGACATTGCCGATCAAATCAAAGCCATTGATGAACAATTAAAAAACACCGAGGATCAATGGAGAGAAAAACTCCTCTGGATACCCAATGTTCCTCACCCTAGCGTACCCGTTGGCCATGATGAAACAAGTAACACCGAAATCAGAAAATGGGGAGAACCTCGGATGTTTGATTTTGAACCGCGACCCCATTGGGATATCGGAGAAGGGTTGGATATTCTCGACTTTGAGCGGGGAACCAAGATCGCGGCCTCGCGCTTTACGGTTCTCAAAGGGATGGGTGCCCAATTGGAGCGGGCGGTCATGAATTTCATGCTCGATCTTCATACCCAGAAACACGGCTATCAGGAAATCTTTCCACCCTTTCTGGTGAATTCTCGGGCGATGACCGGAACCGGTCAGCTCCCGAAATTTGCCGAAGAACTCTATCATTGTCAGGACGACCTTTATCTGATTCCCACCGCCGAAGTGCCAGTGACCAATCTTCATGCCGACGAAATCCTTCCTGAGGAGATGCTCCCCCTCTACTATACCGCTTATACCGCCTGTTTTCGACGAGAAGCCGGATCCTATGGCAAAGATGTACGTGGTCTCATCCGACAGCATCAGTTTAATAAAGTGGAGTTAGTCAAATTTGTTCATCCCGATACCTCTTACGATGAGCTCGAAAAGCTTTTATCCGATGCCGAAGAAGTACTGCAGCTCCTCAATCTTCCCTATCGGGTGGTTACCCTGTGCAGCGGTGACCTGGGCTTTGCTTCGGCGAAAACCTATGATATCGAAGTTTGGATTCCATCGCAAAAAACCTACCGGGAAATATCCTCCTGCAGCAATTTTGAGGATTTTCAAGCCCGGCGGGCCAATATCCGCTTCCGAAGTAAAACCGGGAAGACACTTTTTGTCCATACCTTGAACGGCTCCGGCTTGGCGATCGGTCGCACCAGTGTCGCCATTCTGGAGAACTACCAGCAGGAAAATGGGACGGTTATCATACCAGAAGTGCTTCGTCCCTATGTGCAGGGGATGGAGCTGATTACGCCGCAGTATCGGGTGATGTAAGATGAACAAAGTTGGAATCGGAATCGCCGGTTTTGGCTTTATTGGAAGGATCCACGCCCTGGCGTTTCAGTCGCTCCCCTATTATTATACCGAGCTTCCCTTTCTTCCTGAGGTCCGGGGAATATGTACCTCCCGTCCTGATACTGCTCTTAAAGCCCAGGAGGAAACCGGAGTTCCTTTTACGACCAGTTCCATTGACGAGCTTTGCGAACAAAAGGATATCGACGTCATCGTGGTAGCTCTCCCCAACGTTTATCATCTGGAAGTGGTTAAAAAAGCCACCTGTGCCGGGAAAGCGGTCTACTGCGACAAACCACTGGCGATGAACGTTCAGCAGGCAATTGAGATAAGAGAAGCGGTGGACCAAACCGGTATTGTTTTCGGTATGTCTTTTCAGAACCGCTTTGTCGCAGCACTCATCCGGGCAAAACAACTCATCGATGATGGCTTTATTGGTGAAATATTTCGAGTACGTGGGGTTTATCTTCATTCGGGGTATGCTGACCCGATGCGACCTATGAGCTGGCGTCTCCGCAAGGAAATATCCGGAGGAGGTGCGCTGGCTGATCTCGGTTCTCACCTGGCCGACCTGTTCCATTATCTGATCGGGAACACCAAAGTGATAGCCGCCCGAGGGAGAACCTTTATCACCGAGCGCCCGAGTGTGTCTCATTCTCCGAATCTGGAGCCGGTCCTGGTCGACGATTGGTCACAGGTCGATTTTGAAGTTGACAACGGAGCGCCGGGAATCATCGAGACCAGCCGTTTTGCTACCGGTAGTTGCGATGAACTGCGCCTGGAAATTGAGGGAAGCCTGGGGGCAATTCGTTTCAATTCTATGCAACCCAATTTTTTAGAGGTGTATGATGCCCGGAAAATGATTGGACAGTATGGAGGAGAACGTGGCTTTCAATTGATTGAATCGATCCAGCAATATCCCTATCCCAATCGTATTCCCGGAAAATTTGCTGTTGGCTGGATCCGTTCCCATATCGCCTGTGCTCAAGATTTTCTTCAAAAGTGCGCAGGACGACCATCGATCGGTGCCACTATTGACGATGGCATCAAAGTCCAGGAGTTTTTGGGCACCTCTTACCGGATGATGGGGTATGCATAAATTAAGTTGAAGGAAAAGTGCAAAACCAGTATAATAAGTTTTGTAATTGAGCGGAGGGATGTCCGAATTGGCAAGGGGCCGGTCTTGAAAACCGGTATGCCGCAAGGCTGTGTGGGTTCGAGTCCCACTCCCTCCGCCAGTAAGAAAAAATCCAAACTGATTTTGCGTTTGATTGGCTCGATGAACGGAATTTCCCCCTTCACTTAATTTCTTCTCGCCTCAACCTGACATATCTGCTTTTGACGGAAGCAAAAAGGCAAACTGACAAAGAACTTGAAAAAATATCAACTCGAACTTTATTTTGGCCAAAAGCGGGATTTTCCTCATTATTATCATAAATCCTCATGCCAGGTCACAACCTTGGCACCGGCAGATGATGAGATTCTATGGGGATTTCGGTAGGTAAAAAATATTTATCCACAGAAATACCTGTAGAAATAAAAAAATAACCCACCTTAATTGAAACAATTCTATTTGACGAGGACTTGTGTGGTTGTTCCCGATTTTTTATTATTCAATAAATTATTCTTCCGCTTCAAGGGTTAAATCACTGATGGCTTGACTGGCAAGGTAGGATATGTTTGAAAGTCGATTGATCACCCTGACGAATTCCACTTCATTGAGCGGCTTCGATAGTGCTTGCTCGACGAAATAAGCATCCGCCTGGATTCGATCGATATAATGTTGAACCTCACTGTAAAATAACGATTCGGTACGGTCCATGAGTATTCCCTCCATTGGCTATATTATATAACGAGAAGAGGATTTTGTGAAAACCGGGGAAATAACGAGAATTATGAGATAAAAAACAAGAGAATTTGATATAATGCCAGATTATTGGACAATATTCTTGGAAGGGAATATTCAAGAAATGTCATCTATTCAATGTATCATTTTTGACCTCGACGATACGCTGGTTGAATCGGGACAGGCATGGATAACCGCTCATTCTCGGCTCTATGAGGTACTTGGTCAGAAATTTTACCCGGAGTATTTATCAAAATATCTTGGTATGACCGCTCTGGATGTAGCCCGCGTCGTTCATTCTTTATTCAAGGTGACTCAATATACCCCCGAAGAATGTGGAGATATGCTCCGGCGGTTTCTTCTGGAAGGATACGACGGTAATATCAAAACCATGCCGGGAGTACCAAAGTTTCTTCAAATGACTGTAGACCGATTCAAACTGTCCATTGCCTCTGGTTCTCCTCGAGAAGCCATTGAAGCGACCATAAAAGCTAAGGGATGGGAGAAATATTTTGATGGATATATTTCTTCAGAAGAAGTGGAGTATGGAAAACCCAAGCCCGATGTTTTTCTTGAGGCCGCCCGACGATTGAATTGTAAACCGGAAGAATCTCTGGTGATCGAAGACGGTTTAAATGGAATCGTTGCCGCTAAAAAAGCCGGTATGTATGCATTTTATGTCAAGAATCCTCTCGATCCGGTTGCCGCTTCCCAGGCCGATCGGTCTTTTTTATCTTTTGAGTATATCCATATTTCCGACATTCAATCTCTTTAAAAAATATTTCTATCCTGTGACAGTTTACAGGATTTTCCAAATCGTTCACTTACCTGTTATTTCTGAATACTTTTATCGGGAATACATAGTCTTTTGCGTTAACTCAAGACCCCTGAATGAAGCATTCAGGAGTAACGGAAGAAATCACAATGTTCCTAACGACATCATATGGTTATGAAAATATCATGCGCAATGAATTGCACTTCTATAACCAATATCGGTTTATGCTGGGGTTTGATTTATTAAACCCGAAATTGAGTTTCCAGAATAGAGGTTTGATCACATGACATCGCTGCCTGTTTATAATCAATTTCACATTCGTTTTGCCACCCCTGGTGACGTTCCGGTTATTCTCCAGCTGATCAAGGAACTGGCTGAGTATGAAAAATTACTTTATATGGTCGTTGCTGATGAAAAGTCGCTCGAAGAATCTTTGTTTCAGAAAAAGGTGGCCGAAGTCATCGTCGGCGAAGTGGGGGATACTATGGTCGGCTTTTCATTGTTCTTTCATAATTTTTCGACTTTTTTGGGAAAACCAGGGATTTATATCGAGGATATCTATGTTAAAAAAGAATATCGCCACCATGGTTACGGAAAAGCCTTTTTCCGATTTATCGCTCAACTGGCCATGAAACGACATTGTGGCCGGATCGAATGGAGTGTCCTTGATTGGAATGAGCCAGCTATTCAATTCTATAAGAAGCTGGGAGCCAAACCCATGGATGAATGGACGGTATATCGGTTAACCGCAGATGGGATCAAAAACCTGGCTGAAGGATCCTGAATCAAATAAATAAAAGTTTTTGCATTCTCAAAAACTGAAATACATTTTTACCCAGTACGAGAGAAGGGCTTTTCCATTCCACTTCGTATCCCAATTTCTGATAGAGAAGGTAAGCTTTTTGATTAACAGCTTCTACATCCAATTTAATACCGGTGCATCCTTTTTTTAACGCTTCGGATTCAATCATACGAAGAAGATGAGTTCCAAAGCCTTTGCCCTGGTACTCAGGATAGATTGCGATATTGCTGATGTAGAAGTCGCCTTTCTTTACCTTATCTACAATGCTATGAACTCTCAAAAGGTAAACAATTTTCCGAAGAAGTCCATGCTCCATGAAATGCTTCAGGAACAAGAGGCCGGTGGTTAAACCTTCACAGTTTTTTTCGTCTCCAGTGTATCCCAGGACCATTCCAGCGGTTTTTTCCTGCACCTTCAAAAACCATACATGTTCATGGCTAAATAAATTTCCAGACTTATGATAAAGGGTTTCCATTAAGTTGTGGAGGTATGGACCTAATAAAACAGGAAAAAAAGTTGGAGCTGAAATCAAAATCAACCGAGAAAAGTCAGAAGCATTTTCAGGACTGCCTTTACGAATAATGTAAGTTTGGTCAAGGATATTTAAGCTATTTACTTTATCGTCAATACCCATATTGTTTCAACAGAGATTTATTCTTACTCTTTCATAATAAATTCGTAAGCGCCAATATCTGGTCCTTTTCCATTGAGACGAGGGTTTCCGTCAAAATCTAAAAATGGCGTTCCTTTCGAGTTTCCTTGGTCGATCGCTGAACTGTTGCTTTTAAGATGAAAGTCGTTCTTTGAGGTGTTGACAAAAAGTTGAGAAAGCGAAGCGACAACCATTGAGTGTCGGTCCTGACCACTATACCTTATCCAGGCGCCGTTTCTGACCTGATCGAGAGTAAATTCATCCTCATATCCGACAGCAATAACCCGATCGGGATTGGCGTTGTGGAAGATATTGTAATCTCCTCGGTAATTTGCCGTGCTTTTTTGTTCGAAGGCCAATCCGATGTTCTCACCCCCGGCTAGGATGGTATTATACATGTGAAGCGAGTCAGCGCTATTGTTGATCCAGATGTTGAAGGTACCGGCACCCATCAAGGTACAATTCTGAAGAGTGACGGTTCCCGGTTTGTCATCCCAGTCTAACTCCACATTCGCGCTATCATTCCGATAACTGATACAGTTGATGATTGTGACCTTATCTTGCCATATTTTCATCCCGCTATTCCAACAATGATGGGCTAAGCAACGGCTGAGGGTGGTATTTTGAGCGCTGATATCAAAGCCATCATACACATCATAGGCTTCACAGTGGTTAAATTCGAAATCGTGTTGGGTCCCATGGCCAAGGGCAAAGCCATCGACATTCTGATCAGGGTCACGCCCGGAATAGGCCATGCAATCGTTAAAGATCCCATGGTGACAATCAGCACCCCCTGAGGGAGAAGCATCGAAACCGAACAGATCAAAATGGTGTGCGACAACCCGGTTGAGTTCAAAGTGATGGGTTCCGTCGGAAAATCCAATCCCATAGGTCACATCATGAACCATACAGTCGGATATTTTGGTATATCCGGCATTTTCCAACCATATGCCAACTTCATTCCAATTACACACTTCAAGACCAATCAGTTGAATGTAGGATTTATTAATCACGAAACCATTATTTGCATCATTCACTCCGGCTCCATCGATAACCGGTTTTTCCTTTTGGTATGCAGAAAATACAATATAGCCATCGTTCGTATTTCCCCCGTTCGAGGTCACTACTGCTTCATGATAGATTCCTTCACGGATAAAGACGGTTTGACCGGCTTGAAGAGTATCTGCTGCATGCTGAATGGTTTTCCATGGCTTTTCGAAAGTACCGGGATTAGTGTCTTTCCCACTGAGTGCAACGTAGAAAATCTCTGAAGCCAAAGCAGCATTTCCCAATTCAAAAAACAAACCCATAAACAAAAAAAGGGCAAGCATACGTAGAATGTAACAATTTCTCACTGTCTCTCCCTCCCTATGGTGGTAGATAAATCTTTTCTTATCTTAACCTATTGTAACCCTCGGGTGCGTTTTCTGCTATGTTAACTATCCCCTAATCGCCCAGCTCTTTCCGATAAAGTAAGTTATCCTCTACGGGTTTATTCATCCTGTTTAGTCTTTTTTTGTTTCAATATCTTACACCGTAGTGAGAGAATGGGAAACCACCGAGTATGGTGGTCGGTTCCTTCAAATTCCCTCTAACCCTTTTTGCTAATATGGGGAAAATAGAAGTGAAAGGGTATATGTTTTCACCCTCTACGAGTGCCAGGGTTTATACCTGGCATAGGAATCTTTTATAAAAATGCTATTCGGTAAAAATATTTAACAATTCACCTTTCTGTTTTTTATAGTATTCTACTGGTATTATTGGTGTCAGCTTTGATAGGATATTGACAAAGTGAGTCTCCTTTCTCAGAAAAACGAACCAGGGGGAGGAATAACCATGGATCATCGTGAAAGAGTACGCTTGGCCATTCAACACCGGGAACCGGATCGGGTTCCAACCGGGGAATGGCTCATCGATAAAAAATTAATGGCTCGAATTATCGGGAAAGATGAGAATGATTTCGATATGTTTACGGATACCAAGGAAGTTTATGAAAAACTGGATATCGATCTCAAGGGAGTGGATTGTACCTTTGAACCAAGCCCATATAAATGGATTATCGGGAAATGTACCTCAGGTCGAAGTATCATCAAAGATGGGTGGGGGGCAGTCTATGAAGAATCAGAATTTGGATCATTGACTTCCAGCATGATCGAATCCCCAATTCAAAAGCCGGAAGACGTCTATGAGTATCATTTTCCTCCACTGGATTATTACCACGAGAACGCCCATGAAATCGAACGGTGGGTCAAGGAAACTAACTTTTTTATCGCTGCTGATGTCTGGGGTGGTCGAGGAATGATCACACCCCTGATGGGATACGAAAATTATATGACTTGGTCAATCACCCATCCCCAGGAGCTGGAACATATCATTCGCCGGTTTACTGCCTATAATGCCGAAATCGCTAAGCTGTATATTGATGCCGGTGCTCAAATCATTCTGGTTGATGACGACATTGCCGGCAATCAAGGTCCGTTTATGTCTCCTCATTTTTACCGCAAAGTGCTCTTTCCGGCGTTAAAAGATGAGATTGCTGCCATTTACGCCTACGCCCGCAAAAAACAACAGGAAGTATACGTGTTCTTTCATTCCGATGGGCAAATCACCTCGCTGCTCGACGATCTGCTTGGTTTGGGAATTGTTGGCTTCCATCCGCTTGAGCCCGCCGCTGGGGTCGACATCGCTTGGGTAAAAGCCCATTACGGCGATCGGCTCTGTCTCATGGGAAATATCGATACCCGTGAAGTACTTCCGCGGGGTACGCCGAAAGATGTCGAAAAGGAAGTGAAACGAATCATTTCCTCGGTAGCCCGAGGAGGGGGGCTGATTCTTTCCAGTGCCAACATGTATACCGCTGATGTACCGGTAGAGAATGTTCTGGCAGTATATCGAGCCGTGAAAGAATTCGGGTATTACCCTATCGAGATGTGAGATCATGACTGTCCGTCAGGTTTTCGTGTTTGGTTTGGAAACTCCATTTGAACCGAGGTTTTTGAAATTGGCTCAATATCAGATGAGCGAAATTTTCGAACTTTTGCATCACCTTTTTTTGAAAAACACCAAAGATTCAGGGATGGTGGAACTCTTGGA
>CAYSWT010000045.1:0-14865 GCA_964434845.1 uncultured Atribacterota bacterium | reverse complement strand
GTTCAAAAAGAGTCTCCGGTGTTAGTTAAGAGTAAATTGCGAACATTATTTGACACAAACAAATATCACCCCCTGATTCAATTTAGTGTCGATATTATATCATTGAAAGTTAAGTCCGTATAATTGTGTAAATTTAAAGAGCCAATTTCAAAAACCTCGGTTAGAATATAGTTTGCAAACAATACTAAAACCAGAGGTATTTTGGAAATGGTTCAATATCAGATTACCAAAATTTTCGAACTTTTCATCAACTTTTTTAAATAAAGCCAAAGATTAAGGGATGGCTCAACTTCTGGAATCAGTATTGAATAAAATACTACAAGCTCAGACCATTCAAACAACTCAACGCTGAATACTATGAATAAACCGATGACCGAAAGGGATACCAGAATAGATCCTATCCTCGTACCTTCACCACCTGGGTGGGGAGTCTCACCACCTAGATGCCTCACATCCTGAACGGTCAGTTCTCCACTGAAATGTTTGCTCGGTTTCAACTAAACGAACAGGCATTTATTCTTACATTGATGGAAATGGTGGTCAACGACGTCTCAACCCGAAAAATCCAGTACCTCACCACCGAACTGTGTGGTGAAGAGTTTTCGAAATCCACCGTTTAGAGTTATGTAAAGGACTGAATCCCGTGGTCACTTCCAGGAATGAACGACCTTTATCCAAAAACAGTATCCTTTCCCCATCGTCGATACCCTGGTGATCAAAATTCGCGAAGAGCATCGGGTTCGCTAACGAAGCGCCCTGCTTGTGGTTGGTAAAAAGTACTCCAGGAGGAAATCCACGCTTGAGTTAGAGGAATCTTTGAGGTATCCAACCCGGCAACGGCCAGTTTTCTTCTCAATAAAACCCTTGATGAATATTGGATGAAAGCACCCAAAGCCATGGAGGTAATGGAAGCTGGATTTGATGATTCTACCGCCGCGCTGAGACTCCCCAAGAAATATCGCACAAAGTTCCGAACCACCAACAGCATTGAACGGTTGAATGAAGAAATCCAACGCCGGTAACGAGTGATCCGGCTCTTTCCCAACCGGGATTCAGGCCTCCGCCTCATTGGAGCATTCTTCATCGAATATGGTGAGAAATGGGTTGGTGGAAGAAAGTATCTTGATATGACTGACTATGATGAGTGGAAGCAAACAATTGGTTAATTAGGTTCCTATAAACGGTCATTGAGGATTGAAAATATACTGATTTAATACTCCTTCCACTTATCGTTAAGGGTTAAAAGACTATAAAAATACTCGTCGTCGGCTGATAGAGACTGTGGGTAACTCGTTTTTTGAGTTACCCACAGTCTCTATCAGTGTATGGTGAGTATGGTTTACGCTGACCATGCTTGGGTTGATCTTTTTTTGGAAATGACTCATTGGATAATTGAATAGAATGTCTCACTTTGAGTTAACAGTGAATTCTGTTAATGAGGAGAATTCAATATCTTGACTTATTCATCTAACCGAGGTCTTTTTACATATAAAATAAGACTTGATCAAAAAACAAATTTAAAATGAATCATTAAAATTCTGCTAATTCTGAGCAAAATTATTTCTATAAGGTATATAATACTGCATGGGAGATTTACATAGTACTTCACTCTCCTAAACATAAAAATTAAGGGGGCGGAAAAGTGAAAAGGATAAGTTTATTTCTAATGTTTATCGTATGTGTTGTTTTTTTAATGGTGTTTTTGGCTACTTCGGTATATGGAGCGGGTTTTATACCGCCCGATAAAGCAAATATCAATTGGAAACAATTTAGCGGGGAAAAATTGAATATTATGGCATGCAGCAGAAGGGGAATTGACACTCTCAAGACCCTTATCCCCGAGTTTGAGGCTCTAACCGGTATAAAAGTCACTATTGATGATTATCCGGAAGGAGAATTTTTTAAAAAAATTGTTATTGATCTTTCTTCTGGAAAACCCGCAACCGATGTATTTTTCCTCAACCATTCCTTTACGGTAATGTATGCAGAGGGGGGATGGATTGAACCTCTCAAACCCTTTATCGATGATCCTGCCCTGACTGATGCCGCTTGGTATGATTTTAAGGATTACTCGACTGGTTCGCTACGAGATTGTACTTATAAGGATGTTCTCTATGGAATACCAGTTGCACCCGATTGCCAGATTATGTTCTACCGGAAGGATGTTTTCCAGGAAAAAGGAGTAAAAATACCCGAAACCATGGATGAACTGCTTGATTTATCAAAGAAACTTAAGACGTCTGATATGGCTGGTATTGTTCTGCGACTGGCCCGTGGAGTGGGAACCAGCTGGCCATGGAACGGGTATGTTCAAACTTATGGCGGATACTGGATTAACCCTAAGACTGGAGAACCAGAACTTGATTCGGTACCGACTTTGGCTGCTACTGAAATGTATCTCAAGTTATTAAAGGAAGCGGGTCCAGCTGGAGCATTGAACTATAGCTGGTATGAATGTACATCTGATTTTCAGCAAGGGAAAGCCGCAATATTTGGTGGAGATGCTAGCATTTTTGTAAGTAATTTTGAAGACAAAGAGCAATCGAAAGTAGCTGGAAAGACTGGATATGCAATGTTGCCTGCTGGTCCCAACGGGAAACGTAATCCCGCCGCTGGTACCGCCTGGTTCTGGGCGATGACGGCTCAGTCTCCCAAGAAAAAACCTGCCTGGTTGTTTATCGAATGGGTAACTTCTAAACCTACCGCATTAAAAACTGGGTTAGGAGCTACTGAAATCATGCGAGACTCGATATTTAAAAGTGAAGAACTGGCAAAGATGTATCCTGCCGACTGGATCCAAGTCAGTGCGGAAACCATGTCCAAATATTCTGAAGGATATGCTTTCCCAATGGTAAAAGAGATTGCTCCTCTTATGGATATTGTCGATATTGCCCTTCAAAAAGCCTTTTCAGGAGAAATGAGCACTGCTGATGCATTGAAAGAAGCGCAACAAAAGACACTTGAAACGCTGAAGAAGAAATAGATCGTTTGATAGTGGGTCGGCAAGCTCTTAAACCGGCCCACTATTGAATTGATATTTTAAAGAAGGGGAAAAATCGTTGAAAAAGAAGGAGTTCTTTCACAAAGTGTCTTTTCTTCAAAATAAGAGGATTTTTCCTTATTTGCTTTTGATTCCATCTCTCCTTATTTTAGCTCTCATTACCCTTTTCCCTTTCCTCTATAATATTTGGGTAAGCCTTCATGATTATTATCTGCTTTACCCTAAAGATATGACCTTTATTGGCTTTATGAATTATTTATCTTTACTTCGTAATGGAGATTTTTGGAATTCATTAAAGACCTCTTTTCTCTTTACAATCAGTACTGTTGGTTTGGAATTTATTATCGGACTTCTCCTGGCTCTTTTACTCAATCGTGATTTTAAAGGAAAAAACTTGTTCAGGACGCTCTTTCTTTTTCCGATGATCGTCACACCGATTGCAGTAGGTTATATGTGGAGAATTATGTATAGCCCATCCTTGGGAGTGATTAATTATTTTCTATCCTTCATAGGAATTACCGGTAAAGAATGGGTCGCAGACCCTAAAATGGCACTTCTTTCAGTCGTTATTGTCGATGTATGGCAATGGACACCATTCATGGCTCTTATTTTCCTGGCTGGTCTGATGTCTCTGCCTCGAGAACCTTTCGAAGCTTCCATAGTTGATGGATCCACCCAGGTTCAATCGTTTTATTACATCACTTTACCATTAATGAAACCGGTTTTTATTGTGGCCTTATTGTTTCGATTTATTGATTCCTTCCGTACTTTTGACATCATTTACTCCATGACCGGAGGAGGACCGATACGTGCGACTGAAACTTTTAATATACATATTTATTACAATGCTTTCCGGGATCTACAAATTGGGTATTCAGGTGCATTAGCCATTGTCTTTTTATTCTTGGTTATCGTAATCTGCACCTTAATTTTACGTTGGAGCAAGGTTGAAATAATTGACTGATATAGAACCTGTGGTCACAATTGGATTTAGTTTATACACGAATAATTTTGTTATAAGAAAAGGGGAAACCTCATGATTCAAAAAAAGCTCAGGCAAATTATTAATATATCTTGTATTACCGGCCTGATTATCTTGCTCCTTTTTTTTCTTTTTCCTGTTATTTGGATGTTTTTTATGTCCATTAAAACCCGGGCGGATGCACTCGCCATGCCACCCAAATTTATTTTTCAACCTACTTTGGCAAATTATGCCAGTGTTCTAACCAATCAGAATTTTATTCATGGTTTTTATAATAGCTTAATAGTTGGTATCTTTTCACTCATAATCGTCCTTTTTGTCGGCGTTCCTGCCTCATATGCCATTGCTCGGTATACATTCAAGCATAAAAGAGATATCGCTTTTTGGATATTGAGTACCCGGATGGCACCTCCCATCGCGGTCCTGATTCCTTTTTATCTCCTTTTTCGCACTTTGGGTTTAACCGATACCCGTTTTTCGTTGATTATCACCCATATTACAATTAATTTAGCCCTGGTCATTTGGATGATGCGAAGTTTTTTACAAGATGTTCCCCGGGATCTGGAAGAAGCTGCCCTTATTGACGGATGTACCCCCATGCAATCCTTTATCAAGATAATTCTTCCACTTTGTGCGAATGGAATAATTGCCACTGCAATTTTAGGATTTGTCTTTTCATGGAATGACTTACTTTTTGGGTTGGTTCTTTCCGGTGCGAACGCCAAAACTGCCCCGGTTTTCGTGGCAAATTATATTTCTTATCAGGAGATCATGTGGGGACAATTATGTGCTTCAGGAATAATAGTAACCATACCAGTCATTATTTTTGTAGGTTTTGTCCAGCGTTATCTAATCCGGGGACTTACCCTGGGGGCCATTAAAGGATAAGCATACAGACCGAATAACGACCCTGGCACCATATGAGAATGAAAATACTCAGCCATTCATTTGTTTCTATTCTCCACTTTCGTAAAGAAGAGTGAGAAGGGTTTTGAAAGGGGTAGTGAAAAAGGTTAAAGGTTAAAAAATGAAAAATATTAAAAGATCGAATCCCTCTCGTTCCTCCTTTATCAAACAGGAGACGTCCTGTAAAAGGGTGATATTTTAATATCTTTGATCAGTTCACTGTTCAATGATAATTATTACTTTTACTAAAAGATGAGATTCTCAGATTGCAAAACCGCATCTCAAGGTGACGGCTTTTTTCTTTCATTCTTGATTACTATTCATTGCTTTTGCCTGTATTTTCATAATATTTACTATTAATTGGACAAAATAAGAAACAAAACGGGGATGGATGCAGTGTGTATCAAGTATCATCATAGGGAAAAAAGAATTCAAAGTAAGTAATTTCTCTAAAATTGACAAGAGGTGTTTGAGGTTTTCTTAAAATAAAAAAACCACGGACTCTAACGAACCATCTCACCTTTTTCCCACCAAGGGAGTTCATTGGCCACTAAAAACCCTCGATGTTTCAGGATTGGACTTTCATCTTCCCTGGTAGAAAGACTTCGAACCTCCTCTTTCGCAAGAGGAAACTCTTTTTTCCAACCCTCCGGTTCTCCGATTCCTCAGAATCCGTGGTAGATTTATAATATCTCCTCTATAGTAATTTGTCAAATAAAATGGTCGAACGATTTATGTTGTTGTAGAGCCAATTCTATAATTGGAATCTTTAATATTTCCAGTATTTACAAGAAAAATTCAAAGAAATAAAAAAAATATAAATTTTTTAAAAAAACATTCATGCCTTAAAAATACCCTGGCTCCATCAGAAAACGAAAACTCAGCCTACTTTTAAAAAGCAAT
The DNA here is from genome assembly GCA_964434845.1 of uncultured Atribacterota bacterium. GTDB lineage: Bacteria > Atribacterota > Atribacteria > Atribacterales > Atribacteraceae > CAYSWT01. The sequence continues at coordinate 9,073 of CAYSWT010000045.1, read as the reverse complement.
TAACCCGGATATGTATATGTCTTTTTTCCTTAGTATTATTCTTTTCAATTTATCAGTCTTATGCCGTGGGTTAAGTTTTCATGATATCTTTAATGGCATGATAGATATCTTTTTCTTGGGGGATGACGAAGCTTTCCAGGTGGGGTGCCATTGGTATAGGAACGTCTTTGGCACCGATTCTTTTTAATGGTGCATCGAGATAATCAAAGGCTTCATCAGCAAGACGAGCCACAATTTCCGCACCAGGACCGTAACTCAGGTGAGCTTCATGGACGACAAGAGCTTTATGAGTTTTTTTCACTGATTGAAGAATGGTTTCCATGTCCAGGGGAACTAAGGTTCGTGGATCGATAACTTCAACATCGATTCCCTCTTCTGATAATTGCTCAGCGGTATGAAGAGATTTATGAACCATTTCAGCGGTTGCTATCACCGTGATGTCTTTACCACTTCTTTTCACATCGGCAGCTCCGAAAGGAATGGAATAGGCTTCTTCCGGAACTTCACCTCGTAGATTATAAAGACCTTTGTGTTCATAGAATAAAACCGGATTATTGTCATCGATGGCAGTTTTCAGGAGGCCTTTTGCATCATAAGGTGTCGAGGGGATAACCGTTTTAAAGCCGGGGATGTGTGCCAGTAATCCTTCTAAGGATTGGGAATGTTGGGCGGCAGCGGAAAGTCCGGCTCCAATTGTCGTTCGAATGACCAGGGGAAGCTGACATTGATCGCCAAACATGTATCGCATTTTTGCGGTTTGATTGATGAGTTGATCACCGGCAACAAACAAAAAATCGCAAAACATTATTTCAGCGACCGGCCTCATTCCAACCGCGGCAGCTCCGGTGGTCGCACCAACGATGGCAATTTCCGAGAGTGGGGTATTTCTGACCCGTTCATCACCGTATTTTTGCCATAAACCGGTGGTGACACCAAAGGCGCCACCAAGCGGACCGATATCTTCTCCTAAGAGAAATACATCGGGATTGTTCTGAAGCTCAAAGTCCAAAACTTCTTGAATAGCTTCCCGAAAGGTTATTTGTCTCATAATTATTTCACCTCAATCATATTCTTAAACAAATAGATTATTCTGGAAATAGCTTAAATACCGTGAATCGTGAGTGGTGAGTTGTGAATCGTGAGTCGTCTAAAAAAATCACCTTCATCCTTACCTTCTTCTAATATTTTCCCTCGCCCACGATTGGGCGCCTTTCCCAATCGTATCTTTTTACATCTTACGTCGTAGACTGTCGGGAGAGGGTCAGGGTGAGTGGGTATTTTCATTGTCACTGGTGCGGAATATGGTGTGGCGGTCTATCCTGTAAACTCCGTCAGGATATCAGCCTACGGCGTAAGATTGAAAAACAGAAAAGACTAAAACTGAAAGGATAGACCCTCAAAGTTTTCATCTTCATCTGGTGCCACTCAGTGGCATGAGGGTCTATCCTGGAAATACACCAGGATCTCAGCCTACGGCGTAAGATAAAAACAACAAAGACTAAAACTAATAGGATAGACCTCCATGGTTTCCATATCCTATGGTGCTGCGTAGCAGCATGGAGGTCTATCCTGAATATTTGGTTGACTTTCAAATATGTCCACTCAATGCTTCTTGAACGTCAGCCAGTGGAGAGTTGCGTCCATATTCAACCGCTTCCTGTATTTCTGTTTGGATGGAAAGAGTGAGTGCAGCAATATCGGCTTGCTGGAGAAGACCATTATCAAAAACATACTGAGTGAATGTCCGAATCGGATCCTTCTTTTTCCATTCATCGATTTCATTTTTGGTTCGATAGGGCTGCGGGTCGCCTTCCCAATGACCGCGAAAACGGTAAGTTTTGCATTCAAGCAGGGTGGGTCCTTCACCCCGACGGGCTCGATCGACCGCAAGCGCGGCTTTTTCGTAGACTGAAAGAACGTTCATCCCGTCGGCGATATCACCTATGATGCCATAAGCATCAGCTCTTTGTGCAATATCTACAATTTTTTGGTGGTGTTTTTGCGGAGTGGTTTCAGCAAACAGATTATTTTCACACACATAGACCACCGGGAGATTCCATACCGCGGCTAAATTTAAGGCTTCATGGAATGCTCCCTGGTTGGATGCGCCATCACCAAAAAAACATACAGATACTCTTCCCAGGTTTTTCATCATGCTTCCCAAGGCAGCTCCGGTTGCGATTGGAATACCACCACCGACGATTCCATTGGCTCCGATCATCCCTTTCGAGAAATCAGCAATGTGCATCGAACCACCTCTCCCATGACAGTAACCAGTTGCTTTTCCATATAACTCGGCCATCATGGCTTTTAGGGATACTCCTTTGGCGATACAATGACCGTGTCCCCGATGAGTACTCGAAATATAATCATCCGGCTGGAGTGCAAGACATACACCTGTTGCCACCGCTTCTTCGCCAATATAGCTATGTAACCAGCCAGGGAGTTCTTTGGCGGCGAAGAGTTTGACTGCTTCTTCCTCAAAAAATCTGATTTTAAGCATGGTGGTTAACATGTCTTTTGCAAGTTCGTGAGGTATCACATCTATCCCTCCCCATATTGATAGCTTTCATTCATTTTACTCTGAAAAGACGAAAATTGTGAAAGATAAATAAATGATTTGTAAAAAATAGAGAGTTTGAGGGAGAGAGGGAAACAAAATATCCTCTCATCATAATCCTAACGAAGGAGGGAGAGGATATTTTGTGTTAACTCGTGTTCAATTCAAGTTTGAATACTTACTTTTTGGAACAATTCTGAAAAGAAGCGGGGTATCTTCGTTCTGGTTTACGGATTTTGCCGTTATTGCCGATTTCATAGATCGTTCCTAAAGCGGCTTCAGTATCAAGATAGTAGAATTCATCTTCGTCAAATTTACCACTCTGAATGACTTCGATCCCTTTTTTCTTAAATTCTTCCAACGCTTTTTGACAATCCTTATAATACAGTTTGATGTGGTGTAATCCTTCACCCTTTTTCTCTAAGAATTCATCATACAGGCTTCGACCGGTCAGGGGTTGCATGAGTTCGATCTGGACATCACCGGTCCAGGCGACCGCCAGAAGATACTTGTGATCGGAGGGTTTCCCTCGAACCATTGAATCCCGTACATCTGGGGGACCAAAGGTATAAATATCCCAGGGACCGATATGGAACACTTCCCAAAAGTATTTCATGGCTGTGTCGAGATCTCTCACCACATGGGCAATTTGGATGACATCTCCATCTTTCATGATTAGTACCTCCCTTATTTATACAATAAACAAATTTGCTTCAAGAAAAAATGAATGAATCAATTTCCAATATTGTCTCTAATTGCTACTGACCATCTTAATCCGCGTTTTTGATTTTTCGTTAAAGTAATTGATGGCGATAACAGCGATTATGATAAAACCCCACATAGCCCGTATGAAAAATGGGTCCATACGTAGCAGGTTAACACCGCTGGAAATGACTTGAAGAATCACTACCGAAACGATCATTCCCGATACTTTCCCGAAACCACCGGCTGGATCGACTCCACCCAGAAAACAAGCCAGGATGGCAACTAACAGGTAAGATTCGGCATAATTTGCTTTAACTGAATTGAGCTGTCCCATCATGATAAAGGCAGTAACCGCTGCAAAAAGAGAAGAAAGCAGAAATTCCCTGAGTATTATCGATCTGGTATCTATATTGGAGAATTTAGCGGCAGTGAAATTTGAACCCAGCATATAGAGACTATAACCAAAAACGGTTTTATTAAGAATGATGGTTAGGATAAAGGTAAAGATCAAAAAAATAAAAAAAGGAATTGGTATTCCAAAAAGTAATCCATTGCCGATGGTAATCAGCGATTTAGGAAAACCGGTAATGGTGTATCCCTTGGTTAGAACGATATTCACTCCGTTTAAAAGAGTCATGGTACCCAGGGTAGCAAGCATATCGGGAACTCTTAAATAGCCAGTGAGGATGCCACTTAGGGTTCCTGCTCCCAAAGCAGCGATAACACCCATGACCATGGAGATGAGAATGACTAATGCCGAAGCTTCTGTCGGATTCCCGCCGGATAATGCCCGTAGAGTGAGGGCGGTAATGATGCCAGTAAAATTGGCGGTGGCGACAATTCCCAAGTTAATTCCTCCGCTCAACATGGTGATCATCATTCCCATGGAGAGAAAAGCCAGCAATGGGAGCTGGTATGCCATCGAGCGAAAGTTTGAAATGGTGGGAAACCGCGAAGGATTAAGGATTGACATAACCACGACGATAATGATTAAGATAACGTAAAGAGATAAGTTCGGAATATTTTTCTTCATACCCGATCCTCCGCCTTTTCTTCGATATGGATCTTGATCCTACTTTTTTCCTGGCGAATTTTTTGAATGGCACTGATAGTAATGCTAATGACAATAACCGCACCCACAAAAACATTAAACCAATAAGTTGATATTTTAAGAAGAGTAAGGCCATTGTTCATAATAGCGAAAAGCATAATTCCCAGGAAGGTTCCAATAACTGATCCACCGCCTCCGAAGACACTGGCTCCACCGAGGAAAACAGCGGCGATGACGTTCAATTCTTGACCGACGATGATATTAGGAATGGCGGATTGAACGATGGCGGCGTGAACAATGGCAGCGATTCCTGAGAGAAGACCGATAAAACTGAAAGCAAAGAGTTTGGTTCGAAAAACATTGATACCAACTCTTTCGGCAGCAACTTCATTTCCACCAACCGCATAAATATTTCTTCCCACACTGGTGTATTTTAATATATACCAACCCAGGAAAAGAACCAAAATCCAAATAAGCGGCATAAGAGTGAAACCATAAGCCACATTATTTTGATTGATAAAGCTGCCAATTTTGATATTGGCAAAATCCCTGAACATAGGATGAACAACAAAAATCACTTGACCTTTAGAAAAAACATAGAGGAGTCCATAATAGATGTTTAAAGTAGCTATAGTGATAATGACTGTGGGGACTCGAAAATAATGGACCAGAAAGCCATTGAAGCTTCCCATGAGTGTCCCGAGGGCAGCAGCTATCAGGAAAGCCAGGATGATATTACCTCCCCATTTGAGGGTCATAATGACCACGACATATTCGACGACCTGGGCAATAGCAGTGAAAGAAACATCGGGAGATCCACCTAAAATCAGGACGAAGAGCACCCCAACTGCCATAATACCGATGACCGAAAAGCTTTTCAATAAATCGAAGAGATTTTCAGCGGTCAAAAAGCGGGGATTAAAGATGGTTATTACGATACTGAGAATGATAATAACCACTGCAATGTAAAATTCGGTTTGTTTGAGTAATTTATTCATGGGATTGAATTCTCTCCATCGATTATCTCATCAAACTATCAGTTTCGCTCATCTCGACCCGCCGTTGGATATCAGCTTCGTTTACATCGGAGGTATTGATTTGTTCAATTATTCGTCCATTTCTCATAATGGCAATCCGGTTACAATTATTGACAACTTCGGGGATTTCATCGGAAATAAAAATAATCCCAACTCCTTTTTCAGCCATTTCTCGGATGATTTTGTGAATGCTGCTTTTGGCGGCGATATCAATACCTACTGTTGGACTATCAAGGATGAGAATTTTAGGATGTGCGGCTAACCATTTAGCAATAACGACTCGTTGCTGGTTTCCGCCAGAAAGGGTTTGAACGGCGATATCTGATCCGGCAACTTTAATACCCAATTCATTGATCCAGGAATTGACCGTGATGTCCCATTCCTTCGAATCGATCAATTTAAAATTTCTTAAAAGCCGTTTGATGATAACTGTAACAATATTATCACCAACCGACCTTTTCATGATCAAACCTTGTACCAATCGGTTCTCGGGAACGTAACCAATACCAGCTTGAACGGCATCCTTGACCGATTGAATTCTTACCTTTCTTCCTTCCACAAAAATTTTCCCACTATCGGCGGGGTCCATTCCAAAAAGGGCAAGAGCTAATTCGGTTCTTCCCGATCCAAGGAGTCCGGTTATGCCAAATATTTCTCCCCGGTGGAGAATAAAGGAGATATCTTGAAAATTATTCTTTTTGGAAAGATGCTGTACTTCAAGCAGTTTTTGCTCGGGAATAATTTTTTTATCGTACCGGGAATAGGTTATGGTTTTTCCGGTCATGAGATAAACCAATTTTTCATTGGTTATTTCTTCCCGGGGTAAAGTAGCGACATTCTGACCATCTCGAATGACGGTGATTTTTTCGGCGATTTCCATTACTTCATTTAATTTATGGCTGACAAACATGACTGAGATTCCTTTGTGTTGCAGGTCTTTGACAACTACAAAGAGTTGATCAATTTCTTTTTTGGTGAGTGCTGATGTCGGTTCGTCAAGAATCAGAAAACGAAGATCGCTGGTGAGAGCCCGACAGATGGCAACCATTTGTTGGTTGGCTACTGAGAGGTTTCCAACTTGTTCATCCAAGTCGAGATTTATTTTTATTTTTTCAGTAGCAATGCGGGCAATCGTTTCAATTTCTTTCCAGTTTAAAAATTTTTCTTTTTTTTCGACCAGTTGACTATAAGCTATATTTTCGGCAACGGTAAGGTTGGGGAAGAGAGCAAAATCCTGAAAGATGACCCGAATCCCCATATTGATGGAGTCAATTGAGCGAAGATGTTTATAGACCTGACCTTCAATCCAGATTTCTCCAGTATCGGGTTGGAGGTTCCCCGAAATGATTTTAATGAGAGTCGATTTGCCAGAGCCATTTTCACCGACTAAACAATGAATCTCACCTTTTCCGATCGTAAAATCTACACCTTTGAGCGCCTGAACACCGCCAAAGCTTTTGCTGATGTTAGATAGACGTAATAAGTCAGTCATCTTATCAAATCGTTTCTCCCTATGTATAATAGATGTCCATGTCAGGCAAAAACCCTGGCACCAGTATAAGATGAAAATATTTACTGTAAAGATGTTGAGTTGTTGAGGTGTTGAGTTGGAATGAAATCAAAAAATGAGATCCTCATGTCGCAAAAAACGCTCCTCAGGACGACAACTTCGTTGTCGGATAAGATTGCCACGCCTCATGCTTGGATGATTTTCCCAAGGTTTCTCTTTTATTTTTGATATGATCTGTCATGCCGTAGGTACGTGGGGTGTTTCCCCCCACGTCTTCTTTTTTCTCTTTTGATCCTACTTCGTAGACTGTCTGGCTCGCAATGACAGATTCTTTAAACTTTTTACATTTCACCGTATTTTTATAATAGGTTCAAATGAATCTTAATAAAATAAAACGGTCTTCCATACTTCGTGTATGGAAGACCGCAAAATCAGTAAATGTCGTGATTAGAAATTGTAATCTTTCATGTTTTCTTTTGTTACAATTAATGGTTTGTCGAAGAGAACATTGATACCATCGACCTTCGCTTTACCGATATTTGGGATTTCAATGCCATCAACCACTTCGCCAGCTTTGCCGTCAAGGATCATCTTGGCAAGATATACCATAACATAACCAGCTTCACCGGGATCCCAAAGAATTGAATAGTCCATGGACTCATCTTCTAAATACTGAGCAGCCTGGTTGGGAGAAGTTGTCCCGATAACCGCCACTTTATCCTGCAGTCCTTTTTCGCGCACGGCTTGAGCAGCACCTGGTGCTCCCTGGCTCCCAAAGCAGAGAAAACCTTTTAGATCGGGGTTGGCAGTGAGGATTTCTAAAGAGGTCTGACGGGCTAAATTCTGATCTTCAGAAACTGGATATCGATCAGCTACTTGAACCAGATTTGGGTATTTTTCTTTAGCCAGAGCTACAGCAGCATCGGCCCAGATATTATGTGCCGGAACAGTAAGTGAACCGACATAAATAACGAATTTTCCACTGTCACCCATTTTTTCGACCAAGAGTTCCATGGCCTTTTCACCGAACTTTACGTTATCAATCATTTCTACATCAAAATCAGCATTGACCTGGTTTGGAGATTCATGGGTGATAACGGCGATTTTCTGTTCCTTGGCACGAGCGAATACTGGTTCGCAGGAACTGGCATTGTTCGGAACCACCAAAACAGCATTGACACCCTGGTTGATGGCATCTTCGATCAACCGAACTTGTTCGGCTTCGTCGGCTGAAGCTGGGGCTTGCTGATAAACTTCGATACCAAAATCGGCTGAAGCCTTGTTCAAACCATTTTCCAATTGATTAAACCAGGGAGCGCGAAGTTTGGGAATGGAGACCATTTTGTACTTGGCATCTGCAGCAAAGGCTCCTTCAGCGATGATAAAAATAAATACTGACAAAAGAAACACGACTGATAAAAATAGAAATATACGTTTTGACTTCATTTTTTTTATTCCCCTTTTTTATCAAATTTTTGATACAACGTTCATTTTACTCATGGGTTAATTTTATTGTCAAGAAAAGAAAGAAAAAATCCTGTTGAATCAGCATCTATGCTATGCATTATTCTTAATTACTGTTGTGAAAATACAGTGAATCGTTAGTGGTGAGCCGTGAATCGTAAAAAAATCAAAATGATCTTTCATTGCGAGCCACCGTTCTGTGGTGGCGTGGCAATCTCATGTTTTAATCCATTTCAACTCAACAACTCAACATCTTTATAATTTTCTTGGCATGGATTTCTACTTACTCATATTCTCTTTGCTAATTAGAGCCAGGATGCCACCAATAATGAGAAGTATTCCTGGAATAATGAAGCCGATCAGGAGGAAAACAAAACCAACAATGCCAGAAATCAGCATTAATATTCCACCGATTTGACCTTTTTTCTTGACAATAATAGCTGCAATTAGACCCAAGATAGAGAATATTAAAGCCCCGACTCCTCTACCTACTGCTATGGTGCCAAATACGGGAAGAAGTCGTTGAATTTCCAACGGAATATTCATTTCATTTAGATTCATAGTACCGGCGAAACGCATAGTTATGCCGGCGATGAGGACCACCGCTGAAAAAATCATTCCTAAAATACCACCAATGATACCCAAAATCATTGCGCTATTTCGCATGATATGACCCCCATTTTTGTAATATTCTATCCTGTAAACTGCAACAGGATATCAGCCTACGGCGTAAGATTGAAAAACAG